>JBGAGQ010000050.1:0-49581 GCA_044226625.1 Thermoanaerobaculia bacterium
TTGTCCAGGGCCGCTTGGCTGTAGCGGATCGAGGTGACGTGGCGCCCCTCGCGATTGAAGACGTGGGCGCGGCCTCGCTCGCCGAGGACGATCAGGGTGTCTCGCTCGACGTCGGCGAGCACCTCGTGCGCCGCGGCGCGGGCGAGATCGGCGAGCGCCATTCCGGTCGGCCGATCGCCCTCGGCGCGCCGGATCTCGGCGTGCTGCGTGCGGCGCTCTTGTCCCCGGCGCGCTTTCTCCAGCCGATGGGCGAGCGCTTCGAGAATGCCCTGGATCCGGCGGGGCGCGAGCTCGATCGCGCGAGTCTGCCCCGCGACGTGGGCTGGGCGCTTGGGGTGTCGCGCGGGCTGGCCTTCTAGGCTCCGCTCGACGCTCGCGAGCGCCGTCTGCGCCCAGCGCACCGCATCGAGCCAGGGGATGTCGCCGAGGCGGTCATACAGCGCTTCGAGTGGCCCACCGCCAGGCGCCGTGCCGAGGACGTTCAGGATCAGGCTGCGGCGACCCTTCCGGCCGCGTACCGAGAGGATCTGGAACGCGACCGCGAACCCCTCGGCTGCCCCGTTGATCCCCTTGACCCGGAACCATCCGGCGACGACTTGGCCGAGCAGCCGGAAGCCGTCCTCCCGCGTCCGGAACGGCGCGGCGAGGGCGGACGTCAAATCGCTCTCGCCGAGCGTCAGCGCGACGAGCCCCGGCGCGTCGCGAAACAGGGTCTCGACGCGGGGGTCGCGGCGCTCCAGGAGGAGCTGGCCAAAGTCGACGAAGCGGGGAATTCCGGTCGGCCCATACGAGGCGAACACCTGGCGCGGATCGGAGGCGACGGCGTGGTCGCAATCCGGCGAGCCGCAACGGAGGCAGAACGCCCTCCCCGGCCGAAAGACGCTCCGCCCGCGGACGAGGTCGCCGAGCGCGTCGTCGAGCGCCTCGTCGGCCGAGCGAACCGCGGGACCGAGACGGCCGTCGCGCAGGTCGGACGGTACGCGCAACGCGAGCGGCAACTCGAGCCCGCGGCCGGCGATCAAGTGGCCCGCGGGATGGCGGGCGATTCGTGCCTCCACCTCGGCGGCGAGCAGGCGGAGCGCCTCGCTCAACCGGTCGGCGCCCGGTCCGGCGAGGGGCTCCGGGATTGGCCGAGCAGCCGACGCGGCTGCGGAACGATCCGGTGCGGGTTTCGCGGGTGGCAGTGGAGGGGCGTTGGGGTGAGGCACGGAAGACTCCGGTGGCGAGTTTCAAGACATCCGGAGGGCCAGTCTATTCCCGGTCGCGCGGTCGGCCGCCGCACCTTGCCTCCCGGGGAAGGCTCTGGAATCATCGCGGGCCGGTCCAAACTTCCGAAGGAGATCGCTCATGATCCTCGACCGCACCTCTCGAAGCTCCCGCCGGTTCCCGGCTGCCGCACTGCTCGCCCTCCCCCTGTTCGTCGCGGGTTTCGTCGCGCCGACCGCCGCCCGAGCGGGATTCCACTTCCAAGCCACGACCTCGGTCGAAACCCCGCGCGGACCGCAGAAGACGGTGGTCGAAGCCTGGGCCGAGGGCGACAAAGGGCGGGTCGATTTCAAGGAGAGCGCGAATCCGATCGCTCCGGCGGGGACCTACATGCTCACCCGCGACGGCGGGCGGACGCTCCTTCTGGTGAATCCGGAGGAGAAGGCCTATGGCGAGATCAGCCTCGACGCGATGCTCGGCTCGCTCGGCGCGATGATGGGCGGCATGGGGCCGCTGCTCAAGATCGAAGTGTCGAACCCCAAGGTGGACACGCTGCTCGACGAGGACGGTCCTCAGTTGCTCGGCCAGGCCACTCGGCACGTCAAGTTCCGCACCGCCTACCAGATGAAGGTGAGGGTGTTCGGCATGGGGCGCGCGAGCGACGTCGTCTCCGACGAGGAGTACTGGGTGGCCGAGTCGCTGCTCGACAAGTCGTTCGGCATGTGGCTCCGGACCGGCCGGCCGAAGACCGGCAACGCCGACCTCGATCGGCTGATCACGGCCGAGGCGGAGAAGCTGAAGGGCGTTCCGCTCAAGTCGACGACCGTCACCACGACGACGCAGGGGGGCAAGACGCAGACCACCCGGAGCACGATGGAGGTGACCGCGCTCGACCGGTTCGAGAAGGCGCCCGTCTCGTTCGACGTTCCGGCCGGCTATGAGAAGCAGGAGATGGCGCCCCAGATCCCAGGGGAGGGCGAGTGAGCGAAATCGGAAAGCCGGTGCTCGGCCCGATCGTTCCGCTCGGCAGTCGCGAGATCTACGGCGGGCGCACCGTCGTGCTGAAGATCGATTCGGTGCGGATGCCGAACGGGGTCGAGGTCGACCTCGAGCGGGTCTACCACGTGGGCGCTGCGGCAATCGTGCCGGTGACCGCGCAGGGAGAGGTTCTCCTGGTCCGCCAGGCGCGCTGGGCGACGGGGGGATGGCTTCTGGAGATCCCCGCCGGCAAGCTCGATCGAACGCCTGGCGGAACGGAAGATCCGGAGCTTTGCGCCGCGCGTGAGCTCGAAGAGGAGACGGGGCATACGGCGGGTCGCCTCCAGCCACTCGGCTGGATCTGGGCGACCCCGGGCTTCGCCGACGAGAAGGTTTGGCTGTTTCTCGCGACCGACTTGGTTCAGACCCGCCAGACGCTCGAGGCGGACGAGGTGCTCCACCTCGAGCGTTTGCCGCTCGAGACGGCGATCGCCCAGGCTCTCTCGGGCGAGATCTGCGACGCCAAGAGCGTCTGCGGCATCCTGCGCGCGGCGAAACAGCTCGGCCGGCTCGCGTAGAGCGGTGCTGAGTTTTCAGCATCCTGCTTGCGGCCGGGCGCGGCTTTCGAGACGCGGCTTCTAACCCGGCGGCACGTAGCCGACCATCGGGCTCTGGAAACCGCGCGCGCCGGGGCGCTCCAAGATCTCCTCGGTCTCGAGGATGCGATGCCGCTCGACTCTCTCGGCTCCGTCGGCCAGGAACTCGACGATCCCCTGGCGGCGGAGCCGGTAGCGCTCGGCGCTCGAAAAGTGGACGACGAAGCTCTTCCGGGTCCGCCCCGGATCGGCGACCGCCGACCCTCCGTGGAGGAGGGAGGCGTGCCAGAGCAGGACTTCTCCCTTCGGACAGACGAGCGTCTCGGTCGTCAGGCCCGCCTCCTGGCAGCGATGGCGGTCGTGCTCGGCCATCGCCTCGGCCTCGGCGGGGCCGTAACGGCTCTGGTCGAACAGGAACTCACCGGGCGCGAACTGGTAGTACGGGAGCCGATGGGAGCCCGGCACGTAGACCAGCGGTCCACTCGCGGGGTGAATCTCCTCGAGCGCGATCCAGGCTGCCACGAGGTGGCTCGGGGGGCGAGTCTGGACGAACACCGGATCGCGATGGAGCGCCTGCTGGCTGCCCCACTGAAAGTAGAGGGACTGGGTGGCGACGGCGGCCCGCCCGAGGATCCGCTCCACGCGTCGGAAAATCGCGGGCGACAGATAGAGATCGAGCGCCGCCGCCGAGTGCGAGTGGAGGTCGGCGATGCGGTACGAGGGACGCCGGTCGCGCGCCTCGTCGGCTTCGGCGAAGCTGCGGAGCGGGCCGCTCCAGGCGTAGGCGAGATCGGCCGGTTGCTCCCGCCAGACGCGGTCGACGTCCGCCTGGATCGCCGCGGCTTCGCGGCTCACGTCGCCGAGGGAGAAAGTGAGGTAGCCGTTGCGGATGAACCGATCGAGCTCCGCCGCTTCGTCGGCCGGGACGTCGCCTCGGCGCTCCATCGCCTCCAAACGATGGAGGGCGTCGGGCGCGTCCACCCAGAGGTCGCTCGCGAGCTGGCCCTCGGCGGAGATCGCCTGAAGCGATCCGGAGGGCGACGGCGAGGGATCGGAGCCGCCCAGCAGGCGGCGGAAAAGGCTCTTCATCCGTTCTTGGGTACCATCCGATAGACCCGGCCCTCGAACGTCCCGAGCCAGATCTCGCCGTCGCGGTCTTCGCCGAAGCTCACCACGCTCCAAGCCCGTTCGGGGAGCTGCCGCACCTCGTAGCCCGAGGGCCCGGGCTTCGCCGCCCAAACCCGGCCCGAGCAGTAGTCGCCGAACAGGTAACGGCCGACGAGGCTCGGGATCTTCCGACCGCGGTAGACGTAGCCGCCGGTCACCGAGCAGTCGCCGTCGTCGTGGCCATACTCGAGCACCGGGAGGGTGAGGTTCGGGGAGCCGCAGGTGGGAGTGTCCGCCTCGCAAGCGTCGTCGGCGAAACAGAGGGTGCCCTCCATCGGTTTCCAGCCGAAGTTGACGCCCGCGCCGCGTCCAGCCGGAATCCGATCGACCTCCTCCCGGCGGTTCTGGCCGACGTCGCCGATCCACAGATCGCCGGTCTGGCGGTCGAAGCTAAAGCGCCAGGGGTTACGCAGGCCGATCGCCCACGCCTCGTCGGGGAGGCGGTTCTCGCCGAGATAGGGGTTATCGGGCGGAATCGCATAAGGCCGCCCGCCGGTCGAACGATCGACGTCGATCCGCAGCATCTTGCCGAGCAGGTTCACCCGCCGTTGGGCGAAGCAGGACGGGTCGCCGGCCGAGCCGCCGTCGCCCATGCCGACGTAGAGATAGCCGTCGGGCCCGAACTGGAGCTGGCCTCCGTTGTGGTTGCTGTATGGTTGATCGACCCAGAGCACGCGGACCGCGGAGGCTGGATCGGCCTTGTTGGGGTCGGCCGGCGACCGGCGGTAGCGGGCGACCACGGTGTCCCCGTCGGGGTCGGTGTAGTTGACGAAGAAGAGGCCGTTCTCGTCGTAGCGCGGATGGAAGGCCATCGACAGCAGGCCCCCTTCCCCCTCTTCGGTCACGTGATCGGAGATGTCGAGGAACGGCTCGGCGAGAACCTTCCCCTGCGACAGGATGCGGATCGCGCCGTTCCGCTGGACGACGAACAGGCGGTCGTCCCCCTGGGGAGCGCGCGCCGGCGCGGTGATGTAGATCGGGACCGAGGGAAGGCTCGCGACCTCTTGGAGCGCGACGTCTTCGAGCGGGCCGGCGGAGGTGAACAGCACGTTGCCCGTGTTCGGCCCGGCGCCGTGGGTTGGCTTCAGGCGCGGCCCCGGCAATGGCGGCTCCGGCCCGCCGCCGCAGGCCGAAAGGACCGCTGCCGCGCTCACGACCGCTGCGCCCAGGGCTCGGGATCCGAACCGAGCCGACAGGGGGTGGGCGAGCCCGTGGGACGCGCATACCATAGAGGGTACCGAGCCTATCGCAGTCCTCCAATCCTCACGACGAAACCACGAGCCATGGCGACGACGATCCGTATCGACGACCGGTTGGAGATCCCCGAGGCGGAAGTCGAGCTCGCGACGGCGCGCTCCGGCGGACCCGGCGGGCAGAACGTCAACAAGGTGGAGACGCGCGTCCTCCTCCGATTCGACGTCCGAGGCTCGACGGCCTTGAGCCCGGAGCAGAAGGAGCGCCTGTTCACCCGCCTCCCGACCCGGATCACCCGCGACGGCGTGTTCCACCTCACCGCCCAACGCCACCGGACGCAGGGACAGAACCGAGAGGCGGCGATCGCCCGCTTCGCGGAGCTGATCGCCGAAGCGCTCGCCGACGAGACCCCGCGCAAGCCGACGCGGCCGTCGCGCGCGGCGAAGGGCCGACGGGTCGACGAGAAGAAACGGCGCGGCGAGGTCAAGAGATCGCGGGCGACGGGCGGATGGGAGTAGCATCGTCGCCCGGCCCCTTCGATCGACGATGAAATTCGAGGATCTCTTCCCTCCCTTCGAGCGCGAGGCGCTCCGCCTCGCGGTCGCCGACCTCGAGCGGCGGACGACCGCCGAGATCGTGCCGTTCGTCGTGGCGCGGAGCGATTCCTACACCGGCGCCGCGTGGAAAGGGGCGACGCTCGGCGCGCTCGCCGCCGCGCTCATGGCGGCCGCGCTCCACCGGGCGCTCGACGTCTGGGGGCTCGATCCGCTGGTCTGGGTCGCCGTTCCGCCGGCCGCGGGCGCCAGTTTGGGCTGGCTCCTCGCGCGTCTGCCGGTCCTCACCCGAGCCCTCACCGGAAACGAGCGGATCGACGAGCAGGTCCGCCGACGGGCCGAAGCGGCGTTCCTCGCCGAGAACTTGGCCGCGACCGTGAGCCGCGAAGGGCTCCTCCTGTTCGTCTCGCTGTTCGAGCGGCGGGTCCTCGTGCTACCCGACATCGGCCTGCGCAAGCGCGTCTCCGCGGCCTCTTGGGACGGCGTCGCCGCCGGGATCGCCGAAAAGCTCGCCACGGCGGGTCCGGCCGCGGCGCTCGCCGCCGGGGTGACCGCCGCCGGAGTCGTGCTTCGTGCCGCGGGCCTGACGGTCGATTCCGCCGCCGACCTCACCTCCCAGATCGCCCCGGTGACGCCCGGTAACGAGCTGCCGGACGAGCTGCGATTGGAGGAGCGGTGAGGAGAATAACGCTCGCCTGCGCCCTGCTCGCGGCGTCGGTCGCCGGAGCCCGCGCGGACGTTCGCCCGGTGCCGTATCTGTCGGGTCGGGTGGTGGACGAGGCCGCACTCCTTTCGCCGGAGACGCGCACCGCGCTCGAGGGGAAGCTCGCGGCGCTCGAGAAAGAGACGAAGGCACAGGTCGCCGTGCTCACCGTGGCGAGCCTCGGCGGCGAGCCGATCGAGGATTTCTCGAACCGGGTCGCGGAGATCTGGAAGCTGGGGGAGGCGCAGCGCGACGACGGTGTTCTGTTCGTGATCGCTCGGGACGACCGGAAGATGCGCATCGAGGTGGGCTACGGCTTGGAGCCGAAGCTCACCGACATCCGGAGTCGGCGGATCCTCGACGACCTCGTGCGCCCCAAGTTTCGTTCCGGCGACTATGGGGCAGGCATCGAAGCGGGAGTCGACGCGATCGGGGCCGAGCTACGGGGCGAGGAACCACCTGCCGCGCCGCCGCCCGCGCCATCGCGACCGCTCGGCTGGGCTCCCCGCCTCGTCGTCGGCGGGATGCTCCTCGTCCTGGTACTGGTCTTCGGATTCGCGGGCACCCTCGCCCCGGGATGCGTCGCCTGGATCGTCTATCTGGTGGTCACGCCGTTCGTCGCGATTCTCAGCGCGGTCGCGGCGACGCCAGAGATCGCTCTCGGCCTGACGGCGCTGTGGCTGATCGGCTATCCGATCTACCGAATCTACCTCCGGCGCTCGGGCAAGCTGCCGAAACCCGCGATCGGGACCTTGCGCGGCTCGAAGGGGAGCCGCGGCTGGATCTTCGATTCCGGCAGCTCGAGCTCGTCTTCGAGCTCTTCCAGCTCCTCGTCCTGGTCCTCGTCGTCGTCGAGCTTTTCGGGCGGGGGAGGGAGCTTCGGGGGCGGGGGCTCGTCGAGCAGTTGGTAGAAGACGCGAGCCAGGTCGGAGTCGACGGCTTCGCAGGAATCTCGGCGGAATTCGTAGGGGCGGAGCTTGCCTCCGCCCGCGGGTCCGAGGCCATCGCGGGCGGAGGCAAGCCCCGCCCCTATGTCGACGGGTGTGGAGGGGCGAAGCGGGCGCTAGTAGCGCCGACCTCCGTCACGGATCGCGTCGAAATCGTTGAGGTCGAAGACCCGACGAAACTCGTCCGATTCGACGATCGTCCGCACGACGGTGTGGTAACCGTCACGCCGGAGCGCCGAGACGTTGTTCCAGAAGCCGCGATCCGAGGCGATCTGGCCACGGTCCCGCTTCAAGAGCACGAGGTAGAGCCGGCGGACGGTATCCTCCGGATCGAGCGCGATCCGCCGCCGCTCGACCGAGTACGAGAGTTCGTCGGCGTACCGGCGCACTCCGCGATACCCCTCCTCGTAGATCTCGTCGACCCGGTCGCCGTCGCGGCTCGGGTCGAACCGCGAGTCGAGGATCCCCTCGATCAGGGCACGGGTGACCACGCGGGCCTTCTCGCGCCGACTCGAGTTGTCGCGGTCGTACCGGTCGTGACGATCGCCGCGATCGTCGCCCTCAGCACGGAGGCGGGCGTCGAGCGTGATCCGACCGCTGGTGAAGCCGCCGCGCATGTCGTAGCCGCTGCGGACGCGGAAGCCGATCTGGCCCGCGATGCCCCGCGCGTCGCGATCGACCGCCACCTCGACCCAGTTGCTGCCGGTGCGCAGGATCGACAGGTCGCGCCCGGCTTCGATGTCGAACCGCGCGGCGACCGGTACCTCCTCGCCTTCGCCGTTGAACAGGCCGGTGCCGACGAGGGTGAGCCGCAGCCGCTCTCCGGGCCAGACCTGCACGGCCTCGTTTTCGGGCGCGACGCCGAAGCGCTGCTCGCGGCTCGAGCCGAACGGATCGGCCCACACCTGGATGGCGATCACTTTCGTGGCGCCGGTTTCAACCGAGTGCGACCGGTCGCGATTCCAGGAACGCTCCCGGGCGACCCCTTGGGCGACGACGGGCAGCGCGAGCGCGAAGGCGAGCGCGCCGACCGAGAAAATTCGATTCGTGAAGCGGTTGACGATACGGTTCATGGTCATTCCTCCTTCTCAACGGATCCGCGACGGATCGCGCGGGCTTCCGCGCGTCGATCGGTGACGCACGGAGCCTAGTGCAAGGTCGCGGCCAACTCGAATTCCGGTAGAGAGATCCGCCGGAGGGCGGAAAATCGTTCCGCTTCGTCCTCAGAAGTGGACGCACTTTGCAGGAGGGATTTGATCGCCGGGACGGGTCTGTCGGATGATCCGCAGCCGACATGACCCGCCGCGAAAAAGCCGCCCGCATCCAGACGATCCTGGACGAGCTTTACCCCGAGATGGCGATCCCGCTCGATCACGTCGATCCGTTCACCCTACTGGTGGCGGTGGTCCTCTCGGCACAGACCACCGACAAGCTGGTGAACACGGTGACGCCCGAGCTGTTCGCCCGGGCTCGTACGCCGGCCGCGATGGCCGCTCTTCCGGTCGATGAGATCCAACATCTGATCCGCCGGATCGGCCTCGCGCCGACCAAGGCGAAGAACCTCAAACGCCTGTCCGAGCTACTCGTCGAGCGGCACGGCGGGGTCGTTCCCCGCACGTTCGAGGAGCTGGAGGCGCTTCCCGGCGTCGGTCACAAGACGGCGTCGGTGGTCATGGATCAGGGTTTCGGGCTGCCGGCCTTCGCCGTCGATACGCACATCCATCGGCTCGCAGCCCGCTGGGGGCTTTCGGACGGATCGAATGTGGAGCGGACCGAAGCGGATTTGAAAGCGCTCTTCCCCAAGGAGAGCTGGGGAAGGGTCCATCTGCAGATCATCTATTTCGGCCGCGAGCGCTGCCCCGCGCTGCGCCACGACATGGACGCCTGCCCGATCTGCTCCTGGGCGGCGAGCGGGCGGCGCAAGGCGGAGGAGCTGAAGAAGAAGGCGGTCCGCCGCGCCGGAACGCGCGATTGAGACGCGTTCCGGCTTCGGCGGACCCTCTTCCACCCGTTACTCCTCTTCCTCCTCCTCGACGACGCGGAGGATGATGCGGCCCGAACGGATCTCGTTGCGCATCTGGTAGTCGTTGCCCACCCGGTAGTTGAGCTGGCCGCCGCCCGAATTGCGCCGGACGAAGACGTCGACCCAGTTCTCGCCGCGGCCGATGATGTCGATCTGCCCTCCGGCGACGCTGAAGCTCGCCGGCACCTCGACCTCTTCGCCCGTGCCATCGATCAGGCCGGTGCCCACGAGAGTGAGCCGAACCCGCTGGCCCTGGTAGACCTCGACCGGCTCGTTTTCGGGCGCCACACCGTAGAGGGTGGATTCGTCCTCGTCATGGCCCTGGGCATAAACCTGAATGGCGATGACGCGGGAGACCTCTCCGTCCTGCGCCGAGGCGGGAACCGCGAAGGCGCACAGGGCCGCGGCGCAGAGCGCGAACGCGGCGAGGACGGGGGGCAGGGAACGGCGCAAAGGCTTCATGACGGGTTTTCTCCTCCGGATTTCGCTAGATCTCGCTCCGACGTGGTGCGAGTCGTCATGGGACGTACGGTCTCGATTGCAATCTCTCGGCCAGGCGTTTTGCCGGCGCTCAGAGGCGGTGTTCGGCGAGGATCTCGTACAGCTCCGCGCAGCGGCGGGCGAGCGGCTCCAGCTGCTCTGGAAGGTCGTCGCCCTTCGGCCGATACGGGGCGAACCCGGTCGAGCGCTCGACCTCGGCGTACCAGTGCTCGGCCCAGATGCCGTCGGTCGCGCGCCGGCCCGGAGGCCAGGAGAGCATCGACTCCTGAAAGTCGATCCCCACCCGGTCGCAGAGCGCGGAGAGGGTCCGGCGCGGGTCGAGCAGGACGTCGCGCGCGTCGACGACCGGGGGCGCCGCGCCCCGGCGGCGTCGGACCAGCTCGAAAAGCTCGACCTGCTGGGGCAAGCCGGTGTCCTCGAGCGTCGGGTTCGGCATCACCTTGGCGAACGAGGCGAGCATCGCGCGCGGCTCACGGATCAGGAAGCAGTTCTCGAGCCGGTCGAGCCACCCGCCCTCGCCGCGGTCGATCTCTGGCAGCAGATGGTGGGACATGTGCTTCTGGTACCAGAGCGGCTTGTCCCCGGGGACGGGGCCGATGAGCCAGTCGACCACCTTCCGCCAGTCGCTCTCGTGGTGGGCGATCACCTCGTCCCGTCCTGGGTGCGGCAGACCGGTCGCAAGGAGGTAGTGGCTATAGAGCGGCTCGTCGGTGACGTAGGTGTCGCTCCGGCTCTCGAACGAGCGCATCATCGCGGTCGAGATGTTGCGCGGGCCGGACCAGACGGCGAGGCGAACCGTCGGCGGAGTTTGCGGTCGGGGCATTCCGGATAAGATACGTCAGCTTGTCGAACGAAACGCCACCGACCCGCAAACTCAAGAAGGTCCTGATCGCCAACCGCGGCGAGATCGCGGTGCGTATCCTGCGCACGCTGCGCGAGATGGGGATCCGATCGGCGGTGGTCTATTCCGAGCCGGACCGCACGAGCCTGCCCGTGCTGCTCGCCGACGAGGCCTATCCGATCGGTCCGGCCCCCTCCCGCGAGAGCTACCTGCGCGGACAGGCGATCGTCGATCTCGCCGTACGGATCGGCGCCGACGCGATCCACCCCGGCTACGGCTTCCTCTCCGAGCGCGCCGAGTTTGCGCGCCAATGCCGGGAGGCGGGGGTCGTCTTCATCGGCCCGTCGCCCGAGGCGATGGACGCGATGGGCTCGAAGGTCGAAAGCCGACGCCGGATGATCGACGCGGGCGTGCCGGTCGTGCCGGGCGGACGCGATCCGATCGCGGACGCGGAAGGCGCGGCGGCGTTCGCCGAGTCGATCGGCTACCCGGTGATGATCAAGGCCTCGGCCGGCGGCGGCGGCAAGGGGATGCGGCGGGTCGATTCCCCCGCGGAGATCGCCGCGGCCTTTCGCGGCGCGAGCGCCGAGGCGCTCGCGAGCTTCGGCGACGGCTCGGTTTACATCGAGAAGTACATCGTCGATCCGCGGCACGTCGAGATCCAGGTGATGGGCGACCTGCACGGCCGCGTCGTCTCGCTCGGCGAGCGGGAGTGCTCGCTCCAGCGGCGCCATCAGAAAGTGGTCGAGGAGGCCCCGTCGCCGGTCGTCTCGCCCGACCTGCGGCGACGGATGGGGGAGGCCGCGGTCCGCGCGGCGTCCGCCGTCGGCTACGCGAACGCCGGGACCTGCGAGTTCCTGCTCGACGCGGACGAGAACTTCTATTTCCTCGAGATGAACACCCGGCTCCAGGTGGAGCATCCGGTGACCGAGCTGGTGACCGGCCTGGATCTCGTCTATACCCAGATCCGCGTGGCGGAAGGCGAGCCGCTCGGTCCAGAATTCGACGACGTCCACCCGCGCGGCCACGCGATCGAGGTCCGTCTCTACGCCGAGGACCCGTTCCAGAAGTTCAAGCCGTCGCCGGGAAAGATCCACCTGCTGCGCTGGCCCGAGGGGCCGGGCATCCGCAACGACGCCGGGGTCTACGAAGGGGCCGAGGTCTCGATCCACTACGACCCGATGCTCGCCAAGCTGATCGTCTGGGCCGAGAACCGGTCGCGCGCGCTCGACCGGCTCGCCCGCGCGCTCACCGAGCTGCGGATCGAAGGGATCCGCACCACGGCGCCGCTCTTCCGCGCGCTCCTGGCCGACCCCGATTTCCGTTCCGGCAACATGAACATCGCGATGCTCGACAAGAAGCTCGCGAGCGGTGAGCTGCACGGTCTGCGCGCCGAGGATTCGGGCGATCTTCCGTTGGTCGCCGCAGCGATCCATCACTTCGAGCGGGTCAAACGCGCGATCGCCGTGCCGCGCTCGACCGGCCGTCGGACGGTCTGGCGCGCCACGGGCCGGCGCGACGCGCTCCGCCCCGAGCACCGGAGAGGCTGACGATGGATCTCTGGGTCAAGCTCGGCGAGCGGGAGGAGCGGGCGCGGGTCCGCCGCCACGATCACGGCTACGAGGTGACGATCGGCGAAACCGTCTACCACGTCGACGCCTCGCCGGTCGGACGAGGCGGCGCCTACAGCCTCCGGTTCGACGGCGTCCAGCAGGAGGTTGTCGTCCGGGCGAGCGGAGAAGACGTGCTGCGCGTCTCCGGCCGGTTCGCGAGCTGGGAGGTGGAGATCGCCGATCCGCTCGCCCATCTCGCCGCCACGGCCGGAGGCGGCGACTCGCGCCGCCGACATCGGAAAGTCGCGGCCTACATGCCCGGCCGCGTCGTCTCGATCCTCGCCGAGCCCGGCGAGCAGGTCTCGGCGGGCCAGGGCATCATCGTCCTCGAGGCGATGAAGATGCAGAACGAGATCCTCGCCGAAGCCGACGGGACGGTCAAAGCGATCTACGTCCAGACCGGCCAAGCCGTCGAAGGGGGAGACCCGCTGTTCGAGCTGGAGTAGGGCTCGGACGGTTCAGCCCGAAGCGACCTCGGCGCGGCGCGTCCGCCCCCGCAGATTCACCATCGACACGCCCAGAACGATCAGAAGGCCGCCCCAGAGGGTCGCCCAGCGCCAGGATTCTTGGCCGATCGCGACCGCTAGCGCGGTGGTGATCGGCGGCTCCAGGTAGAGAAAGACCGAGAGGCGCGCCGCGGGGATGGTTTCGAGCGCGTCGTTCCAGGCGAGCGGGGCAAGCGCCGAGCCGAGGATTCCGAGAAACGCGATCGAGATCCAGGCGGGGGCACCGATCCGCGCGATCGACGCGCCGAGCGAGCCGCCGGGAGCCGCGAGCCACCAGAGCGCCGAAAAAAGCCCGCCGAACGCGAGCACGTAGAAGGTCGTTCGCCCGGCCGGCTGCGACTTGAGGATGCGCCGGGAGAGCACCGTGTAGATCGACCAGTTGCAGGCGGAAAAAAGCATCAGGAAATCGCCGGTCGTCCCGAATCCGCTCCTCGCGAGCGCCGAGAGGTCGCCGTGCGCCACGACGAAGAGCACGCCGAGCGCCGCGACCCCGATGCCGGCGGCGCCGAGCGTGCCGATTCGCTCGCCCAGCGTCGTCCGGCCGAGCAGCGCGGTGAAGATCGGCGAGACCGTGACCAGCCAGGCGGCGGTCGAGGCGTCGGAGGTCGTCAGCGCCTGGGCCTGCAGCCACTGGTGGAATCCGATCCCGAGAAAGCCGAGGAACGCGAGCTTGCCGAGCAGCCGCAGGGGCACGCGAGCCATCTCGCCGCGCCACGCGGCGACCCCCGAGAGCACGAGCGCACCGAGGAGCGACCGAATCGCCACGACGAACGCCGGGGAGGCATCGGCGAGCGCCCGCTTGGTCGCGACGAACGTACCGCCCCACACCACCACCGCGAACAGGGCTTCGGCGATCGCCCCCTGCAGCGAGGCGGGGCGGCGATGGGTCGTAGTTTCGGTCAAGGGATCGGCACGTGCCGTATGGAGGGTCTTTGTCGGAACGTCCCTGCGCGGTTCGTAGGGGCGAAGTCTAGGTGGGCTTCAGGAGCGGAGCAAGGTCGTTCAGCCGACCTTCTCGACGAACGACCGGTCCTCGCAGAGGATGCAGGCGGCTTGTTCGACCTGGGCGATGGCCGCCTGGTTGTCTGGATCGTCGCCGAGCGCCGCGCGGTAGGTCTCGTAAGCGGCGAGGCTCGGGAAGTCGATCAGGGCGAGCGCCTCGTTGGTCCTTCCCGCGAAGCGGGTCGGGAGGTAGTAGCCGACGAGGTCGCCGCCGGAGCGGCGGATCGGCTCGGCGATGCTTTTCGCGTAGGCCTCGAATTCGCGGAGCTTTCTGGGGTCGATCTGATAGCGGATGCTCAAGGTGATCATTCGAAAAGGTCCTCCCGTCTCGGTCCAACGTCCGGGAGCACGATAGGGCGCACGGGCCGGAGGACGTTTCAACCTGCGGTGAAGCGTCCTCCGACCGTCGAGGCTAGACTGCGCCTCGATGAACGCCCGCTATCCCCTCGCCGCGGTCGCCGAGCTGATCGGCGAGCCGGCGCGCGCGGCGATGTTGATCGCCCTGGTCGACGGCCGAGCGCTGCCGGCGGGAGAGCTCGCGCGAAGCGCCGGGATCTCAGCGCAGTCGGCGAGCGGCCACCTCGGCAAGCTCGTGCTCGGCGGGCTCCTTTCCGTTTCGAGCTCCGGACGCCACCGGTATTACCGGCTTGCGGCGCCCGAGGTGGCGCACGCGCTCGAGGCGCTCGGCGCGATCTCGACCGCCCGGGGAGTCGGCGTTCCTCGATCTCCAAGGCCGGAGCCGCTCCACGAGGCGCGCCTTTGCTACGACCATCTCGCCGGGCGCGTCGGCGTCGAGATCACCGCGGCGCTCGAACGGGCGGGAGCCCTCGAAGCGTCAGGAGAACGCGACTTCGTCCTCGGCCCGCGAGGCGAGGACGCGTTCGGCGGGATCGGCCTCGACCTCGCGGCGTTGCGCGGGGCGCGGCGTGCCTTCGCCCGACGCTGCCTCGATTGGACCGAGCGGCGGCCGCACCTCGCGGGGGCGCTCGGCGCGGCTCTGTGCGCGCGGCTTCTCGAATTGGAGTGGCTCGCCAGGACGCCGAAGAGCCGTGCCCTTCGGATCACCCACCGCGGCGCGCGAGGGTTGGCGGAGCGGTTCGGGGTGAGCTGCGGTTGACCGCCTAACCGGAGGTCGCGATCAGCTCGAGCAGCTCCTCGCCGTATTTCGAGACGATCCCCGGTCCGATGCCGGGGACGTTCAGGAGGCCGACCTCGCTCTTCGGCTGCGCCGCCGCGAGGGCGTAGAGCGTGCGGTCGGTGAGGATGCGGAACGCTGGAATCTTCCGCTTCTTCGCCTCGGCGAGCCGCCAGGCGCGGAGCCCCTCGACGAGCGGCGTCGCGGCTTCGTCCCGCGCCGTGTCGATCGAGGCCGAATCGCCTCGCGATTCCCCACGAGATGGGCCGCCTGACGAGCGCTCCCGCTTGCTCGCCTTTGCCTTCTGTCGCTTCGAGCCGGCATCGGGAGGCGCTTCGGTGAGTGTGAGCCCGGCGAGCGCCGCGTCGTCGATTCGATATCCCGTGGCGGTGAGCACGGCGCGTTGGAAACGGATCTCTCGCCCGTCTTTTTCGAACGAATCCTCCTGGAGCCGCAGGAGACCCGCGCGGACCAGCGCGCCAAGGAGCTGCTCGAAGGCGCGGCGGTCGAACCCTGCCGGGGCGTCCTCGCCGAGCTCGCGGAAGATCTGGCCGGTGGTCTGGCCGTCCCGCTCGCGGAGCGTTTCGAGGATCGCCGCGAGGACGGCGAACTCGGCGTCCGTCGCGGCGCGCGAGCTGCCGAGCAGGCGGCGATCCGGGGCGCAGACGTCGCAGATACCGCACGGTCCGCCCGCGTCCTCCTGGTCGCCGAAATGGCGGATCAGATGAAGCATGCGGCAGTCGTGCCCCTCGGCGTAACGCAGGATGTCGTCGAGCTGGCCGACCTTGTGGCCGCTCTGCTCCTGATACGAGCGGCGGAACGACGTGCCGCCGCGCGAGATCCGCCCCTCGGCGTCCACCTTGGCACCGCCGTGGATCCAGAGCTTCTCGAGCGCCCGCTCGAACAGCTCCGCGTCGAGCTTGAGCCGCCGCGCGATGTCCTCGGTCGGGCGCGGCTCGGGCGTGAGGGCGTTCGCGATCTCGTCGAGCACCGCGATCTCCGGATAGTCGCGGGCATGGAAGAACTCGTGGGTCCGCCGATCGGCGTAGGAGTAGAGCAGGATCGCCCGCGAAGGGAGGCCGTCGCGGCCGGCGCGACCGATCTCCTGGTAATACCCCTCGAGCGAGCCGGGCAGGGCGGTGTGGATCACCGTGCGGACGTTCGCTTTGTCGATGCCCATGCCAAAAGCGATCGTCGCGACGATCACCTCCAGCCGGCCGTCCAGGAACGCGCTCTGGACCCGCTCGCGCTCGGACGCCGCCATCCCGGCGTGGTAGGCGGCCGCCGGCATCTCGACGGACAGCTCGGCGCCGAGGGCGTCGGCCTCCTTGCGCGTCGGCGCGTAGACGATCGCGGGGCGGGCCTCGGCGGCGGCGAGCGCCGCGCGCACCGCCTCGCGCCGTGCGGTGGGGCGGAGGGCGACCGCCTCGATCGCGAGGTTCACCCGGCGGAAGCCGTGGATGAAGCGGAGCGCCCGCGGCATGCCGAGCTGGACCGCGATGTCGTCCTGCACGCGTGGCGTCGCCGTCGCGGTGAGGGCGATCACCGGCGCGGGGCGCAGCTGCGGCAGGCGCGCGCCGAGCATCCGGTACTCGGGCCGGAAGTCGTGCCCCCATTGCGAGATGCAGTGCGCCTCGTCGACCGCGACCAGCCCGGGCTTCGTGCGAGCGAGGAACTCGGGAAAGCCCGGCACCGCGAGCCGCTCCGGGGCGATGAACAGATAGTCGAGCTTCTTCTGCAGGTAGTCGATGCAGACGCGGCGTGACTCCGCCCGGTCGCGTCCGGAGTGAATGCGCTCGGCGGCGAACCCGAGCTCGCGTAGCTTCGCGACCTGATCCTCCATGAGCGCGATGAGCGGCGAGACGACCAACGTCGCGCCACCGCGCGCGAGGCCCGGGAGCTGATAGCAGAGCGACTTTCCCGCCCCGGTCGGCATGATCAGCAGCACGTCCTCGCCGGCAGATACCGCGCGGCAGACCTGCTCCTGATAGGGGCGGAAGCTCGGAAGCCCGAAACGCGTGCGGAGCAGCTCGCGCAGCCGGTCCGACCCGCTCGGCACCGACAGCTCCGGAGCGGCGAAGGGGAGGGTGGAAGGCTCGGGTGGAAGGGGCAAAGGAGGGAATCTCGCGCGTGGAATCTTAGACCAAACCCGGAACGCCGCCCGCGAGGGGCGAGGCGCGAGAAGGTCGCCGGCTCAACTCAAGGGATTGGTCACGCGGAGGTCGGGGATCCAATCGAAATCGGCGGTATTGGCGGTGATCAGCTCCAGGTCGTGAACGAGGGCGGTCGCCGCGATCAGTGCGTCCCCCAGGCTTACGGCCTTCTTTTGTCGCAACGAAGTCGAGCATTCGAGGATCTCGACCGAGATCTGAAGCATGGGTGCGGCGACGAAAAAGTCTTCGAAAAGCCGACGCTCGCGTTCCAGAAGCCGATGGTACCCGAGAACCTCGACGTAGCTGACGACCGAGACCGCCGGAGATTGCGTTGCGATGAGCCTGCGAAGGGCGCGATGTTCGGGCTTTGAGGCGTAGATGATGATGTTGCTGTCGATCAGCACGATCAAGTCAGCACGGAAAAGGCGGCACGATCAATCGCGTCCGGGACCCTGCCGGTCTCGCCGACTCTCCCGCTGCCAGGAGACGGGGTCGTCGATGTCGACCGGATACGGCACACCGGCGAGCTTCTCGAGCGCGGCGGCCATTCGTTCTCCGGCCTGGCGGCGATCGGAGCGGTCTTCCGCGACGATCGTCACGTCGACGGGAATCGAGCGTTCGGTACCGATCTCGGGTGGCGTCTCGCCTTGCCATTCGAGACGGTTTCCCGTGAGCACCGCGCGATAGGTGAGAGTGTGCATTCCGAGGGTGCCTACCGATTGAACTATAGCAGCCTCAAGGATTCATCGAAGCTTCGGCGGGACTCGCCGCCCGGCCGGCGGACCGTTGCGTCCGAACGTCGCGGTCGAACAAGCGACACCGCCCGCGAACGACTCGGTTCGCGGGCGGCGGGGAAGGGGTGACGGAGATTGGGAGAAGCGCCTGCTTAGGGCGTGTCGCCCGCAGCCCTCTCGGCGGCCGGACCGGCCGGTGCGGATCGGCCCCGGGACGCAACCTGAGACGCTGACACCGAAGCGCCGAGGCTGGCGATCGAAGATCCCGCGGCCGGGGCGACCCGGTTGTCGCAGCCCGCGGGAGCGGCGCTCTCGCCGTAGAGATTGCCCGCGCGCACCTCGTAGCGCGGGTTCTTCGTCGGATCGAAGCTCGCGTCGACGTAGGAGAGGTCCGTGGCGGGCAGCACGGTGAGCAACTGCTCGGGGATTCCGGTCTGGGTGCGGTAGACGCGGTAGCCTTTGATCGGAGCGCCCCCCTCGGCGGGCTCGGACCACGAGAGCCGGATCGAGCCGTTTTCGAACGCCGCCCGCGCGAGCGGCGATCCGGGGGGACCGGGGGGCGGGTCGAAGGCGGAGAAGAGCCCGAGGCCCCCTTTCTGCCGCGCGACCGAGGCGAGAGCGCCCTGGGTGTTCGGCGCCGAATCGATGCAGCCGCCGGTGCAGCCGTCCGCGTAGCCCACCACGGCTCGGCCTCGGCGATCGACCTGGAGATCCATGAAATCGAGCAGGTTCCGCGTGCCGTTCGGGCAACCGGTGGTGCCGCCCGCGCAGATCGTGCCGCGTTGGACCGGATCGCCCGGCGTGGCGTTCGACACGCTCCAGGTGGCGCCGCCGTCGTAGGTGTGCGCGACGTAGAGGTACCAGACGGCAGGGCTCGCCGGATCGTCGCCGCTCGAGCTCGGCGTCGTCGTGCCGAGGAAGGCGATCGCGGCTCGCGCATCGTCGCCCGCGATCGCCGTGGCGAACGCGGTGTCCCGAAGGCCGAGCGTCGAACCAAGGTCGAGCGGGGCGGTCCAGGTCGCTCCGCGGTCGTGTGATACCGCGACCTTCGGTTTGCCGTCGCCGTTTCCGAACGCGAAGTACACCGTCCCCTTCGCGCCGATCGCGACCGAAGGATCCCAGGTTCCGGCGCTGCTCCCCGGAACCGTGCGCACCGTCCAGGTGAGCCCGTTGTTGCTCGACACCGCGACCCCTTGCTTCCCGCCGCACGACTTGTTCGGTACGTAGGCGGTGCCGTCGGGAGCGACTTTTACGTGGCCGTGCAGGCCGCCGCACTGGGTCAGGTTGTAGATCGGCACGGCGGGCCCGAACGTCGTCCCCCCGTCGAGCGACAGCGCGCATTCGGCGAGAGCGATGTCCTGCGAGCAGTAATAGACGGCGTGAGGATGGAGCGGGCTACCGAGCGGCGCCGCGAACGGTCCGCCACCGACCGTCTGGTGATCGACGCCGGAATTGATGCCCGAGCCCGTGCTGGGCAGCCAGGTCGCCCCGTCGTCGTCGGAGTAGGACATCAAGCTCGTCTTACCGAGCAGCTGCGAGGAGAACGTCCGCCCCGTGGCTGGATCGGTGAACAGGATCGGGTCGAGCGAGGTGACCGCGTTGGCCGGGCTGACGTCGAGCCAATCGCCGTCCGGGCGCATCCGCGCCGGCGAGGTGCAGACGTCGTAGCGCAGCCGGAGCGTCTGTAGGCCCGAGACGTACATCACGGTGCCGCCGTTGTCGCCGATCTCGCTGTTCCAGTTGATCCCCAGGCTCGGCTCGCCGGAGTCGTGCTCGCCCGGATCGGCGTAGACCGAATAGGTGGCGGGGCGGATCGAGCTGGCCGGCGCTCCGTCGCTCGGCTGCGGTGCGAGCGTCGCCAGGCCGAAGACCGGCGACGCGCCGGAGAAGTTGACCGCCTGGATCGTGTAGACGCCCGCCGGCGGATTGGCGAGCACCGCGACCTCGTCCTGGCTCGGCGAATTGCCGGAGGTCGCCACGACCTGGCCCGCCGCGTCGTAGATCTTTAAATCCCAGTCGTCGGCGCCGCTCACGTGCAACGTCACGTTGACGACGAAGGGATAGGGGGCGGGGGAGACGGTCAGCTGGAAATTGTCGCAAAGAGTGTCGCCCGGCGTCGTGCACCCGACCGCGACGAGCGGGGGCTTGATCTCGCCGTTCCAGGTCACCGTCGGTTGCGACTCGGAGACGCTGCCTGCGGCGGGGGTCGCGGCGTGGACCGCGACGGGTGGAAAGAGGAGCGCCAGCGCCGCGAGCCGCGCCCAAGTCGAACCGGAAGATCTGGCCATGTCAAACCTCCTCGGAAGTGGACCCGGCCCACCCACGCGAGCGCGCCGGGCGCGATGGGAGGCCCCTGCAAGGGCATGCCAGGGTGCGGACACCGATTTCGAGAAAGGCTTTCTTTCGGACCGGGGGGATCCCCGGAAGTTTCTGCCAAAGCTGCGGGGATCGGTGTCTCAGCCCAGGATGATCCGCACCGCGTGCTCCCTGCCGTCGTCGGCGAGCGGGATCTCCTCGCCCTCGACCGGCGCGCCGTCGAGCTCGCGGGAGACGACGCCTTTCATCACCGCCCGCGGATTCTCGACCTGGACGAGGTATCGGGCGGTTCCGTGGCGGACCTCGACCGAGAAGCCGCGCCAGGCGCGCGGGATACAGGGATCGACGACGAGCCGGTCGCCGCGCTTTCGGACGCCGAGGATCCATTCGACGGCGGCGCGGTACATCCAGGCGGCCGAGCCGGTGTACCAGGTCCAGCCGCCGCGGCCGATGTGGGGTGGCTCGGCGTAGACGTCGGCCGCGACCACGTAGGGCTCCGTCTTGTAGCGATAGACCCCGGCGCGGGTCGAGGTGTGATGGATCGGGTTGATCAATGCGAACAGCTCGCCCGCGCGATCGCCGTCCCCGAGCATGGCGAACGCGATCACGGTCCAGATCGCGGCGTGCGTGTACTGGCCGCCGTTTTCGCGCACGCCCGGCGGATAGTCCTGGATGTAACCGGGGTCGTGCCCGGCGCCCGTGCGGGTCTCGGGGTCGAATGGCGGGGCGAACAGCCGGATCAGCCCGTTGCCCCGTTCGACCAGGAGCGCGTCGACCGCCATCATCGCGCGGTGGGCACGTCCCGGCTCGGCGGCGCCCGAGATCGCTCCCCACGACTGCGCGATCGAATCGATCCGGCACTCGGCGTCCCCGGCCGAGCCGAGCGGGGCGCCGTCGTCGTAGTAGGCGCGCCGATACCAGCCGCCGTCCCATCCCGAGGTTTCGAGCGCGGCTCGCAAAGAGCTCGCGCGCGCCCGCCAGCTCTCCGCACGCGGGCCCTCGCCGCGCGCCTCGGCGATCGGAGCGAAGCCGTCGATCACCGCGAGCAGGAACCAGCCGAGCCAGATGCTCTCTCCCTTGCCTTCGAGGCCCACCTTGCTGAACCCGTCGTTCCAATCGCACGAGCCGATCCGCGGCAGGCCGTGGGGCCCGGCGACGAGCGAGCGGTCGATCGCCCGCGCGCAGTGCTCGTACAGGGAACCGACCTCGGCGGAGATCAGGGGCTGGCGGTAGTCCTCGTGCTGCCCTTCGGGGATCGCGGGCTGTTCGAGGAACGGCAGCGACTCGTCGAGCACGGCGCGGTCGGCGGTCGCCGCGACGTAATGGGCCGCGGCGAACGGAAGCCAGAGCAGGTCGTCCGAGCAGAGGGTGCGAATGCCGCGGCCGCTCGGCTCGTGCCACCAGTGCTGGACGTCCCCTTCGTGGAATTGGCGCGCGGCGGCGCGCAGGAGCTGGGCTCGGGCGAGCTCGGGCTTGGCCAGGACGAACGCCATCGAGTCCTGGAGTTGGTCGCGGAAGCCGAACGCACCGCTCGACTGGTAGAACGCCGTGCGTCCCCAGATGCGGCTGGAGAGCGCTTGGTAGAGGAGCCAGCGGTCGACCATCCGGTCGAACGCCGGGTCCGGCGTGCGCGCGACCAGCGCGCCGAGCACCTGGTCCCACGACGTTTCGACGTCGGCCAAGAGAGCGGAAACGTCCGCCCGGGTATAGCGGGCGAGCAGATCCAGCGCCCCCGCGCGATCCGCGCCCTGGCCGAGCAGGAAGGTCACCTCCGCGGTTCCACCTGGAAGCAGATCGACGCGCGAGGCGAGCGCGGCGCAGGGATCGAGGCCGGCGCCCGTCCGGCCCGACCAGACGGTGCGCGTGAGCAGACCGGCCGGCGCCTCGAGCGTGCCGTGGCGGCCGAGAAATTCGCGCCGGTCCGCGGTCGAGGCGATGCGGTGCCCCGACAGCCAAGCGAAGGCGACCCGTTCGGCGAAGTCGTCGGAGAGTCGGTTGTGGGCGAGCAGAGCCCCCGTCCGCTCGTCCCGTTCGGTGACCACGAACGGCCCGGAGGCGGGCCTCGCGTTGCCGAGCACCCATTCGACGTAGGCGGCGACCGAGAGTCGGCGACGCCGCGACGAGAGGTTCTCGAGCCGCAGTCGCGCGACGCGGACGGGATCGCTCGGCGCCACGAAGACCAGCAGCTCGAGCGCCACACCGTGCCCGTCGTAGGCGAAGCGGCTCCAGCCCTGGCCGTGGCGGCAGACGTAGGTTCCCTCCTCTTCGCGGATCGGCAGGGCGGTCGGGCTCCAGAGCACGCCGGTCTCGTCGTCTCGAACGTAGATCGCCTCGCCCGGCGGGTCGGCGATCGGGTCGTTCGACCAGGGAGAGAGCCGATTCTCGCGCGCGTTCTCCGACCAGGTGTAACCGGCGCCGGATTCCGAGATCTGGCAGCCGAAGCGGGGATTCGCGATCACGTTGATCCAGGGGAGCGGCGTCCGCTGCCCCGGCTTCTGGACGATCGCGTATTCGCGCCCGTCGCGGGCGAACCCGCCGATGCCGTTCCATTCCGACAGCTCGCGTTCGGGCGGCGCCTCGAGCCTTCGCACCTCCGGCGGCGCGGGCTCTCGGACCGGTCCCGGCGGAGGCGGAACGCGTGCCGGCACGTGGCGCCGGAGCTGCTCGGACAGCGATCCCTCGCGCGCCGAGAGCACCACGCGGGCGACCGTCCGCAGCAGGTCGCGCTGGTCCGCGGGGACCTGATCGGCGCGCAGGACGAACACCGATCCGGCAGGCCCCGTCGATCCCGCGGCGCCGGACGCCGTACCCGTCCGCGCCGGCGGCTGGGCGCGGACCAGGCGCAGCAGCTCCTCCTGGAGCTCCGCCACGTAGTCGCTCGGTTGCTCGTTGAGGATCACGAGATCGGCCGCGAGCCCTTTGCCGCGCCAGAACTGGTGCGCGAGAAGCGTCTGGCGCACGATCTCTCGGTCGTCGATCCGGTCGATGCGCAGCAGCACGAGCGGCAGGTCGCCCGAGATGCCGTGCCCCCAGAGGGCGCGGATCGGCAGGCGGTTGCGCGCGAGCACGGCGGCCGGCGAGCGCAGCTCGGGGGTCGTGAAGGCGAGATCGCCCGCCAGACGCTGAAATAGATGGGCCTCGTCCGGATGGAGCCCCGCGTGCCGCTGCTCGACCTGGGCGAGCGTCCAGGCGAGGCTCGCCGCGCGCTGGAACGAGCCGACCTCGGCGTATTTTTCGGCCCAGCGGACGGCCTCATCGCGGCTCGCGGCGAGCCCGGTCGCGAACAGGGCGCGGACCCGGCCACCGGGCGGCACGATCAGAGTGCGCCGCAAGCTGAACACGGGATCGAGCACGAAGCCGGCCGTGCCCGAGAGCGGGCGCCCCTCGACGATCGCGAGCGGCCGCCGCAGGCTCGCCCCGCGGCCCAGGAATCGTGCGCGGTCCGTCTCGTGCTCGGGCGGGCCGAACGTCTCGCCCTCGACGGCGAGGACGTGCATCGCCCAAGGGGCTGGATCCGTCGAAGCGCCCGAGGCCGACGTCGCGCGGCGGGTGGCCAGCAGGGCATGCGGCCAGCGGAGCGCCTCTGTCTTGACGAACAGCTTCGAGAACGCGGGATGGGCTTCGACGGCCCGGTCCGGCGCGAGCGCGATCTCGGCGAAGGAGGTGATCTCGATCGTCCGCGGCTCCTCGCCGTCGTTGCTGATCGTCAGGCGCCGCAGCTCCGCGCTCTCCTCGGTCGAGACGACCATCTCGAGCCGGCTCGCGATCGCCCCGTCGGTGCGTTGGATCTCGACCTTTTCGGCCGAGAAAAGGACGCGGTAGCGGTCCGGTTCGACCGCCGTCGGCTGGTAGCCGGCCGACCAGACCGCGCCCGAGCCCGCGTCGCGCAGGTAGAGGAACGACCCCGAGTCGTCGCGGGTCGCGTCCTCGCGAAAGCGGGTGACCGAGAGGCCGCGCGAGCGGCTCCAACCCGCCCCGGACGAGGTCATCAGGACGGCGTAGTCGAGGCCGGCGAGCAGGTGGGCGCGCGGCGTCTCGAAGTGCGGCGAATCGAGTCGTCGCGGGCCGGCGTGCGCCTCGGCGCGCACCCGCGAGGAACGCTTCTCCTCGGCCATCGGCCGCGCCACCACGACGTCGCGCGGCGTCCGCTCCTGGAGCAGAAGCTCCGCCGCGCGGCCGAGCGGATGGCGATGGAAACGCGCTTTGAGCGCGCCCCCGGACAGCACGTCGGCGAGTGCCAGGAGCGTCATCCCCTGGTGGTGCGCCATGAACGAGCGGATCAGGGCGAACGGCTCGCCCTCCGGCACCCGGCGGCGGGTGAAGTCGAGCGCCTCATAGAAGCCGTACCGGCCGCGGACGCCGATCTTGTCGAAACGCTCGAAGTTGGCGAGCGCGGCGCGGGGCTCCACCAATGCCGCGAGCGCGGTGGCGTACGGCGCCACGACCAGCTCGCCGCGCGGCGGGCGCTTCAACGCGAGGCGCGGCACGCCGGTCGGGCCGTATTGGTAGTTGAGGTCGAGATCGCGCTCGTTCTTCGCGCTTTCGGAGATCCCCCAGGGAACCCCCTGCTCGGCGGCGTAGCGGATCTGCTCGCCGACCGCCAGGCGGGTGGTCGAGCCGAGCAGGCTGCGGATGGGCTCGAGCAGCACCAGACTGGGCATCAGGTATTCGAACATCGAGCCCGACCACGACAGGAGCGCCGAGCCGCGGCCGATCGGCGCGAGCGGTCGGCCGAGGTGGAACCAGTGGGTCGCCGGGACGTCCCCCTTCGCGATCGCGACCAGGCTCGCGAGGCGCGCTTCCGAGGCGAGCAGGTCGTAGCGCGAGCCGTCCATGCGCCGGTCGTCGACGAGATAGCCGATCGCGAGCAGTTGGCGCTCCGGGTCGAGCAGGAACTTGAAATCCATCGCCCGGGCGAACCGCTCGGCGCGCGCCGCCAGCTCGACGAAGCGCCCCCGGATGCGCTCCTCCTCGCCGGGCTCGTCGGCCCCGAGGAGATCGCGCTCCCGCGCGGCCGTGGCGGAGCGGACGGCCTCCGCCCACGCGAGAGCCTCGCCCGCCGACCCCTGCCGGGCCGGGGGCCTGGTTCGCGGCCGGGCCCCCGTAGGGCTCCCGGCGGGATTCGCGGCACCGGACGCTCCCGGTCCGTCGGTCGACGGACCGAGCGCTTTCTGCCCCGCGGGGGCGAACGGTACGGACGCCGAGCCCTCCGAGGGGTTCAAGGCGGCGAGGACGTCGATCAAGACGTCGGCGCTCCGGCCCACCTCGAGGAGCGAAGAACGCTCGTCGGCGCCGTCCGCTTCGGAAGAACCTTCAGCGCTTTGGAGAGCCCGCGCGAGCGCGCCCAAACCCTCGCGCAGGTCGCGCGTTCCGACCCCGCCGCTCCGTCCCGCCGGAGGGATGCGGGCCACCGCCCCGCGGAGGAGCGCGAACGTGTCGGCGAGGCCGCGCAGGGCGGCCTGCCGGCGCGCTTCCGACCGCGCGGAGGCGGAGGCGAGCTCCGTGCAAGCGGCCGACAGGGCGATCAGGTGGCCGCAGAGGTTGCCGCTGTCGACCGTCGAGACGTACCGCGCGGGGAGCGTTTCGAGCGTCCGCGTATCGAACCAGTTCAGCAGGTGGCCGTTGTAGCGCTCCAGGCGATCGATCGTCGAAAAGGTTGCCTCCAGCCGCTCGAGCAGCTCGAGCCGGCCGATCCAGCCGAAGTCGTACGCCGCGACCGCAGCGAGGAGGCCGAGCCCGACGTTCGTGGGGGAGGTGCGGTGGGCGACCTTTTCCTGCGGATCCTCCTGGACGTTGTCGGGCGGGAGGAAATTCTCCTCGGCCGACGCGAAGCGCTCGAAATAGGCCCAGCTCTGGCGCGCGAGGCGGCGTAGGTAGCCGACCTCGGACGGCGCGAGCGTCGGCCGGGCGACGACGTCCATCGGCCGGCTCAGGCGGCGGGCGAGGGCGGGCGCGAGCAGCCAAGCGAGGGCGAACGGCAGCGTCGCGGAAAGGGCGCTCGGCCGGACGATCGCGACCGCCGCGGGGACCAGCAGCGCCGCGGCCGGTGCGCCCCAGAGCCGGCGGTAGAAGTCGGAAAGATCGAGCGTCGCCGCCGCGCCGGCCTGCGCGGCGGTGACCCATTCGAGCAGGCGCCTCCGGACGCCGAGGCGCCAGATCGTGCGGAGGATCGAATCGATCCGCATCGCCGCCCGAGCGGGCATGAGGGCGAGCGCGACCGCCGCCTGGGTCGAGGCGGTCTCGATCTCGTCGAGCAGGGCGCCCAGATGGGTTCGCTTGGCGATCCCGCGCCGGCTCGGCAGCAGGGCGACGATGGTCGAGAGCAGGTTCGGCAGGGCGACCAACAGGGCGACCGCCAGACCCCAGAGCCAGGCGCCCCCGGGCGACCAGGGGACCGCGACCCAGCCGAAGGCGAGCAGGAAGAGGGCGGCCGGCGCCGCGAGCGAGCGGCGCAGGTTGTCGATCATCTTCCAGCGCGTGAGGGGAGAGAGCGGGTTGCTTCCGCGGCCCCCTCCGGCCGTCGGCACCTGGTCGCGCAGCCAGGGGAGCAGCTGCCAGTCGCCGCGCACCCAGCGCGATTGGCGCGCGGCGCCGGCCAGCAGGTGGGTGGGAAACTCGTCGAACAGGACGACGTCGCTCAAGAGGCCGGCGCGCGCGAAGCCCCCTTCGAACAGGTCGTGCGACAGGAGGGCGTTTTCCGGCGCCCGCTCGGCGAGCGCGCGCTCGAACGCGTCGACGTCGTAGATCCCCTTGCCGACGAACGAGCCCTCGCCGAACAGATCCTGGTAGACGTCCGACACCGCCGCCACATAGGGGTCGACGCCGGTAGGGCCCGAGAAGCTCTTCTGGTAGAGCGAATCCTCGCCGTACACCGGCAGCAGCGAGACCACGCGCGGCTGGAGGATGCCGTACCCGGAGGCCACACGGCCGGTCGCCGGATCGAAGGTCGCGCGGTGGAGGGGGTGCGCCATCGCGCCGACCATCGAGCGGACGGCGCCCGCGGGCAGACGGGTGTCGGCGTCGAGCGTGACGACGTAGCGCACGCCGCGCGGCACCTCCGGCGGAGGGCCGCCGGGCCGCTCTTCGAATGTCGTGTCCGTCGCGCCGCGGAGCAGGCGGTTGAGCTCGTGGAGCTTGCCCCGTTTGCGCTCCCACCCCATGAAGCGCCCTTCGCTCGCGTTCCAGAGCCGGCGGCGATGGAGGAGGAAGAAACGCGGTCCGCCCGAAGGGGTCGGGCCGTAACGCTCGTTGAGCGCCGCGATGCCGGCGCGGGCCGCGGCGAGCAGGGCGTCGTCCTCGTCGCGCCGTTCGCGGTCGGCGTCGGGAAAATCGGCGAGCAGCGCGAACGTAACGTCGCCCTCGGCGTTCGCGAGATAGTGGACCTCCAGGCGCTCGATCTGCTCGGGGATCGACGACGCGTCGAACAGGGTGGGCACCACGACCATGGTGCGCTCGTCCTCGGTGGGTCCGGCCGGAAGGGCGAGCTTCGGCAGCCGGCGCGCCGGGGCGAGGGCGGCGACCCATCGGTTGACCAGGGAGAAAGCCAGGTCGGAGACCGGCACCAGAGCGGCGAGGGCGAGCACGATGAGCGCCGCGGGCGCCCCGCCCGCCCCCTCGAGCAGGGCGAGCGCGGGCGCGAGGAGCACCGCCGTGGTGAGCGCCGCGGCGCCGAGGTAGCCGGGCAGGCCGGCCCGGATCGCCGGGCGATAGAGCCGTTCGCGTGTTCCGGGGCGGAAGCCGATCTCCCGCTCGAACGACCGCCGGCCGGCGCCCACCAGCGGATGGCCGACGTGGCGCGCGGCCGGGTCGGCGGTCGCGTCGCGGGTCGCATCGCGGGTCGCCTCGCCGGTCGACGAGGAACTCGCCGAGGCGGTTCCAGCGGTTTTATCGGGAAACGCTGAAGCGGTTTTATCGGGAAGCGCCGGAGCGGTTTTATCGGGAAGCGCTGAAGCGGTTTTATTGGGAAGCGCCGGAGCGCTCCGGGCGCGCTCGACCGCGAGGCGGGCGACCTCGTGCTCCGACCGCCGCGCGCCGCGCGCGAGCTCTTCGATCGCGTGGCGGTAGAGATCGCGGCTCTCGAAGTCGAGCCGGGCGTAGATGCCGGCCGGATCGCCGCGCAATGCATCGTCGACGAGCGAGGCGTCCTCGACGAATTGCGCCCAATCGTAGGCCGCGATCCGCCGCATGCTGTAGATCACGTTCGCGACGCTCACCTGAGTCGCGGCCTGGCGCTGGTGCTCCAGGCGGACGATCCCCTCCTCGGTCGTCCCGAGCTCGGCGAGCCGCGCCCTGAGCCGGCCGAGCGGCGAGGTGGGATCGCTCTCCTTCGGACCGTCTTGCGGATCGCCGTTGGGGTCGTTCTTGGGGTCCTCGTCGGGCAGGCGCTCGAGGAGCTGAACGGCGTAGGCCAGGTCCGCGCTCTCGGGGCTCAAGTCGAGGCTTCGGGCGTCGGGCTCCGTCGGTCCCGGCCGTCGCCCGGACGAGCCCACGCGACCCTCGGCCGACTCCGCGGCGAAACCGAGCGCGGCGTCCGCCACCCGATCGGCCCGCTCGCGCGCGGCGAGCCGGTCGACGACGCCGTCGGCCAGCCGGCGGAGGTTCTCGATCAGGGCGATCCGCAGGTGGATGCCGATCGCCCACAGCTCGCCGATCGCGAGCGGGGCGCTCCGCTGGTAGCCGCGGACGAAAGCTAGGAGGAGATCCGGGTCGAAGCGGCTGTCGGTGTGCGCGACGAACGTCCAGGCGAGCGCGTAGACGCGCGGCAGGCCGTCCCACGGCGGCGACTCGAGCTTCGGCAGCTCGCGATAGAAGCGCGGGGAGAGGTCCTGGCGGACCTGACGCTCCTGCTCGAGGACCAGGTAGAAGTTGTCGACCAGCCAGGCGGCGCCGAAGGTGATCGCGCGCCGCTCCTCGACCGCCTGCTCGAGCGTCGCCCGCGCCGCGCGCAAGGCGGCGCGGTTCTCCTTGAGGCGGGCGAGCAGCGGCCGGCCGCGGCGGACGCCGGCGCCGGCATCGCGGGCGCCCAGCTCTTCGCCCCGCTGCTCCAGCGCTTCGGCGCCGAGTACCTCGGCGCGAATCGGTTCGGAGAGTCGTTTGAGCCCGGGAGCGCCCGCGGACGAAGAAGCGGGTGTGGGAATGAGTGAAGGTAAAATCGTCATCGTGGTGAGGCGGGGGACGGGCCCGGCCCACGGCGGCTTTGTATACCATCTTTAGCCCCTCTGAATCCCGGCGATCCTCCGCTTCCTTCTTCCTGCCGATCGGTACCTAGGAAAACTCCGTGGTGAAAAAGTGTCTGTGCCGAGCGAGCGGCGTTTGAAAAAACGTTGACGGCCGAGCTCCGCCCGGTGGACCGGACCGGGCGGTCGCTGGCGCGCCGATCACGCCGGCCTCGTCTGGCCTCGATCGTGCAAACCGGAAGGCGGATCTCGTCGAAAGGTGCGATCGAACCAGGCTGGAGGAGTCATGCAGAAGCGGAAGGTGTTGTTGGTCGACGACTCGATGACCACGTTGTTCATGGAGGAGATGATCCTGAACGGCCGGTACCAAGTGGTCAAAGCGACCAACGGCGAAGATGCGATCGAGAAGGCTCGAGCCGAGCGTCCCGACCTGATCCTGCTCGACGTGATCATGCCGAAGATGGACGGGTTCGCGGTCTGCCGGGCCCTGCGCGCCGAAGAGGCGACCCGGTCGACGCCGATCATCATGGTGACCACCCGGGGCGAGGAGGAGAACGTCGAGCGCGGTTTCGAAGCCGGCTGCAACGACTACGTGACCAAGCCGATCAACGGCATGGAGCTGCTCTCCAAGGTCGACAACCATCTCGGGGCTGCCGGCGCGCCGATCGCTTCGTCCGGGATCCAGACGGTATGAGCGGCCACGAGAAGGGATCTCCCGAGGACGGTCCGGTCGGGATGACGTCGGGTATTTCGACCCTCGAGCCGGGGCAGTACGTGCAGCGGGTCCGCGAGGACACCCGTCGCTACATCGAGGATCTCCTGGCCGAGAACGAGAAGCTCCGCCGTCTGGCCGCCGAGGTGGACGGCGAGCGGCGCCGGCTGGAAGACGAGGCGTCGCGCTGGCGCGAGCAGGCGAGCGGCCTCGCGCGCGAGCTCGACTCGTTCCGTCAGGACCGCGAGCGGCTCGCTCTCCAGCTGTCGCAGATCGAGCAGGAAAACCATGGTTTCTCGAGCCGGTTCACCGAGCTTCAGCAGCGCAACAACGACCTCGCGAATCTCTACGTCGCGACCTATCGATTGCATTCGACCCTCGATCGCGACGAGGTGCTCCAGGCGATCCAGGAGATCGTGATCAACCTGATCGGCTGCGAAGAGTTCGGCATCTACGATCTAGCGCCGGGAGCTTCCGAGCTCCACCTCGTTTCGTCGTTCGGTCTCGTCCCGGGGCGGCTCGAGCAGGTACGGCTAGGAGAAGGCCGGATCGGCGCCGCCGCCGAGAGCGGACGGGCTTTCTTCGCGGAGGATGCTGCGGAGCCCGCGCCGGACGCTCGAGAAACCGGCGAACAGGACCTGTCGGCCTGCATCCCGCTCCGTCTCGACGGTCGCGTCGCCGGCCTGATCGCGCTGTTCCGCCTGCTTCCCCAGAAGGGGGGGCGGTTCGCTCCGATCGACGCGGAGCTCTTCGACCTGCTCGCGGCGCAGGCGGCGACCGCGGTCTACCGCTCGCAGCTCGAGCGCCAGCCGACGGCCGCTTGAGCGGTCCCTCGAACCCGATGTCCGGCTGGAGGGGAACGGCTCTCGACGAGGTGGCCGCGGAAGGGCTTTCGAGCCCGATGCTCGAGCCGCTGGTTCGCCCGCGCGAGCGGGTGTACGTGTCGCCGGGAGGGTTCTCGGTGGCGCGGACGCCGACCGCGATCTCGACCGTCCTCGGTTCGTGCGTCTCGGTCTGCCTGTGGGATCCCGAGCGACAGATCGGCGGGCTCAACCACTTCCTCCTCCCCCATTGGAACGAGGGGGGCGCCGCCGCCTGGCGCTACGGCAACACGGCGGTCGACGGCTTGATCGAGGCGCTGGTCGCCTGCGGCGCCCGGCTCGGCAATCTCCAGGCGAAGCTGTTCGGCGGCGCGCGCGTCCTCTCGGCAATGCCTGGCGCCGAAGGGCATCTCGGCCGGCGCAACGTCGAGGTGGCCGAGGAAAACCTGCGCCGCAGGGCGATCCCGATCGTCTCCTCGGCGGTCGGCGGCGAGCGGGGGCGGAAGGTGATCTTCCACACCGACGACGGCAGCGCCTGGGTCAAGCTGCTCTAGGCACGGAACCGCTCGATGGCGATCGATTTCGAAGCGCTCCTGCAGACGTTTCTCGCCGAGGCGCGCGACAACCTCGAGACGATGGAGGCCGATCTGCTCGCGCTCGAGCGGAATCCGGACGACCCCGACCGGTTGCACGACGTCTTCCGGCTGGCCCATACGCTCAAGGGCGACGCCGCCTCGCTCGGCTTCCCGCGTTTGTCCGGCTACGCCCACCGGCTGGAAGATCACCTCGAGACGGTGCGCGCGGGATCCGGGCGCCTGTCGCCGGAGGCGATCTCGCTCCTGCTCGAAGCGGTCGACGTATTGCGCGCCCGGCTACGGCGCGCCGCCGCGGGCGCCGAAGGCAATCCGGAGGAGGAAAGGCCCGAGGAGGAGCGGCCGATCGCCCGCCTCGCCCGGTTGCTCGGTGGGGACGCGGAGGCACCTGAAAGCCGATTGACGGTCGAGCCCCAGGGATCTCGGAGCGTGGCGCCCGCCGGGCAGGTGACCGGCCGTTGGCCGATCCTCTCCGCGGCCCCGCTTGCCGCGGGCTCGTCGACCGACGCCTCGGTCGCCGCGAGCCCGGTGCCCGAGCCGGCGCCAGCCCGTCCGACCCTGCGGGTCGCGATCGAGCGCCTCGACGAGCTGGTCGACCGGGTGGGGGAGATGCGAATCGCGCGCGGGCGGATCGCCAACCTGCTCGGCCGGGAGGAGGTGCCGCGGCGGGAGATCCTCGAGCTCCACGGCGAGCACGACCGGTTGTTCGACCAGCTCCAGCGCCTCGTGCTCGACCTCCGCATGGTGCCGATCGGACCGGTGTTTCGCACCCTCGATCGCACCGTGCGCGACCTCTCGGCGCGGCGAGGCAAGGAGATCCGGCTGGTCTACGTCGGCGAAGAGGTGGAGGTGGACGCCGGTCTCGCCGAGCACCTGCGCGCGCCGCTCGCCCATCTGGCGCGCAACGCCGTCGATCACGGCATCGAGACGCCGCAAGAGCGACGTGCGAGCGGCAAGCCGCCGGCCGGCTGCCTGCGCGTCTCGGCGCACCGCGACGGCAATTCGCTGGTGGTCGAGATCGCCGACGACGGACGCGGGCTCGACCGCGCGAAGATCGCCGCCCGGGCGAAGGCCACGGGGATCGCGCAGGATCTCGACCCTTCGGAGTTCGACCGGCTGGTGCTGCTCCCCGGCTTTTCGACCGCCGAAGCGGTCGACGAGGCCTCGGGGCGAGGCGTCGGCCTCGACGTCGTCCGGCGCGCGATCGAATCGTTGCGCGGGCGGGTGGACCTCGAGTCGCGCGACGGCGAAGGGACGACGGTCCGACTCCGGCTGCCGCTCTCCCTCGGCCTGCTCGACGGCCTGGCGGTGGCGGTGGGCGGCGAGACCTACATCGTGCCGCTCGAAGCGGTCGACGAGGTGATCGACCGGCCGGTGGGCGCGGACGTCTCGGCCGGCGTCGTCGCGCTGCGGGGAGAGGCGGTCTCCTACCTCCGCCTGCGCGATCTCCTCGCGGTTCCGGGCGCGGAAGCGGAGCGCGAGCAGATTCTCGTGCTCGCCCCGCGGGCCCCGGGCGGTCCGCGGAGCGCGGGACGCATCGGCGTCGCGGTCGACGAGCTGCTCGGTCGCGAGCAGATCGTCATCCGCCCGCTCGCGCCGCAGCTCGAGGAGCTGCCGGGGCTTTCCGGCTCGGCGATCCTCGGCTCGGGCGAGGTCGCGTTCGTCTTGGACTTCACCTCGCTTCTGCAGACGTCGGCCCGCGTTGCGACCGGCGTCTGAAGTCGTGTTTTGACGATTCATTTTCGATGCAACGCCCTCGGAGGGCCGACGGCGTTTGTGGAGGGGACTTCGAATGTATAAGGGATGGAACGGGACGATTGGAGCCGTTGCGCTTCTCATCGGTCTCGCGGGTCTGGCGTCGCCGACGCGCGCGATCGACTTCACGGACAAGCTTTCGATCCACGGCTACGGCGGCTGGGCGGCGGGCAGCTCGAACAGCTACACCTATCTCCAAGGGGATGAGGAGAGCGATCCCGAGACCCACAACGTGGTCGCCGCGCTCCACTTCGACTTCAAACCGACCGACACCATCCGTTTCACGGTCGTTCCGGTTTTCGACGTCACCGACAGGGAGGAGTCGGTCGACCTCGACGTCGCCGCGGTGACCTGGGACGTCTCGGACCGTACCAAGCTGCATTTCGGCCGTTCGCGGTTGCCGTTCGGGATCTACACCGACGTGTTCGACATCGGCACGCTTCGGCCGCTCTACAACCTAGCCCAGTCGGTCTATGGCCCGACCGGCTTGATCACCGAGTTCTACGACGGCGTCGGAGCGAGCGGCACGCTGTTCTCGCACGGTGGATGGGAGGGGAGCTACGACCTCTACGGCGGCGGCGCTTCGTTCACCGTCGAGGTGCCGTTCGAGCAGGCGCAGGAGAGCTTGCCGGAGGAAGAGGGACCCGATCAGGTGGATCGGCTGCTCGGCGGGCGGCTGGTCGTCCAGACCCCGGTGGACGGATTGAGCTTGGGGCTCTCGGGCTACGGCGGGAAGCTCGAGGACGCGGATCCTCCTCGCGACCGGTGGGGGGACGATTCTTCCTATGGCGCGTACGCCGAATTCGATCGGACGCCGTGGCTCGCGCGCTCCGAGATCGCGCGGCATCGCGAAGACCTGTTCGATACCAACGCCGGCTACGTCGAGCTAGCGCGCCGTTTCGGTCCGCACTGGCAGGCGGCGGTCCGCTTCGACCGGGTGAGGGCGACCTTCGTGACCAATCTTCCGGACGAATTCGACTCCCTGTTGCGGCACGACGAGGCGTCGTTCGGCGTGAGCTACTGGTACAACGAGAACCTGGTGTTTCGCGGCTCCTATCATCGGGTGGACGGCAACCTGTTCGCCCATCCGACCGGCCAGGAGCTGATCGACGCCGCGGCTGCCGGCACCTTGGACGACCGGACCGATCTCGTCCTTCTCGGCGTCCAGTTCAGTTTCTAGGAGAGCGAACACGATGAATGCGCTGGCCAAGCTGAAACTCGCTCTCCTCGCGCCTTTGGCGCTGGCGATGCTCCTCTTCGCCGTCGAGGGGTTCGCGGAAGATTCGTACAAGGTCGTGGTCAACTCCGGCAACTCGGCCGGCTCCTTGCCGAAGGAGAAGGTCGCCGCCTATTTCCTCAAGAAAGAGACCCGTTGGAGCGATGGCTCGAAGGTCGCCGTGGTCGATCGCGATCCGGGCGCCGCGGTGCGCGCGGCGTTTTCGAAGACCGTCCTCGGCAAGGACGTCGCCGCGGTCAAGAGCTATTGGCAGCGGTTGCTCTTCTCGGGTAAGGAAACCCCTCCCGCCGAGCTCGACTCCGACCGCGAAGTGATCGAATTCGTCGCCAAATCGCCGGGCGGGATCGGCTACGTCTCGGCGGCGACCGACCTTCCGGCGGGCGTCAAAGCGCTACGGATCGGGGGCTGAGTCGTCATGAAATCGGTCTCCGAGCTCGTCTCCCGCCTCAAGGTGGTGCACAAGGTGATGCTCCTGCCCGCCGTCGCCGCGGCGGCGTTCCTGATCATCCTGGTCGCGATCCCGCGGGCGGTGATCCAGAACGACGAGATCTACACGGCGATCGAGACCGGCTACTTCCCTGCTTGGGAGCTGCATCGCGACTTGGGCGAGCAGCTCGCTTCGATCCAGCGCCAGCTGCAAGACGCCGCGGCGGCCAAGGACGCCGAGTTCCTCGCGGAGGCCGACCAGGCGCGCGACGCGATGCTCGCCCGGCTGGAGGAGGGCCAGAAGATCCCCAATCTCGACCCGAGCGAGACGGCGGGGCTCAAGGCCGATTTCGCGGCGTACTACGACCTGGCGCGGCGGGCGACCGAGCGGCTGATCGCGGCCGACACCGGCGAGGGGGTTACGAGCGACCTGGAGAGCATGCGCTCCCGTTACGTCGGGCTCCAGCAGCGGCTCGGCGCCGAGATGAAGCGCGCGAAGGACGGGATCTCGGGCGCGTTTCGCACGGCCCGTGAGCAGCAGAAGTCGGCCGGCCGGGTCCTGGTGGCGATCACGATCGTCTCGATCGCCTGCCTGCTGCTGCTGGTCGGTCTCTCCTGGTTCCTCGTCCGCTCGCTCGTGGCACCGATCCGCGGCGCGGCGCGCGCCTTCGACCGGCTGGCGGAAGGAGAGCTCGACATCGACGTGGAGGTCCGCTCGAACGACGAAGTCGGCCAGCTCCAGATGGCGCTCGGCCGGATGATCACCTACCTGCGCGCGACCGCCGACCTCGCCGACGGGATCTCGAAAGGCGACCTGCGGTCCGACGTCTCGCCTCGTTCGGAGCGGGACGCGCTCGGCAACGCGTTGCTCCGCATGACCGACAACCTACGGCGCACGATCCGCGAGGTCCGCACCGGCATCCGCCTCCTGTCGGCCGCTTCCTCGCAGGTCGCCTCGACCTCGCAGAGCCTGTCGAACGGCACCGGCGATCAGGCCGCCTCGGTCGAAGAGGCGACCTCTTCGCTCGAAGAGATGACCGCCTCGATCGCTCAGAACGCGAGCAGCAGCCGGCAGATGGAGAAGATGGCGATCCGCGGTGCCGACGACGCCGAGGCGGGCGCCGCAGCGGTGGCCGAGACGCTGGGGGCGATGCGCGAGATCGCCGAGCGAATCTCGATCGTCGAAGAGATCGCCTATCAGACCAACCTCCTCGCCCTGAACGCGGCGATCGAAGCGGCGCGCGCGGGGGACCATGGGCGCGGCTTCTCGGTCGTCGCCGCCGAGATCCGCCGGCTCGCCGAGCGGGCCCAAGGGGCGGCCAAGGAGATCCGCGCGATGGCCGGCTCCTCGGTGGGCGTCGCGGAGCGCTCCGGCCGGCTGCTCACCGAGCTGGTGCCGGCGATCCGCAAGACCGCCGAGCTGGTCCAGGAGGTCGCCGCGGCGTCCGACGAGCAGGCGACCGGCGTCGAGCAGATCAACCGCGCGATGGGCCAGGTGGACGACGTCGCCCAGCGCAACGCCTCGGCGGCGGAACAGCTGGCGAGCACCGCGCAGGAGATGGCGGCCCAGTCGGAATCGCTGCGCCACGAGCTCGACCTGTTCCGGCTGAGCGACGGCGCCGAGCCCGATCTGGTCCCCGTCCCATCCGCCCCGCCGGCTCCACCGTCCCGGACGTCGGCTCCCGGTCCGGGTGCGCGCGGCGGTTCGCGGCGACCGACCGGGCGTGGTGGTCCCGGCGGTCCGCTCCGTTTCGGCGTACCCGATCCGGATTTCGAGCGGTTCTAAGGACGGCGGGTCCATGGTGGAAGGGCGGAACGCGAGGATCGGCGGAGACGCCGCGGAGGCGGCGCGGCGCTCGGAATCTGAAGGTGATTCGATGGCGGGCTCCGGTTCGAGCCCGCTCTCCGATCCGGCGTCCGATCCGATGTTCGATCCTGCTTACGAGCCGGCCTCCCAACGCCGCTTTCTGCGCTTCGCGGTCGGTGCGCAGGAGCTCGCGCTCGAGCTGCACCGGCTCGAGGAGATCGTCGAGCCGGGGAGGATCACGCGCGCCCCGGGGGCGCCTCCCTGGCTGCTCGGCGCGCTCAACCTGCGCGGCCAGGCGCTGCCGGTGCTCGACCTCGCGATCAAGCTGGGCCTGCCGGCGGAGGCAACCGACGCCCTGCGCCCGGCCGTGCTCGTCTTCCGGCCCGGCGCGCAGGCGCCGCGCCTCGGCGTGCGGGTCTCGGGGGTGCTCGGCTTCGTGGAGATCGACGAGCGGGCGATCGCTCCGGCACCCCGTTTCGGCGGCGCGCTCCCTCCCGGGCTGCTCGCCGGCCTGGTGTCGATCGACGGCCGCTTCGTCCCGTGGCTCGACCTCGCCGCGGCGGTCGCGGCTGGATGACCGCGCGCGTCGAGCCGCCGCGGGCGATCGGCGACGCGGAGTTCGCCCGATTCCAAGCCTGGATTCGGAGCGAGTCGGGGATTTTCCTCCCCGATTCCAAACGGACGCTGCTGGTCCGGCGCCTCGGACGCCGGGTGGCCGAGCTCGGCCTCGACTCCTTCTCGGCGTATTTCCGTCGCGCCAAAGAGCTCGGGCCGAGCGAGACGGTGCGGATGATCGACTGCCTTTGCACCCACGAGACCTCGTTCTTCCGGGAGCCGAAGCAGTTCGATCTGCTCGCCACGCGGATCCTTCCGACGTGGGTGCGCGAGGCCGACGCCGGGCTCCGGTCGCGCCGCCTGCGCGTTTGGAGCGCCGCCTGCTCGACCGGTGAAGAGCCCTATTCGCTCGCGATGCTCCTCGCCTCGATGCTGCCGGAGGAGCGGGGGTGGCACCTCGACATCCTCGCTTCCGACCTCTCCACCCGTGCGCTCGCCGCGGCGCGCGAAGGGATCTGGTCGGCGCAGCGGGCCGGCACGATCCCCGAGGCGTACCGCAAGCGGTTCCTCCTTCGGGGGGTGAACCAGCAGGAGGGGAAGGTGAAAGCGGCGCCGGAGCTCGAGCGTCTGGTCCGTTTCGAGCGGATCAACCTCGCCGCGCCGCGCTATCCGGTCGCCGAGGACCTCGACCTGATCTTCTGCCGGAACGTGTTGATCTACTTCGATGCCGCCACGCGACGGGAGGTAATCGCCCGTCTCGCCCGGCATCTCCGTCCGGGGGGGCTGCTGTTCCTCGGTCACGCCGAGAGCCTCGCGGGCGCCGCCGATCCGGCGTTCCGGCCCGAGGCGCCGAACGTCTACCGGCGCGTCGCTCCAGCTCGCGAGGAACCGGCGCCGTGAACGCCCGCCGCGGCTCGATCGAGCGCGCCCCGGCCCGGCCGACCCGCGTGCTGGTGGTCGACGACTCGGCCGTGATGCGCCAGTTCATGACGCAACTGATCGGCGGGCAGCCCGATCTGGCGGTGACCACCGCCGCCGATCCGATCCTCGCCCTCGCCAAGATGGAGCGCCAGCGGCCCGATGTCATCCTGCTCGATCTCGAGATGCCGCGGATGGACGGCCTGGCGTTCCTGCGCCGGCAGATGGTCGAAGATCCAATCCCGGTCGTAGTCTGCTCGAGCCACGCGCAAAGCGGCACGGCGGCCGCGCTCGCGGCGCTCGACCTCGGCGCGCTGGAGGTGATCGCCAAGCCTCACCTCGGCCTGCGCGCGTTCCTCGAGGAGTCGGCCGACAGCCTGCTCGAGATCCTCCGCGGCGCGAGCCAGGCTCGCCTCGGAGGACGGGGACGGGACGAGGTCTCCGCGCCGGTTGCGGACGCCGAACCGGCGAGCTTCGAGCCTGCCGCGCCGCCGCGGGGACGCCTCGGCTGGCCGCAGCTGGTGGCGATCGGCGCCTCGACCGGGGGACCGGAGGCGCTACGGCGTCTGCTCGGCGCGCTGCCGGCCGACTCGCCGGCGATCCTCGTCGTCCAGCACATGCCGCGCGCCTTCACCGGCGCCTTCGCCAAACGTCTCGACCAGCTCTGCGCGATCGAGGTGGCGGAGGCCGCCGCCGGCATGGAGGTCGTCCCCGGCCGCGCCCTGATCGCGCCGGGCGACCAGCACTTGGAGCTCGCGCGGGACGGCGACCGTTTCGCGGTGCGGCTCACCAGCGCGCCGCCGGTCAACCGTCACCGGCCGAGCGTCGACGTCCTGTTCTCCTCGGTCGCCCGGATCGCGGGCCCAACGGCGGTCGGGGTGCTGCTCACCGGCATGGGGGCCGACGGCGCCGCCGGCCTTCTGGCGATGCAGCGTGCCGGGGCCCGCACGCTCGCGCAGGACGAGGACAGCTCGGTGGTCTACGGCATGCCGCGCGAGGCGTTGGCGCTCGGCGCGGTCGAGGAGGTGGTGCCGATCGACCGCCTGGCCGCACGGTTGTTGCTCGATTCCTCGACTCTTGATTTCGGCATTCGCACGATGGCAAGATCGCGCCAAATTTAACGGGAAGCCGGAACACGATCGCGAGAGGCCCGCCAGGGGCGTCCGTTGCTGCGCGCGGCAAGGCTTTCCGGCAGCGAGAAAGGAGCCGAGGTCGCCATGCCGCAGGGAACGGTCAAATGGTTCAACAACGCCAAGGGGTTCGGGTTCATTCTGCCGGAGGAGCAGGGAGGCGACATTTTCGTCCACCACACCGCGATCGTCGCCGACGGCTACCGCACCCTCAATCAAGGCGAGCGGGTGACCTTCGAGAAGGTCGAAGGGCCGAAGGGAGTCCAGGCGAGAAACGTGCTGCGGGAGCACTAGGGCCGCACTCGGCCCGCGACGTCCGTCTTTCAACCGATCTGCGACGGATCTCGAGGCCTCGCCCGTCGTAGCTCAGGCTCCCGGCCTAGGATGGGCCGCGGGTGGCAACGCCCCCGCGGCCGTTGCAGCTCTCCTACTTTAGGACCGTCGCCTTCTTGATCGTCACGGCCTCGGCCGGCACGTCCTGGAAGCCGCTCTTGGTCATGGTCGGTACCTTGCCGATCGCGTCGACCACGTCGAACCCCTCGACGACCTTGCCGAACACCGCGTAGCCCCACCCCTGTAGGCTCTTGCTCGTATGGTTCAAGAACCCGTTGTCCTTCGTGTTGATGAAGAACTGCGAGCTGGCGCTGTGGGGATCGTTGGTGCGCGCCATCGCGACGGAGTACTTGACGTTCAAGAGGCCGTTGTCGGCCTCGTTCTGGATCGGCGCTTTCGCCTGCTTCTGCTTCATGTCGGCGGTGAAGCCGCCGCCCTGGATCATGAAGCTGTCGATCACGCGGTGGAAGATCGTGCCGTTGTAAAAGCCCGAGCTCGCGTAGGCGAGGAAGTTGGCGACGGTCTTCGGCGCCTTGGCGGCGTCGAGCTCGAGGACGATCTTCCCTTTGCTGGTCTCGAGAACCACGCGCGGGTTCTTTGCGGCGGCGGGCGCCGGGGCGGCCGCCGGCGTGGGAGCCGCGGCGAAACCGACGGAACCGGCCGAGCCGGCGAGGATCAGCGAGGCGAGGACGAGGCGTGAAAAGGTCATGCGGAGGTTCTCCTTTTGAAGCGTCCTTTTGAAGCGTTCGCGCCGGTCGATGCTAGCACGGTGCCAACGCCCCCCTCGGGGGGCGCGGCCGGCCCCGGACCGGTCGGCATCGTCCTCGCGGGGGGCGCGAGCCGCCGCTTCGGAAGCGACAAAGCGCGGCTGGAAATCGCAGCCCTGGAGCGCGGTGACCGCCAGGGCCAAGGCACGGAAACCCTCGCGGCATGGGCCTTTCGCCGCCTCGCGGAGGTCTGCGCCGAGGTCGCGGTGGCGGACGCCGGACGCGGCGTCGTGCCCGGCGAGCGCTCGCTTCCCGACGGCCCCGGACGCGGCCCCGCGGCCGGCCTGCTCGGCGCCGCCCGTGCCTTTCCGGCACGTCGTCTCTTGGCTTTAGCGTGCGACCTGCCCGCCGTGCCGGCCGCGCTGCTCGCGAGGATCGCGGCGATCGGCGAGGGAGAGGGCGTCGACCTCGTGCTGCCCCGCTGGGACGGCGGAGCCGAGCCGCTCGCCGCCCTCTACGCCCCGCGCGCGCTCGCCGAGCTGGAGCGCCGGGTCGCGGCAGGGAACTACGCCCTCCACGATCTCGGCGAGGGGCTCGATGGGAACGTGGTCTGGTTGAGTGAGCCCGAGCTTTCCACCTTCGGCCAGCCGCGGGAGATCTTCGCGAACCTGAACACCCCCGAAGACCTCAAGCGCTGGTCGGCCCGCGTTGAGCGGGGATGACCCGCTTCCGGTCCCGACGGAGCGGGCCTAGGCGACAAGTCCGCTGAGCGAGCGGATGGTTCCTCTGGAGAGCGGGAGCATTCCCGCAGGCTCCGGGAACGCTCTTCGAAACTCCGGGAAGTTTCCCGCCCTGCTCAGGATGACTCCTGAGGTCCGCAGGAACTTTCCTGGGTGCCTCAGGACTCTTTCGCGAGCCTCCCGGAAGAGTCCTGCCATCTAGCGGAATTTTCCTCTTCCTGCGGGGAACGCTCCCGGCTTGGCCAGGAATCTTCCTGCCACCAGGCGGAGTGCTCCGCTTGTCCCCCGGATTTTTCCTCGCACAGCGCGGAATCTTCCCGGCATTCCAAGGAACGGTCCTCAGCCTTCCCGGAACCTTCCTGAGCAACTGCGGAATGTTCCGAAGCTTTCAAGGAGCCTTCCGGAGTAACCCAGGATCGCTCCGCGCATCGAGAGGAAAAGTCCTCGCGAACGCCGCCGCCTTCCGCCGGCCCGGCGTCGGCTTCCGGGAAGCCCCGGGATGCCTCCGGCGTCACCTGGAAGCGTTTCGCGTACGCTCTCGGGAGTTGTGCAATGGCGGTATGTTAGTATCTCTTTTCGACGACATTCGACAACCTTTTGGCGGAGGAGATTCCCGTGGGAGAGAAATCGTACGCGTCTCGGCTCGACCGTTGGCAGAGCATGGTGCAGAACATCCAGGAGATCCTGCCCGATCTGCCGGGCGTTGAGACCACCTACGCGCTCGCGCGCCAGAAGGTCTCCGACCTACGGGAGGCCCAGGCCGATCTCCAGCGTCTCGAGGGCCAGCGCAAGGAGGTCGTCGTCCGCCGCCGTCAGCTCGACGTCGAAGCCGAGCGGGCCGTCCGCCGCCTCGCGGCCCTCGCCCGCGCCCACATGGGCTTCTCGAATCCCCTCCTCGAGACCTTCGGCGTCCGCTCCGAAGACCGTGCCCGCCGCGGCCGGGCAGTCAAGGGAACGGCGAAGGGGGAGGGAGCGGAAGCGAAGGAGTGAGGCGTGGCCTCAAGCGCTCGGCGCCCCGTTTCCTTCCAGCGAGCGTTTCCGGTCGAAGGTACCGCGGCTCACTCCACCTCCAACCGGAACACCCCCAGACCGTAAGCGCCGGTGTAGAGCGTCGCGGGTTCCCTCGGATCGAGGGCGAGGGGGTAGTAGCCGAACGCCGAGGCCGGAAGGCCGTCCTCTAGGGGCTCGAAATCGCGGATTCGGGGATTCCAGCGATGGATTCCGGCGGTTGGGCCGGAGACGTAGATCCGGTCGGGGCGGATCGGGTCGATCACGATCGCGTTGATCGATTTGCCTTGAAGGGCTCGTCCCAGGGGGCGGAAGCTGATTCCGCCGTCTTCGCTCACGAAAAGGCCCCGGGTGGTCCCGACAAAGACCCGCCGGCCGTCTCGCGGATCGACCGCCAGGGTGCGTTTGCCGCGATAGGGCAGACCCCGGCCGACTCTCGCCCAGGTCCGCGCGTCGTCGGTGCTCTTGAAGAGGCGTCTCGCAGAGAGGCCGAACAGCACGCCGGAGCGCGAGGGGTCGAAGCCCAGGGCGGTGAAGTCCGTCGGCCGGACGAGAGAGGCCCAGGACCTCCCGCCGTCGCGGCTGCGCAGGAAGAAAGAGCCTTGGCCGACGAAATGAATGAAGTAGGTTCCTGCCACGTACAGCGTTTCGGGGCGGGTCGGATCCAGAGCGAAGGCGCCGAAGTCGACGGAGCATAACGAGCCTCCGCAGCTATAGGGGAACGGCAGCGCGTTCCAGCTGTGACCGCCGTCGTCGCTGCGCATCGGAAAGTTCGAGACGTAGAGGTACGTGGGGCCGTAGATCCGGTCGGGGACGTGCGGGTCGAAGGTAAGCGAATAGGGCTCCGGGCCGGAGTACTCGGAGTGCAAGCGGCTCCAGGTGGTTCCCCGATCGAGGCTTGCGAACACGCGCCCTTCCGCGGTCGCGACCACCTTGGACGGCCCCGACGGCGCGACGGCGATCGATTGCGCGTAGGTGATCGGAATTCCGCGGCTCGGGTTGCGCCAACGTACGCCGGCATCGGTGGATTTCCACAGACCCTGGCTGCCCGCCGCCAGCACGGTGCCGGGAGCGGCCGGCGAGGTCGCGACCCGTTGAATCAGATCCGGGGGAATCTGCCTCTCGATCGGGCTCCACGTCGCGCCTTGGTCGTGGCTCGAGATGACGCCGAGGTTGTAGCTGGTTCCGAACAGCGTGCCGTCCGCCGTGACCGCGAGGTCGCGGAGGTAGACCGTCGACGGCTGCGTCCAGGTAAGTCCGCCATCCAGCGACCGGAGGACCGGCCCGGGTTCGGCTCCTCCCGTCGAAGGGGGGTAGGCGTAGAAAACGTAGAGGGTGTCGGGATGCGCAGGGTCGAAGACCCAGTGGGGCTGAAGCGAGTCGAATCCGAGCGGAGCGGCGAATTCGGGAACTTGGATCCAATGGACGCCGCCGTCCGTGCTTCGGAAGAGGGTTTGTACCTCGCTCGTCAGGCTGGGCCCGAGTGCCGAGAACAGGAGGCCTTCGGCGAAGGGGGACGAGGCGACCGACAGCACGAAGGCCCCGGGAAACGCGGCCAAGCTCCAGGAGTCTCCGTGATCGGTCGACCGATAGAGGCCCTGATACGACGTCGCCGCGAAAAGGTGCCCCTCGCTATGCGAGTCCGTCGCGAGCTCGTTGACGGTGAGGTTGATTGCCACGGGAGCCCACGTCGCTCCGCCGTCCTGGGAGCGAAACAGCTTTCCAGCCCAGTCGCGGGTGAACAGGGTCTCCGAGTCGAAGGGGTCGACCCGGAGGTCGCCGGTTAGAGCACCGGGCGGCGTTCCCGCGTATCGCCAGGAGACCGCGTCGTCCTCGCTCCGATAGATCTTGCCCCCGGGTGTGGCGAGGTAGGCGGTTCGAGGGGATGACGGGGCGTAGGCGATGGCCTGGACCGCGCCGCCTCGGGGCGAGGCGGGAACCCAGGTTTGGGCGAGAGCCGGCGAACCGGATCCGACCAGCCCGACACCCAACCACGTTGCGGCGACGAGCTTGCGCGCTCGAACCATGGCGGTCCCTCCCCAGCCGAAAAAACCAGAAAAAGATTGCTGCTATACGTCGATCGCGTCGCCCGGGCCGCCGCAGGCGGGGCAGGGGCAGAGATCGCGGAGCAGACCAAAGCGATAGATGCCGGTGCCATGTCCGTCGGACCAGGCGACCGAGATGGCGTAGTTGCCCACCGGTTGGATCGCGCCCGCCTCGACCGGCATCCCGGCGGGGCGGAAATGGATCTTCAGGTTCGAATGCCCTTGGCAGGCCGCGCAGGGGCACCAGCCGCGCAGGTAGTCATAGGGGTAATCGGCCGCGTGACCGTCGTCCCAGGTGAGGCGCAGGGCGCGGGATTCGGGCTGGCGCCGGACCTCGATCAGGGTCGGCTCGGGCCGACGCGCCGCCGGTTGCCGGGGCTCGGTGTTGGCGGGTGGAGACGAGGGAGAGGAAGGAGAAGAAGGGGACATGGGAGGCATCAACGGATGCTACCAGGGGCGGGGAGGAGAAACCTCCGGGCCGGGACGGCGTAACTTCCCTGTGGTACAAACGTGCGTACGGCGGTTGCCGTTGGATTTGAAACCAGGAGGCTTTCCCATGTTCCGACCCGTCTTTCTACGATTGACCTTGCTTTCTCTCGCCGTCGCCGGAGTTCTCGGCGCGGCGCGTCCGGCCCAGGCGCAAGCCCACGTCCAGATCACCCCCACCGGCGGCTATCGCACCAGCGGCCAGGTGACCGCCACGAACCGCGATTTCCGCGACGACGACTCGGACGTCGAGGTCGACAAGAGCGGCGTCTACGGTGTGATCGTCGACATCCCGTTCGGCCAGAGCGGCTTCGGCTTCGAGGTTCTCGCGAACCGCCAGCAGAGCGCGTTCACCATCGATCCGGGCCTGTTCGATCCGTCCGAGCGGTTGGGCGACGTCGAGATCACCTATGTCCACGGCGGCATCTATTACGAGTGGCTGGGCGGCCAGGTCGTGCCGTTCATCTCGGCGACCGCGGGCGTCACCCGGCTGGATCCCAAGTTCGCCGATCTCGAGGCGGAGGATCGCGCCTCGGCTTCGCTCGGCGGCGGGGTGAAGATCTTCTTCAGCCGGAACGTCGGCCTTCGCCTCGAAGGGCGCGGCTACTGGACCGATCTCGACGCGCGGTTCCGCGACGACAGCCGGCGCCGCAACTCCGAGGTGAACCAGGCGCTCTACCAGGGCGAGGCCTCGGCCGGTTTGATCTTCGCGTTCTAAAGCGCGCCTAGTTCCTTCGTCGGTCCCCTCTCAGGAACCGCCCTTCGCCGGCCCGACCTTGAATTCGACGGTCGGGCAGGCGAGGGGAAACCGCCGTAGCTGGTCGAGCCGCCTCGGCACGTCCTCCTCCCGTGACGTGACGTCCATCAACCCCCGATTGAAGCTGAGCCGATAGTGGCCCGGGGCTGCGATCGGATAGGCGTTCGCGAGATCGACCACACGTTCCGTCGAAGCCCCCGGGTCGAGGTGGACGTATTCCTCGCGCGAGGGATCCCCCCGTTTCACCATCGGTCCCGCGTAGGCGACCGTTCCCGCCTCCCCGTCGATCCGTAGCACGTCGGCACGGAAGTCCTCGAGCGGCGTCTGCCACTTGAGCACCCAGACTTCTCCCGGCCCGACGTTCCGCACCAGGAACGAGAGCTCGATCGGCTCGCCGAGCGTGATCGTCTTCGGCAGCACGAGCAGGCATTCGAGGCTCGGCGGATGGTTGTCCGCCGCGGGGGTGGAAGGAAGCGGAGCGGTTTGCGCCTCCTGGGGCGCCTCCTGAGGGGATTCCGCGCGCTTCACGCAGGCCGCCGAGAGCGCGACGAGACCGAGAGATAGGACCGAGGCGAGGAGGGCGGAAGAGACACGGACGGGGTGCTCCGTTCCAACGTTACGCAAGGCGGCCTCCCAGGAGAACGGCGGAGAGTTTCTCCCGGGAGGCCGACAGGGTCAATCGGAGACCCTGGAGGAAGGCTGAGGCTACGACTCCGAGCGAACCTTGCCGTAGGCGTACCCTTCGCGGGCCTTCACCCGGAACTCGGGGTTCGCGAGCTTCACCTCGACCTTCTGGTACCCCTCTTTCCCCGCCGGTTTTTCGCTTCGGTAGGCGAGCAGGTAATAGCCGTTGTTCTCCTCCTGGATCTTCTGGAGCGGCGTCGAGAAGTTCACGAAGTTGAACAGATAGGTACCGCCCGTATCCGCGGCGAGCAGGTTGAGCCCGCTCGACATCGTGTGCTCCGTACCCGCCGGCCAGAGGTCGATCGTGTAGACGGCGACGTTGGCGTCGTTCAGCGCCTGCTGCGCCGGCTTGTAGTGCTGCGTATCCGGCAGATACTGGCCGAACTCGCTGATCCGGCCGAAGCCGATCGAGAAGAGCAGCAGGTTCTTCCGCCCGGTGATCGGCGCGGACGCCTTCGACAGGACCGTGAGCGCGTCGTAGATGTCGACCGTTTGGTCGCGCAGCGCCTTGCCCTGGGGGAGCCGGGCGAGGAGCGACGGGACGCCCGAGCCGCCCGCGCCGTTCTCGACGTTGCCGGCGCGCGACGGCCACTCGGTCTCGGGGTCCTTGCCTTCGATGACCTCGGTGATCGCGGCGTCGAGCGTCCGCCGGTCGCGGGCGAAATCGGTGTGGATCTTGAGCTTGGTGTCGAACGTGGCGATCGCCACGTAGTCGTTCGGCAACAGGCCCGAGAACCACTCCTTCGCCTTGCGCGCCGCCTGGAGCTGCTGCGAGAGGAGCTGCGGGGCGTCGATCGCGAGCCGACGGACGTCGTTGAACAGCAGGATGAAGTAGCGGTTCTCGCGCGCAGCGTCGGTCGCGATGGAGCTCTTGGACGCCTCGGCGGCCGAGCCCAGGAATCGCCGGTTGCTGTAGAACGAGAGCCCGGAAAGCTCGACCGGTTTGCCGTTCTCGGTCACGCGAAAATCTTTCGGCTCGAGGCCGACGATCACGTTGCCCTGACGGTCGGTGACCAGGACGTCGAGCAGCACCTCGCGGACGTCGACCCTTCCTTCGAACCGGTCGGTCGGGGGAGCGTCGGCGGCGTTCGCCATGCCGACGGACGCCAGGACGCCGAAGGCGGTAAGAAGCGCGGCCCTCGCCGCGATTCGTAACGGTAGGACTCGACGCATGAGGAGATCTCCTTTAGCCATTTGCACCCCAGAGTTAGCAAGGGGTGGGCCAGGGAGGAAAGCTGGGGCCGCGCACGGAGCCCGGACGGCGGCCGGGGGCCGCACGTCCTCCGGTGATGACGGCCTATTCGGTTTTCGTCCCCGGATAGAAACCGCCGGCCGCGGCGTATTTGCGTAGCGCCGGGCTCGGCGCGTGGCGCGCGCCGACCTCCCGCTCGAGCTTCTCGAGCTTCTCGATCAGCCGCGGGAGCCCTTCGGCGTCGGCCCAGCGGCAGAGGCCGCCGCGGAACGGCGGAAATCCGGTGCCGAAGATCAGCGCGAGGTCGAGGTGCCCGGCGTCCGCGACCACCCCTTCGTCGAGACAGCGCGCGGCCTCGTTCACCATCGGCAGGATCATCCGCTCCGACAGATCGGAGGGGCGGGCGTCGTCGCTCTTCGGCCGGAGGCCGAGCAGCGGATAGACGGACGGGTCGGGGGCGGTCCGCTTCCCCTTCTCATAGAGATAGAGCCCGCGCTGGTTCTTCGCCCCGAGCCGGCCCCCCTCGACGAGCCGGTCGATCCACGCGGGGAGCGGCAGCCGCTCGGAAAACGCCTCGTGGAGGATGTGGGCCACCTTGATCGCGACGTCGATCCCCACCTCGTCGGTCAGCTCGACGGGGCCGACCGGCATCCCCCAATCGGTCATCGCGCGGTCCAGCTCCTCGATCCGCCGCCCCTCGTCGAGCAGCCAGAGCGCTTCGAGCGAGTAGAACATCAGCAGCCGGTTGACCAGGAAGCCGGGGGAGTCCTTGATCAGGACCGGCGTCTTGCCGAGCTTCCGGGTGAGGTCGAAGACCGTGTTCGCCGCCGAGGGATCGCAACCCTCGGGGACGATCACCTCGACGAGCGGCATCTTGTGCACCGGATTGAAGAAGTGCATGCCGACCACCCGCTCGGGATTCGGCGTCCGCTCGCGGATCTCGGCGATCGGCAACGACGAGGTGTTCGAGGCGAGCACGGCGCCCGGCGCGGCGTGGGCGGCGATCTCGCGGAAGACCTCCTGCTTGATCGGCAGCTTCTCGATCACCGCCTCGACCACCAGGTCGGCCCGTTCGAAGCCCGTGTAGTCGAGCGTCGGCGCGAGCAGCGCGAGCTTCTTCTGCGCGTCAGCCTTCGAGATGCGGCGCCGCTTCAAGCTCCAGTCGAACAGCTTCCTCGCGTGGGCCATGCCGAGCGCGAGCGCCTCCGCCCGGACGTCTTTCATCCGGACGTGGTGGCCGGTCTGGTCCGCGATCAATTGGGCGATCCCGCCCCCCATCACCCCGGCGCCGACCACCGCGGTGGAGCGGACCGGACGAGGCTCTGCGCCCGGAATACCGGACTCGCGCTTCACCTCCTCGGTGAGAAAGAACAGATGGAGCAGGTTTTTCGCCACCGGCGAGACCGCGAGCTCGGACGCAGCGCGCACCTCGGCCGCGAACCCGGCGGGCATTCCCTCTTCGAGGCCGATGCGCACGACAGCGCGCGCCGCGGCGGGTATTGCCCTTCGTGGTCTTCGCCAGCTGCTTTTGCGCCTGGCTATAGACGATCCGGCGGCCGAGCTGGTTGCCGTCGAGCAGCGTCGATTTGAGATTCGGCCTCTTGGATGGGCGCTCCTTCTGTCGCGCACGGAGAGGGCGAAATCGCGCACCTGGTCGAGGAAGCGCGTCCGGCAGCAGGGCGTCGACGAGCCCCATCGGAACGCGCTTTTTCCCCGACACGCCTTGCCGGCGAGGATGATGTCGAGCGCGGCGGGAGAGCCCGACCAGGCGCGGCAGACCAGGCCCCCAGGCGGAAGGATGCCGATGCGGGTCTCCGGCAGGCCACGATCACGCACGTCCGGCCGGTCGCTCGCGACGCGGTAGGTCGAGGCGAGCGACCATTCGAGGCCGCCGCCGAGGCAGACGCCCGAGATCGCCGAGACGGTGGGGAAGGGGAGAGCCTCCCAGGCGGCGAACAACCGATGCCCGGTGCGCACCGCGTCGGCCACCTCCCCCGGATCCGTGGTCGCGGCGATCGCCTCGACGTCGGCGCCCGCGATGAACGTGCCGGGCTTGCCCGAGACGAGCACGAGGCAGCCGATCTCGCGCCGCACCTCCGGCCGCGACAGCTCGGCGAGGAGCGCCTCCAGCTCGGCGAACACCGAGGGCTGGAAGATGTTGACGCGCTTGTCCGGCAGGTCGAAGGTGAGGGTAGCGAGGCGCTCACCCCCGATCTCCAGGCGCAACGCCTCGGCCATGTCTCAAATCCCCAGTTCTCGCGGCGTGGCGGGCTCGGAGATTTCGTTCCCGGGCCCGCCGCCGTCGTTCAATCGGCGGTCGTACCGACCGC
>JBGAGQ010000051.1:0-49426 GCA_044226625.1 Thermoanaerobaculia bacterium
GGCGAGCTGTTCCTCGCTCACCTGGCCCTGGAACGTGGGCATGATCGGCTGCCAACCGGCCACCAGCCGCGCGCCCGGGTTGAGGATCGACTCGCGCAGATAGGTGTCGTCCGCCTTCACGGTGGCGCCGTCGGCAAGCGCCACGTCACGACCGTAGAGACCGGCGAGCTGCGGCGCCCGCGCCGGGCGCGGATCGTTCGCCGTGCGGTGGCAGGTGTCGCAGGCGAAGGTCTGGAAGAGCTGTGCGCCGGAGGCGACCGGGGTCTTGCCGGCCGGGCTGCCCGCGAGCCACTGCTCGTAGTCGTTCGGCTCCATCGCGATCACCCGGCCGATCATCCGCGAGTGCTCGGTGCCGCAGTACTCGGCGCAGAACAGGTGATAGGTGCCGGGCTTGGTCGCCTTGAACCAGAGCGTCGTGTAACGGCCCGGCACCGCGTCCTGCTTGGTCCGGAACGCCGGCACGTAGAGGCTGTGAATGACGTCCTCGGATGTCATCGTGACCTTGATCGCACGGCCGATCGGGACGTGCAGGTCGTTGATCTCGCGGACCCCTTCCGGATGCTGGAACTTCCACATCCACTGCTTGCCGACCGCGAAGTACTCCTGGGCGTCGGTCGGAGGCCGGTAGAGGTCGTAGAAGACGCGCGTGCCCCAGACGAACATCGCAAGGCAGATGACGAGCGGGATCACCGTCCAGCCGATCTCCAGCCACGGCGCCGCGCGCTCCTCGAGGCCGATGTCGTTCACGTGCGCCTCGTCGGTCGGGCGCCGGAACTTGACGAAGAAGAAGACCAGCAGCGCCGCGATCAGGAGCGAGAAGAAAACGCTCACCGCCGCCCATACGAGGTACAGGGCGTCGACCTGGCCGGCCAGGCTCGACGCCGCGTCGGGAAAGAATTGGAGCTCGCTCCGCATGGTCAAGCTGCCCTCAGCGAGTTGATCTCCCGCCGCCGCAGGATGAGGACCATCGACACCAGGCCGATGACCGTCAGCGCAGCCGCTACGCGGAGGATGTTGAAGGTCGCGGCGCTGTATTTGCCCACGGCCGGGTCATAGTGAAAGCAAAAGAGCAATAGCCGGTCCGAGACCGTACCGATCTTTTCGGATGCCGCCTCGACCAAGCCGAGCCGTACGTCGCGCGGCGGGTAGTCGATGCCGTAGAAATAGCGCGAGATCCGCCCGTCGGGGGTGAGCACGACGACGCCCGCCGCATGGGCGTATTGCTTCGTCACCTCGTCCCACTGATAGCGAAAGCCGACCGCGCGGGTGAGGCCGCGAATCGCCGGCTCCTTGCCGGTGAGGAAGTGCCAACCGGCGGGGCTGGTCTCGGCGCCGTACCGGTCGATCATCTTCTTCTTGGCCTCGGCCGCCGCGGCGGGGGTGTCGCGCGGATCGAAGCTCGCCACCACGACGTCGTAGTCTTTGCCGGGCGCGAGCCCGATCGCGCGCAGCGTCGACGCCAGATCGTCGAGCACCACCGTGCAGAGCATCGGGCAGCTGTAATAGGCGAGGGCGAACACCACCGGTCGGCGGTCGAAGAGCTGAGCCAGCCGGACCGTGCGGCCCGACTCGTCCGCAAAAGTCAGATCGAGCGGCACCCGTTCGCCCAGGCGCTGATCGTAGCCGACCCCCGAGAGCTGCGGCGGTAGCTGCGTCGGCGGCGGCGGCGAAAGCTGCGCCCGTCCCGCGGTGACGCCGGTCCAAGCGGCGAGCGCGGCGAGCAGGGCGATCCGAGCCGTGGATCGCGCCGAGCGGCGGCGGCCCGAGCGATTCAACGAGCGCCTCCTCCCGGCGGAGCGGTCGGCGCAGGGGCAGCGGCCGGAGCCTCCGACGTGGGTGCCGTGGCGTCGGGCGCCATGGCACCGTCGGGTGCCGCGGTCTCTGCAGTGGGAGCCTCGGCATCACCGAGTCCGCGCCGCGCGACGACGTCGAGCGCGAGGTCGATCGGCAGCCGGACGGTGCCCGCCGCCTGGTCGTGCCATTGCGGGGTGTCGAGCACCACTGCCTCCTCCTTCCGCAGCTCCTCGAGGTTCGCCGGCGGCGAGATCTCCAGACGGGGAGCCGGGGGCGGCAACTTCTCGGCCGCTTCGGGCAGCGCCGAAGGCGCAGGATCCTGTCGGCTTTCGAGCTTGCGCAGGCCGATCAGCATCCACCAGACGATCACCATGGCTGCGATCGTCACCAAGGCGGTGGCCACCCCGACCTTGACGATCGCCGAGGTGTTCAGCTCGCCGTCGAATTCCTGGCTTTCCGTATGGGACGTCCCGTGCGTATCAATCATGGGCGATGGCCTCGGAGAGATACGGCTCGTGGATCGGCACCAACGGACGCTTCTGGAGCTGGCCGATGAACGCCCAGAGCCATAGACCGAAGATGCCGACCAGCGCCGTGGGGAAGAGCCAATGGAAGTAGAGACCGTTCGGGTGGAACGTCGGCTCGACCTGCCAGAACAGGTCGAACCAGCGCATCGCGAGCAGCCAGATCGCGACCGCTGCGAGCGTCTTCGGCCGCCGCTTCAAGCCGCGGGACAACAGCAGCCCGAACGGGATGAAGAAGTGGCAGAGCGCGATGAAGATCGCGAGCGGCCCCCAGCCGTGATGGATCCGATGGTCGTACCACGAGGTCTCTTCCGGCAGGTTGCCCGACCAGATGATCAGGAACTGGGAGAACGAGAAGTACGCCCAGAGCATGGTGAAAGCGAACAGCAGCTTGCCGTAGTCGTGGAAGTGCTTGAGATTGAACAGGTCGTTCATCGGCGGACGGCTCGCCAGCCAGCGCGTCACCAGGATCAGGAACGCCATCGCCGAGAGCGCATGGCCGCCGAAGAAGTAGACGCCGTAGATCGTCGAGAACCAGTGCGGCTCGATCGACATCAGCCAGTCGACCGCGGCGAACGTGGAGACCAGGCAGTAGATGATCAGCCCGGGCGCCGCGATCCGCTGCATGCGGCGGAACAGATCGGGATCGGCCTGCGCGTCCTGCTGCACCGAAAGGCGATCGAGCCGCCAGGCGAGCAGCATCCAGATCAGGAAATAGGCGACCAGACGGACGATGAAGAAGGTGGGGTTCAGATACGAGGCCTTCTCCTGGAGGATCGGATCGTGCGCCGCCTCGGGCCGCGCCCATTCGTACAGATCCTTCATCCCGAAGACGATCGGCACGGCGAGGAGCAGGAGCATCGGCAGCGTGCGCGCCGCCGCCTCCCAGATCCGGCGCGCCATGACGCCCCATGCGCCGCGCGACAGGTGGTGCACCATCGAGAGCGCGAGCGAGCCCAGGGCGATCGAGAGCGCGAAGATCCAGGCGAGCAGATAGGCACGGAAGAAAACCGGCCGGGCGACGAAGAAGCCCACGGCCGAGAGCGCGATCCCGATCGCGCCGACGACGAGAGCCTTGGACTTCGCGCCCGCGAGCTCTCCGGGGGGAGCGAAGGTCGCGGCCTCCATCGGCAGCAGGCGTGTCGTGTGAGGGGTCGAGCTCATATCAGTGTCCACCTTCGCCTTCGGTTCCGGCGTGCCCGCCCTGCTTAGGCGCCTTGGCCGCCTCGGCCGCGGCGAACGCCTCGTCGAGACGCTGCCGTTCCTCGGCGGAGAGATCCGCCACCTGCGCGCTCTCGGCGTACTGGAGCACCCGGATGTAGGAAGCGATCGCCCAACGGTCCTCGGGCGGAATCTGCGCCGCGTAGCTCGGCATCTGGCCGAAGCCCTCGGTCATGTTGTTGACGAAGTATCCGAGCGGCGAATTGCGCAGCCGCTCGTCTTGGAAAGAGACCGGCTGCTTGAAACCGCGCTGGACGATCATGCCGCGCCCGTCGCCGAGGCGACCGTGGCACGGCGAGCAGAAGACGTCGAAACGCTCCCGGCCGCGCACCAACAGCTCGCGCGTCACGGGCATCGGCGGCGTGGTCGCGAGGTCGCCTGCCTCGGAGAGCCCGGTATAGAAGACCGCGTCCTCGCGCAGCTCGCCGCGCGCGACCGCGTGGGCCGGCAGCGGACGGGCTTCCACACCGTCGGCGAAGAAGTCGCTCTCGCGGTAGGTCTTCGCCTTCGCCTGGTTGTGCATGTTTTGACGGCAGCCGGCGAGCGGCAACACGAGCAGCAGCCCGGCCGCCGCGAAAGCGAGGCGCGTCCATCGCTCGGGACGCACGGGCGTCGGGTTCGGGTTGGATCTCAAGTTAGGGCTCAACCTCGGACACCTCGCTCGGATTCAGGTCCTTGAGGAAGGTCTCGGTGCCGTTCCGGTCGAACTTCGGATCGGCCGCCTCGATGACCAGGAAGTAGCCGTCGGTCGAAGCGCGCTCGGAGAACCGCGGCACGTTGAACACCGGGTGATAGGGCATCGGCAGGCCGTTCAGGGCGAACATGCCGACCACCGCGGCCAGCGAGGCGCCGAGGATCGTGCACTCGAACGTCGGGATGATGAACGCCGGCCAGCTGATCAAGGGCCGGCCGCCGATGTTCATCGGATAGGCGATCAGGTTCGACCACATCTGCAGGCCGAAGCCGCCGAGGCCGCCGAGAAGGCCGCCGACCAGCACGATCAGCGGCACCTTCGAATGGTGATGGTCGAGCGCCTCGATCACCTCTTCGACCGGGAACGGCGTGTACGCCTCGACGTTGCGATAGCCGGCCTTGCGCGCCAGATGCGCCGCCTGGGCCAGGCTCTTCGGATCCGGGAATTCGGCCATCAGGCCGAACAGCCCGACGGAAGGGGCGACCGAAGGGCTCATTGCGCCTTCTCCTTACCACCCGCCTCGGCGGGCACGATCGTCCGCATCTCGAAGATCGAGATCATCGGCAGGAAGCGGATGAACAGGAACAGCAGCGAGGCGAACAGGCCGAGCGTGCCGATGTAGACGCCCCAGTCCCAGAGCGACCCGCGGTACATGCCCCAGGAGGAGGGGAGGAAGTCGCGCGACAGCGAGACGACGATGATCACGAAGCGCTCGAGCCACATGCCGACGTTGATGAACATCGAGACGATGAACAGGGCGATCGGCGAGCTCCGCACCTTCTTGAACCAGAGCGCCTGCGGCACGATCGCGTTGCACAGGATGAGCGTCATCCAGTGCCACTTGAAGGGGCCGATCGCGCGGTTCATCAGCATGAAACGCTCGGTGTGGCTGCCGCTGTACCAGCCGAAGAAGAACTCCATCGCGTAGCCGTAGACCACGATCAGCCCGGTCGCGAGCATGACCTTCGCCATGTTCTGCAGATGCCGCTCGGTGATGAAGTCGTGCAGCTTCAACAACGGCCGGAGCGGCAGGGCGAGCGTGAGCACCATCGCGAAGCCGGCGTAGACGGCGCCCGCGACGAAGTAGGGCGGAAAGATCGTCGCGTGCCACCCCGGGATGAGGCCGGCCGAGAAGTCGAAGGAAACGACCGTGTGAACCGAAAGGACGAGAGGCGTCGACAACCCGGCGAGCAGGAGGTAGGCCGTCTCGTAGTTGTGCCAATGCGACGCTGAGCCGCGCCAGCCGAGGGCCAGAGCACCGTAGGCGACCTTGGCGAACTTGTTCTTCGCCCGGTCGCGCATCGTCGCGAGGTCGGGCACGAGGCCCGTGTACCAGAAGAGCAGCGACACCGTGGCGTAGGTCGAGACCGCGAACACGTCCCAGATCAGCGGGCTCCGAAACTGCGGCCAAAGCCCCATCGAGTTCGGGTAGGGCAGCAGCCAGTAGGCGAGCCAGGGCCGGCCGGTGTGGAGGATCGGGTACATGCCCGCGCAAGCGACCGCGAACAGGGTCATGGCTTCGGCGAAGCGGTTGATCGAGGTGCGCCAGCCCTGACGGAACAGCAGCAGGATCGCCGAGATCAACGTGCCCGCGTGGCCGATGCCGATCCACCAGACGAAGTTGATGATGTCGAAGCCCCAGCCGACCGGCTGGTTGATGCCCCAGATGCCGACGCCGCGAACCAACAGGTTCCCGACCGACCAGAGGAAGACCATCAGGATCAGGAAGGCCACCGAAAAACCCGCGAGCCACCATTTCGGCGTCTTGGCGATCGGCGTGAGCGGAATCGAGGCGATGTGCTCGGTCACCGTACCCGGGGTGTGGCCGGGGGCCACCACGGGCGGCTTGTAGGGCTTGGCCGGGAGCGGCTCGAGCCGCGTGTCGAGGGTCGCCATTGCTCAGCTCCTCTCCGCGCCCGAAAGCTGCGGATTGGGGTTGGTGATCTTGGCCAGATAGGTGGTGCGCGGCCGGGTGTCCAGCTCTTCGAGCAGGGAGTAGTGGCTGGGCTGGCTCTTCCACCCCGTTCGGTCGGACAGGCCTGCTGACAAGCGGTCCGGATCTCCCCCGGCTTGATCGGGCGCTGGGCGACCTTGGCGTCGATCCGCACCTGGTGGATGCGCTGCACGCAGTAGGTGCACTTCTCCATGACGCCGCGCATGCGCACGGTCACGTCCGGGTTGGTCGCGAGCTTGAGCACCGGTACGTCGTGGTTCGAGTAGCGGAGGAAGTTGAAGCGGCGCACCTTGTACGGGCAGTTGTTCGAGCAGTAGCGGGTGCCGACGCAGCGGTTGTAGACCATGTCGTTCAGGCCTTCCTCGCTGTGGGCCGTCGCCGCGACCGGGCAGACCACCTCGCACGGCGCCTGCTCGCACTGCATGCAGGGAACCGGCTGGTTCATCAACGCCGGATCGTCGAGATCGCCCGCGAAGTAGCGGTCGATCCGGATCCAGTGCATCTCGCGACCCTTGAGCACCTGCTCCTTGCCGACGATCGGAATGTTGTTCTCGGCCTGGCACGCGATCACGCAGGCGACGCAGCCGGTGCAGGCCGAAAGGTCGATCGACATGCCCCAGGCGTGCCCCTCGTACTCCCAGGTCTGCGGGAAGAGCGTCGCCGGCTTCTCGCCGCCGCCGTGCCCCCCTTCCGCACCCTCGCCATGCCCCGCCTCGCCCCCCGCCTTACCACTCGCGGCGGCAGCGAACTCGGCGATCGTCAAGGCCTTCACCGGCTTCCGGATCGCCACCTCTTCGGTCGCGACCTTGAACTCTTTCGCGCCGCTCTCGAGCAGGTGGTGGTTCTGGGTGTTGGCGAAGACGTAGCGGCCTCCGAGCGGTTTGACCGAGACGGTCGCCTGCCCGAGCGTATCCGCGCCGCGGAGGGCGTAGGCGTTGAAGCCGTGGTGGCTGCCGAGCGGGCCGGCCTTCCACCGGCCGTAGCCGAGATGGAGCGTGGCGCAGCCGTCCGCGTGTCCGGGCTGGACCCAGACGCCGACTTCGAGCTTGCGGCCGGCGAGCGCGACTTCCGCCTTGCCCTCCATCGCAAGCCCGAGATCCTGCGCGGTCTTCGGCGAGACGATCAAGGCGTTGTCCCACACCAGCTTGGTGATCGGCTTCGGCAGCTCGTTCAACCAGGCGTTCGGCGCGAGGCTGCCGTCGAACAGGGCCGGATCTGGGCGGAACAGGAGGGGCAGCGCAGCGGCCGACGCCTTCGCGGCGGCGCCCCCGTGGGCGGCGATCGCCTGCGCCGCGGCGCCCGCGGCCTCGGGCGCCAGGGTCACGGCACCGGGCGCGCTCGCCGTACCGGCGATCACGCCGTCGTGGAGCGCTTTGCGGAATCCCTTTTCCGGATCGCCCGCAGCGCCGAGCCGCGCGGCCCAGAGGTCGTGCACCAGGTCGTACCCCGAGACGTCGAGCTTGTCCTCGAACACGCCGAGCAGCTCGATCGCCGACTTGCCGCCGTAGAGCGGATCGACCAGGGGCTGGATCAGCGAGGCGGTGCCGTCGTAGGCGAGCGCGTCGCCCCAGCTTTCCAGCTCGTGCGTCGCCGGCACGTGCCACTGGCAGAGCTCGCCCGTCTCGTCGTCGTGGAGTCCCCAGTGGACGCGGCTCTTCGCTTTTTTGATCGCTTCCCCGAACTTGAGCTCGGCGGGCGCGTCGTAGACCGGGTTCGCGCCGATTACGACCAGCATCTCGACCTGCCCGGCGGCGAGATCGCGACCGAGCTCCTGGATCGAGGCGACGTGGTCGATCGGATCGACCTCCAGCGCCTGCAGATACGACACCGTCTGCCCGACGTTCCCGAGCGCCTGGTTCATCGCATGGACGAGCACCTGGAGCTCCACCGAGCCGTACGGGTCGGCGATCACCGCGGAGGCGCCGGCGTTCGCCTTGAGATCGGCGACCACCGCGTCCACCCAGCCCATCGCCTTGTCCGGCAGGCCGCTCGCCGCGGCTCCCGCCACCCCGAGCCCCGCGGCGACGGCGACGGCGAACGCATCGAGCTCGGCGGGCGCCAGGATCATTCGGTGATCGGCGATCGTCGAGGTCGCGGTCGGAGTGCTCTCGACCGCGTAGAAGCGGTTCATCTCCAGGCGGTCTTTGCGCGGCCGGCGATACGCCGAGAAGTCGCGCGCGTAGCGTACGCTCGCGGGACCCTGGGCGAGGAAATCGGCACCGAGCGAGAGGACCACCTTCGCCTTGGAAAAGTCGTAGACCGTCTCGACGGCCGAACCGAACGCGGCGATCGAGGCGGCGCGCGCCGCGTGCGGCGCCGCCGGTTCCCAGCGATGCCACTTCGCCTGCGGGAAACGGGCGAGGATCGCCTGCATCTGGGCCGCGAACGTCGGCGAGGTGACGGCACCCGACAGGAACCGCAGCCCCTCCCCCTGAAGCGCCTCGAGCGCCCGGATCTCAGCGGTCAGGGCGCCGGTGAACTCCGCCCAGCTGCGCGTCTGGCCGATGTAGCGGAGAGTGGTCGAGCGGGCCGGATCGTAGAGGCTGATGATCGCCGCCTGCGTCCGCGCGTCGGTCGAGCCGAGGCTTGCCGGGTGGTCGGCGTTCCCCTCGAGTTTCGTCGGCCGCCCCTCATGGCTTTCGGCGACCACACCCACCCCGAGCCCCTGCTGGGTGATCGTGGTCGCGAAGAACATCGGCCGGCCGGGAATCATCCCCTCGGGCATGTTGACGTACGGTGCCACCCGCTCGACCGGCTGCTTGGTGCAACCCGCGAGCCCCGCGAGCGCGAGCGAGGCACCCGAAAGCTGAAGGAAGCTCCGTCGCGAGAGGCCGTCCGCCGGGCTTTCCACCCACTCGGAGGCCTGGCGAGGAAACTCCCGATGCAGCCAGTCCTGAAACGTCGGCGTAGCGGCCAGCTCGTCGAGGCTGCGCCAGAGCGGCATGCCCTGCTGGTCCCCCGCGCTCAGCCGCTCTCGGACCTGCTCGAGGGTGGCGAGGTCGATCGGGCCGGCGGGAGCGGGCTCCGGCCCGAGGCCGGGAATCGGGGCATCGCTTAGGGCATCGCTCGAAGCGGGCCGGCCGTTTTTCAGTTCCATAGCGCTAAGGACCTCATCGCTTGCTAGCCAGTTGGCTTCTAAGAAGTTCCTCTGCGACCTACCGGTGGCAGGTCGAGCAGGTGATCTGAGGCTTGACGTCGTACTCCCGGATCAGCTTCGCCGCCTCCGCGCCAAAATGCGGCGGCCGCACCCAGGCCATGTTGAAGACCTCCGAGCGCGGGCGGATGTTCTTTTCCGGATTGCGGTGGCAATCGAGGCACCACTGCATGGTGAGCGGGGCGTTCTGCCTCATCAACGCCATCTGGTCGACCCGCCCGTGGCACGAGGCGCAGCCGATTCCCTTGGCGACGTGGATGCTGTGGTTGAAGTAGACGTAATCGGGCAGGTCGTGCACCTTGGTCCACCGCAGCGGCTGGTTCTTCGCGAAGCTGTCGCGCACCGGGGCGAGCAGCTCGGCGTTGGTCCAGATGTAGCGGTGGCAGTTCATGCAGACCTGCGTCGGCGGGATCCCCGCGGTCGCCGATTTCTCGACCGAGGTATGGCAGTAACGGCAGTCGATCCCCAACCCGGCCACGTGATGCTCGTGGCTGAACGGGACGGGCTGCGCCCGCACCACTCCCTGCTGCGTGCCGTAGCCGGAATCGAGGAGGCTCGCATAGACCCAGAAAAACAGGCCCACGAAGAGCACGCCCCCAAAGAGGCTCACCTTGGCGATCGTGTTCGTGCTGCGGTGGAAGATCTGCGCCATCTCGTCCCCCGGGGCTACGGCGGCACCCAGCCCAAGGCCCAGCCTCGATCGAGCCTCCCTCCCCTCCAGGGGGCAGGCTCGGGGCTGGGCCTTGTGAAAATCGTCACAAGCATCCTAACAGCACGCATCCGCTTCCCGCAACCAGTCCGCGGCACCTCGGTCGCTTTCGCCCCGCTCCACCGGACGAAGCCTCCAGATCGAGCGCCGCGGGTCCAACGGCCCCCCCGTACGGATGGGGAGACGTCGCGAGCCGGCCTCCTATAATGCCACCCGGCCCGGGCAACCGCCAGGAGATCGACCCAGGGAAATGAGGAACGGCTCGCGGCGCGCCGTCCTCCCCATTCTCCTGGGCTCCTATCACCGTTCGGACCCTCCGGAATCCCGGCCGAACGATGCCAGACCCGCCTCGGCCACTCCCAGGAACGCCAAGGAGACTTCGATCCCATGATCCGCCGCCGTTTCCCGTACCGCTCCCTCGCCGGATCGGCCGCCGCCCTGTTCCTCCTCGTCGCGTTCGGCTGCGGTGGCAAGGCCGCCCCGGACGCCGCCGCTTCCGGCCCGGCCGCCACTCCCGCGGCGGGCGAGGCACCGTTCCCGCCGGCCGATGCCGGCCGAATCGAAGGGGTGGTCGCCTACTCGGGCCCCGACGACGACGCTCCGCTCCCGCTTTCCGCCGACCCTACCTGCGCGAAGCTCCACCCCGGCCCGCTCGAGTCCGAAACGATCGTGGGCGACGGCGCGGGGCATCTCGGCAACGTCTTCGTCTACGTCAAGGCGGGGCTTCCTCCCCGCACCTACCCCTCACCGACCGAGAAGATAGAGGTCGACCAGAGCGGCTGCACCTACCTTCCCCACGTCGTCGGCGTCCGAACCGGCCAGACCGTCGTCATCAAGAACAGCGACGCCACGATCCACAACGTCTACGCTCAGGCGTCCACCAACCCCCAGTTCAACCGCGGCCTCCCTCAGGCCGGCATGAGCTTCGAGAAGACCTTCGACCACCCCGAGGTCATGGTCACCCTCCACTGCAACGTCCACCCCTGGATGGCGGCCCACGTCGGCGTCCTCGACCACCCCTACTTCGCCGTCACGGGACCGGACGGCAAGTTCGAGATCCAGGACCTCCCCCCCGGGACCTACACCCTCGAGGCGTGGCACGAGAAGCTGGGGCGGAAGGAGATGGTGGTGACGGTCGCGAAGGGGGGAGCGGAAACATTGACTGTCGACTACGGAGCAGGCGGTGAGGAAGTCGGTCGCCCCGCAAACTAAGGCCCCCTGGCGCGCTGCCGGGATCGTCCGTCCCCCAAGAGTCAAAGGGCGTTCGATCCTCCTGCCGGAGAGCCCCGGTTCGGATTAGGTCCGTCGGGCAAACGCCGCAATAGGCGCCCGCCCGGCGATCGATCAGAAGTAGCAGCGGCAGCAGTGCACCGACTTGTCGCAGATGAAGTACTGGGGATCTCCGCCTTCCGCGCTGCAGATCGAGTAGCACTGGAGGTTCGCGAAACAGGTTCCGGTGCAGGAGGCCACCGGGTTGCAGTCGATGCGGTTGCCGTCGCAGTCGACCCAGTCCGGGCCCGAGGTGCAGACGGACGCACCCGAGCACGAGACGCCGAAGGGTGGCGCCTGGCACGACTGGCTCGCGGTGCAGGTCGCCGAAAGCGAGCTCGCACCGAAGATCACCAAGAGCACCGACACCACCAAGATTCCCATCGTTCGACGCATGGCTCATCTCCTTCTCGTTCGCCCGCTTGGTTGCCAGGCGGGCGGGAACGCGAACCTTCCCAATGCACGTACCTACTAAAGAGGGTACGGAAGGGTGGTCTCGGCGGGACAGCCACGCTCGCGCCAGGACGGTCGGAGAGATCCGTCACGCTCCGCGGTAGATCGTTTCCGGAATGGTCAGGGGAGTTTCGTGGACCCCCTCGTAGTCGGGCGAGGTGATCAGGTAGCGCAGCATCGACACCAACTCGCTGCCCGCCATCTGGAGCGCGTGGTTGAAGTGAACCTCGCGGTCGTTGAAGTCGTCGTAGAGGTAGAAGAGGTCGGAGATGCTCTCGTAAAACGCGCGGCGGAGCGTGTACATCTCCTCCGATCGCCGAAGGTCGACCTGCGCCGCCCGGCGGACGATCTCGAAATCGCTCCGCTCGCAGCCGACGATCTCGACGAAATAGAGATAAACGAGAGCGTAGGTCGTTCCCGAGTGCATCGGCGTGAAATGGAGAGGCGAGCTCAACCGCTCGGTCAGGTCGTAGAGCTCGTGTGCCAAGACTCGAATCGGTTCGCGCCCCGCAGCGCCGAGCTCTTGGAGGACCGAGTCGTCGATCAGGACCTTGAGCCCTTGGAGGCGCGCGAGCATCGGATAGCTGTGACGCTCCAAGGTCTCTTCGAGGCGGCTCCGAAACGCCGTCTGGGTGCCGTCGAAGCGACCGGCCTCCGGACCGAGCCAACTGCGGACCAGATCCGGCAGCTCGGGGAGGAAAGCGTTTCGCTGATAATTCACCAGCCCGAGCGAGCAGGCGCCGATCAGACATTCGACCGGGACTTTGTCGCCGACGAGATAGCGATCCAGGCGGTCGGCTACCCGGCTTCGACGGAAGAGCTGATCCGCCTTTTCGAGACCGTACATGGCGACTCGGCCGAGATAGTCCCAAAAGGGATGCTCTCGAACCCGCTGCTCCTTGCAGAGCCGAGCATCCAGCTCGAGGACCCGATACTGGAGGCACGGTCGAGGCCGCCGCTTACCGTTCGAATGCCAATCGACCAGACGGCGGATGGTTTCCCACCACCAGAGATAGGAGGTTGCGATCTCCGCGACTTTCAAGAACTCGCGCGCCGCATCCTCGATGTACCCGCCTTTTTCGAGGAACTTCCCGCCGACCAGCATCAAGTTGAGCGCCACGGTCAGGCGCTCGAGGTCGTCGTGCTGGCGCCATTCTTCGAATTCCACGAGGCGTCTGTCTTTGTCGTGCGGAACGCGCGATTCGTTCCAGCGCCCGAACCAGCCGCCGAGCGTGCCGCAGTCGAGCGCCTGATCTCCTAGGGCCGCGACGATCCGATGGCCGACAATCCGATCGATCTCCTCCTGCGTCTGACGGCCGTCCATCGGAGAGCCCGAGGTCGAGGCGGTGCGGTCGGAAATCAGCTCCATCCAATCGCGGCAGGCCTCTACCAGCGTCTCCGTGGCCCGCCGCTGTCCGGGAGGACGCGGATCCTCGAAACGCGGTAGCTCGCGATTGAGGTCGCGGAGCATTCCGTACAGGGAAACGCGGCCGATCATGACCTCGGCGAAATCGTTGAGCGTCCCTCCGAGCGAACGAAAGACGAAATCGGGCCACCCCTCCCTTTCGAGCGTCTCGGCGGGGGCGCCGTCCGGAAACGCTTCGCGGGACTTGATGTTCATCTTCGCCGCCGAGCTCCAACGGCGGTACGCCGTGAATCGACGGAGTTCGTGGAGGCCGACCGCGTAGTGGTAGTGGGCCTGGAGCAGGTATCCCTCTTGGCCGTGGCGAGGCCGGGAGAGCTCGGTCTGGGAAACCTCCTCGGCCAGCTTCTCGATCGCCTCGGTCGAGACGAGCTGGCGCCCCTTCAGGAAATAGAGGTCGCCCGCCTTGTTGTGGATCTCGGCGGCGATCAGCGCGAAGTTGCTGTGACCGACGGCGATCGGTCCTCCCGCTGGCGCGACCCTCGGCTCGCGCACGAAGGGCAGGATCGCCCGCAGCTCCCAAAGCGTCGATTCGACGAGCGTGGTGCTCGTGTCGACCGCGCCGATCAGCTTTTCCGCCACCCAGGCGCCCGCGAAGACGGGTTGGAACAGGATGTTCAGATGCTTGAGGACGTCCAGGCGGTCCTCGCCCGAGTCGAGGAAAACCCGGGAGATGTCCGCCGCCACCGCGAGAGCCCGCCCTTCGTCGTCCAGGAGCGCGAGCTGCATCGCGCGGGCGAGCGTCGCCGCGTTGTCGTATTCGACACTCGCCCGCTCGTGGTTGCGGGCGAGCTCGAACGTCATTCCGACCTGGAGCATCAGTCGTAGGCGCGCGATCCCCCAGGTCAAATAGCGACGGGCCTGCTCGGGACCGGGCTTCCATCCGGCCAAAACCTGCATCATCGGCGAGGCCTTTTCGAGCAGCTCGCTGCCTCCGGTGATCGCGCGCAGCTCGCCGTCGATCAGCGAGATGGCGTTGCGGTAGTGGACGCGCGCGGTCTCGAACTCCTGGTCGAACTCGTGCAGCTCGCCGAGGCCCGAGACGAAATCTTGCAGCTCGCGCCCCGGCCCGTCTTTGAGACGCCGGATCGTCGTCTCGTAGATCGATTTGAGTGCCCGCGATTCGTCGAGGGTGAAGTTGAACGCCGCCATCTCGGCTGGAGAGTGGCGAGAGATGTATTCGACCTCCCGCGCCAGCTCACTGCGGAATCGAAAGTCGTACATGCCGTTGCGAATCCGATGGAGGAACCGCTCCGCCCAATGCTCGACCATCGTCTCCATCACCTCGCGCAGATCGGGCGCGCGATGGATCTGCACCATGTCCTCGACCCGCTCCAGGCTGCTCCAGGAAAAGGCGCGGCGATGGAACTTGAACAAGAAATCAGAAAGGTAGAAGACCGACACCGTCATCTTGTCGTCGTGCCGCGAAAACCCCTGATCGAACGTGAAGTTGATGTGGCGATAGATCCGCGCAAGCAACTGGATGCGGAACCTCTCCACCTCGTCGAACAGAAGGACGTGGTCGCAGCAGAACGATCGCTCGCGCAGATCGGTGGCGCCGACGTAGCGACCGACTGGGCGAACGAACCAAGCGAGCAGCTCTCGCAGCCGTTTTGGATTGCCGAGGCTGCGATAGGTCATGAATTGAAGGAAGTCGCGTAACAACTCGACCTGCCCGTGGACCCTGTTGCCCTCGAGATCCAGGATCTTCAAGTTTTCGGAGAGCAAACCTCCTCGCCCGTCCGCTCTACCGTACTTTGCCGGATCGACGAACGATTCGACCCACCGCTCTTCGAGCCGCAGGGCGAAAGACGGCACGAACAGTTTGCCGTGATAGCTCTCGAACTGAGTCTGAGCCCGCTCTCGTTGGGCGACGAGGAACTGTTCGATACGTTCGGGAAGGCGTTCCGGGTCGTCCCGATTGGGCCGATCGGTGAGCAGGGACGGAAGGTAGACCTCGGACTGGAAGATGCTCGTGAGCAGGGGAAGGCGAGAGGTCTGGTCGGCGAGCCACTCGTCGTGCAAGTTGCGGCCACCGACGAAGATGAAGCGCGCGGGAGCGACCGACAGGAGGTTTTTCATGTCCGCGAGGAGCTTGTGAAGCTCCATCGAGCGGCGGCGTTCGGCGTTCAAGATCTCTGCCTGCTGCGGCTCGGTTCCTCCCTCAACCGCCGGTTCGACCCGAGTTCCCAGCTTATCCAACTCGTCGAAAAAGAAAGTGATCTCCGGCACCGGCAGGCTGATTCGTTGGCTACGCGCCCCGGGCAAATCGATCGCGGCTTCCTGGATCTCTTTCAAGACCTGGAGGAACTCGAACTCGATCGTCCGCGGATCGAACGGCTCGTGCTGGATCTGACGGACCTGTTCGCCGAGCGGGAAGCCTTCGAGCCATTTGGTCAACGGCCAGCGCCCCACCCTCGAAGTGCTGCTGGTGCTACCAGTCAGGTTCTCGAGGACGTTGTCGATCTTGGAGACGATGTCGCGGTACGGAAACAGGGGAATCCGACGCAGGATCGTGCGGCCGAAAAAGAAGAAGGTGAGCAGAAGCGCCAGGTGGTAGACACGGAAATGGACGCCTCGGCGGACTAGCGCGGGGCGCAGCTCGCCGTTCCTACGCCGGAGACCTTCGGGTGGCCAGTCGGTCGGCTGGTAGGGAAGCAACATGAACAGCAAATGGCCGCGTCCCTCCTCGTAGCCGATATCCACCTCCGTATCCAGCAGATTGAAGAAAAGGCCCTGAAGGATCTTGTCGCCCCACTTGAGACCGCACACGAGATGGACTGCGCTCGAACCGCTCTGCGCTCCGTCGAAAACCGAGCAGATGTCGCGATATCTGTGATCGACCGAGATTTGAACTTTCGCCATCTCGTGGCTCTCGATCTTCGGCAGCGCGAACCACCGCTGACCAACCAGGGTGACGACGGCGAGCAGTGTCACGAGCGCGAGTCCGCGCCCGAGGTTTGCGATGCCACTGTTCCATGCCTGAAAAATTCGTCGATACTGCTCGCGCAGGCCGACCAGCATCGCTTGGATCACCCGACGGTGATCCAGCCTTTCGAATCCAAGATTGACCGAGACGTTGATCATCGGCAACCAGGCGCGATGGATTGTCCAAGGCAGGGTCGCTCGCGCGAGGTTGCGCAGACCGTGGGGCTCGATCCAAGGCTCACGTTCGAAGTTACGGCGAGCCCGTCCCTTGGGGTCGAGCGCGCGATCGGACCGCTCCGCCAAATAAGGCCGCGCCACCCACTCGTAGTCAAGGAAGTAGAAGGCGAGCATGGACAAGAAGGAGGCGAACACCCAAAGAATCTCTTCCCGCCGGCCATGGAACAGCCGGGGCTGCAATTCTGGTGCGGATGCCGTGACCTCGCATTCTTTCCGGTCCCAAAGCGGCGGCGCCCAGCTGCCGGTTCCGGTGAGGTAGCCCTGGTCGCAGAATTCCGGCGGGAAAAGGGGCGGTGCCACGGTCGCGATGCGCCAAAGGGGCGCCGGACAACGAAGCAAGGTGCTCTCGACCATCAACGAGCCGCAGTACTCCCCGCTAACGCCGCAACGGTCGATACTCAGCCATCGATCGGCGGCTCCCGTCAGTCGACAGAGTGCTTCGGCGACCGGCCGTGGCCGGACCAGCTTTCGCAAGAGCGGCTCGGCGACGGGGAAGATCAAATGCACACCGATCGTGAGCGAGATCGCCGCCTTGATTAGGAGAGCTTGACGTGGTCGCGGACGAAAGCCTGCGAAGGGGAAGGCTCCCCTTTTGACCTCCGGCGTTCGGCGACCTTCGATGCCCGACCACCATCGCCGATACCATCTCCGGACCGCGACGAAAACGAGGGCGGACAGCGCGCAGACGATCAACGCAAAGATCGGGGTGAAGACCTCGCCGGAGCCCAATCCCAGAATCGTGATCAAACCAACCGTCAAACCGCCTCCCAAATAGACCAGGGCGCCGCTCTTGCGAACGGCGTGGCGCTCGCTGCCGTCGCTCCGCATCTGGTGCCACCCTTGAAGCACGGACCCCATGCCGAAGAAGATCAAGCCGATCGCGAGGTTGGCCCAGTACGAGCGATCGGGCGAAATCCGCTCGTGAAAGAAGGGGAAATTCCGAAGCCCCGGCAATGCGCCGAACGGAACGACTCCGAGCAGGAATGAGGGCAACACGGCGAGGAAGAACGGCGCAGGATGACCTAAAACCCGGGTGTGCCAGAAAAGCCGGCGCCGCTCGCGACGTGCCCAAACCCGTCGATTCCAAGAAGGAAGATGGCGCAGCCTCTGCCGCCGGACGAGATCGTTGCGCGGACGCTCGAACGAGCTGCTGCGAACCCAGAGATAGAGAGAAGCGAGTACGCAGAACCAGCGGCTCAAGCTGAGAGCCGGGGCTCCAAACGGCCGAACTCCCCAGATCAAGCCCAGGAGGATGACCGCTGAGACCGAGGCCCACAGCGACGCTTTGGGACGAGAGAGGGCGGTTCGAAAAACATCGGAGAGCAACTCCCAGCCATAGAGCAGCGGATAGACGCAGACGATGAGCAAGGGAGCGACGACCACCCAGAGCAGGAAGCTGGGCGGTGATTCGGTACCTCGCCCGCCGGCCTTGAGCGCCGCCAATGTAAGCAGCTCCATGAGCTGCGAGAGCATCAGAAGGAAGAGCGGAGCGGCGAACAACAACAGCAGGACGAGCGATCGATCCCAGAACAGGGTCCGTCCGACGTTGCTCCGCAGGAAGCGGTCGAAGACCTCGCTCTCATATTCCTTGAGGCAGTAGTAGACGAAGCTGCTCTTGCCGACGCCCCGATGGCCGGTGACCAGGAAGGCGCCTCGACGGCCGGCGCGCAATAAGATGTCGATGAAATAGGCGCGCTGCCCTTCGCGCCCAATCAAGACCTCGTCGGCCGGAGACTCGGCTTCGGTGCTCGCCTCGAAACGTCCGAACGGCGCCGCGTAACGACGGTCCGAAAACCTCTCCGGCTTTGCCATCGAGACCTCCGATTCCGAAAAACGATGGAAAGCCCGTCGGGGCTTCTTCTCGGCCGAGGAAGGGGAAGCGACTACGACACTCGAAAGGATGTGCTTGAAGGCTGCCGCATCCTTCGCTCTCCTGTCAAGATGTTCCGCGAAAACCACGAGTCGATCGTGCCATCGGATCCCTGGAATCGGATCGACCGCTCGGCGAGTCGGTGAACGACATGCACCCGTCCCCTGTCGTCTTTCGCTTACCGTTTCCGATCTTCCTCGAGGCCGGCGCGATGTCGGACGTCGCGTCGGAAACCAGGAGAACGAGATGCATCAGAAAAAGGAAACGAACCGATCGAACGTCCACCCGACCCGGCAGGAGCGCCTCGCGCGGCTTTTGTTCGGCGCCCCGGCGAGCCCTGGGATCACGCTCGATCCCATCAAGTGGCCCGAAGCGCTCGGAGAGTAATCCGCGCGCGGGATTCCACACCGGCGCTCTGATTCCGTGATCCGGAATTGAATTGGATTGACGGGAGGTCGAGGGGAAAAAGCGCTCGCCCCCTCGATCGCTCGTTCGGCGGCGGGTCCAACCCACAGAGACGGTTGCGGCCCGCCGACTTTTTCAGCCAGCGATCTCCCACCCGCGGGAGCGAGCCCTCGAACCGACTCTTGGGACGAAGAACGAGGCGCTGCATGGAAAATTCGCGTAAGCTCTGGGCCCTCTCACCCCCGGCGGCCGGCTCGGATCCGCATTCGGTTCCCGTCGTGCGGCGCCGTCGAGGCTGCAAGACCTCCGCATCGTCGAGGCGCGGAGGGACAGGGGGAACGAGGCATGGGAGTCAAGGCGCCTGATTGGATTCGTGTCGTTCCTGCGCCAAAGGGATCGAGACGGGCCGGCCCGACTGGGCCGTCGCTCGAGCGCCCGATGCCCCAGATCGATTCCCTGCCTTCGCCGGAAACGAGCCAGCTCCTCGCCGACATCGCGAAGCTCCCCGCCGATTGGCACGGCGCGGGCTCCCTTCGCTCCGATGTTCTCTCGGCGATCGCCCGCCATGCGGCGTGTCGGGAGATCCGCCATTCGGCCGAGACGGGCACCGGGCGCAGCACCCTACTCTTCTCGCACCTATCCCCCGATCACCTGGTGTTCACCGCGGACGACCGGGGCAACGGCGACAGCCTCGATCGGGTGCGGCAATCGCCTCTGTTGCGGCAGGATGCCGTCCGGTTCGTCCTCGGGCCGACCCAGCGGACCCTCCTCCGCCATCCGTTCGAGCATCCGTTGCAGTTGGTTCTGCTCGACGGGCCGCACGCCTATCCGTTCCCGGAGCTCGAGTACTTTGCGCTCTACCCCCATCTCAGCGAGAACGCCCTCCTGATCGTGGACGACATCGACGTGCCGACCCTCTTTCAGATGTACCGCTTCCTCAAGGAAGAGCCGATGTTCGAGCATCTCGAAACGGTACACACGACGGCGATCTTCTCCCGGACGAAACAAGCCCTCTTCGAGCCGTTGGGAGACGGCTGGTGGCTCCAGGGATACAACCGCAAGCGCTACCCGATCGTGGATCCCGAGATCCCGGTCTCGGCGACTGACGCTCTCAAGCGCCGCGTCCCGGCTCCAGTCAAGAAAGCGATCCGCAGGCTGTTACGCGGGTTTCGCGAGTGAGCGAGTAGGACGGAGGCGCGAAGCGCCTCTCCGATTGCCCTCCCTTCTTTGCTGCAAACCTCCATAGAACGTTTTCGCAGAACACCACCGCGCGCTCGGCTTCGACTATCATCCAAGTCACTTCCCGGTCGCACAGTTCAACGCTTCGCCTCCAGAGGAGAGACAGCCATGTCTCCGCGGGTTCGGCCGTCCAGCTTTTTCCGTGTCCTCGTCCTCGGTTGCGGTTTCACCCTGGGGATCGCTGCCCCGCTCCTTGCGGGGGATGGTTGCACCGACCAATCGCCCCGCCGCCTGGAACGTTGGAATTTCGAGGGGCTCCCTTCCAGGGTCGCCAAGGGCGACACGGAAAACACGATCGTCTTCACACCGAAGGACGGGGCGCCGGTGACGCTCACGCGGTGTAGCCAGCATTACCACTGCTGGATCGAAAACCTTCAGCCGAATTGCTCGGGCCAGCGCGCGACGGAACGAGGAGGCCCTCCGGGAGAGTGCCCGGTCGATCCGGCGAAGCTACCCGCTGGGAGCTGGGTCGAGATCCACACCGCCTATTCGAAAACCCCGACGACCCCTTGCAATAAACCCGAGTCGCTCGACTGCTGCGTGGGCGACCCGGTCGTCGTGATGGGCTACCACGCGCGGGTCCAGGCGGATACGAAACCGGCACCGACGCCGGTCGATTGGGGCCTGCCGGCCGCCGAGTGGTCGGGCTCGAACACGGGCCCCGACAACGGCGGCTGCAAGACAACCCGCGCCTGGTGGCGCTTCAGCCTCGGATGCGAGAGCCAGATCACCCGGGGTCAGCTCAAGGAGTTCACCCACCCGGATCGAGCACGGGGGCTCCAGCCCCCGGCTCGGCTGAGCCACGACCTCACACGGGTCGATCCCTAGTCGATTTCTGACTGCCCCGGCGCCGCGCGGCGATCACTTCGCCGCGCACGCCCCTTCGTGGTCGACGTTCACCCCAGCAACCGCCGCGAGACAGGCGTTGTCGTAGGTCTTGCCGTCGCAGCCGCACATCGGCTTCACGATCGGATGCCCGTGCTCGACGCACTCCTTGGGCCGAGCTTCGCACTTGCCCGCCTTGCCGCATTCGCCGAACAGACTGGCGCAGAACTCGTCGGCGCCGCACTGGTCGTTGGCGGTGCAGGTCCCCGCGCTCGCCAACGCTCTGAGCGGAGAGCCGAGGAGCAGCAGGGCGAGGGCAAGGGTTCGGGCTGTTTTCGTGTCGGTTCGTCGCATGGAAGCCTCCGGCGTAGGGTTCGAGAGGCCGGAGTCTAACGGAGCAGGCGGCGGACCGAGCGCACGGCGCCACGGCTATACTCGCCGGCACTTCGCCCCCGTTTTTCTTGCCGGCAGATCGAGGCGATCGCCTTCGATCGATCGAGAGGAAGATCCGATGAGAAGCTCCCGCACCCTCGTCGCCATGCTCGCGTTTTTCTGGATCGCCGGGATTCCCGGAGACTCCGCGCTCGCCGCAGCGACGGACTCCTATCGAGAGCTCGTCGCCCTGTTTCAGGAATGGCGGACGTTCGAGGTGCCGCCGTCGCGCGACGGCGCGCCGGATTACACCGCGGCAACGTTCGCGAAGAGGAACGCGGCGATCCCGGGGTTCTTGAAGCGGCTCGAGGCGATCGACGTTGCGGGCTGGTCGGTCGAGCAGCAGATCGACCGCGAGCTGGTGCGCGCCGAGCTCAACGGCTTCGATTGGAACGTGCGCGTGCTCAAGCCGTGGGAGCGCGACCCCGCCTTCTACACCACCATCCAGATGGAGCAGAGCGATACGCCGGTGCACGAGGGACCGACCCACCACGGCCTTGCGGAGATCTGGACCTATACGTTCCCGCTCTCCTCCTCGGACGAGGCGAAGCTCGCGGCCGAGCTGCGGCCGATCCCGGCGCTGCTCGCCCAGGCACGGCTGAACCTCACCGGCGACGCGCGCGATCTCTGGATCACCGGAACCGGCACGATCCAGGGGCAGGCCGAGAATCTCGCCGAGGTCGAGAAGAAGGTGGCCGCCGCCGGTCCGGCGCTCAAGAAGGCCGTCAGCGACGCCCGTCTAGCGACCGTGGATTTCGTCGGCTGGCTCCAAACGCAGGCGTCGAAGAAGACCGGCCCGTCGGGAGTGGGCAAGGAGGCCTACACCTGGAGCCAGCAGCACGTGCATCTCGTACCGATGACCTGGGACGACGAGGTCGGCCTCCTGAAGCGCGAGCTCGCGCGGGCGCACGCCGCCCTCCGTCTCGAAGAAGAGAGAAATCGCGGCCTTCCCGAGCTCGTTCCCGCCGCTTCGCCCGAGGAATACGACAAGCGGGCGAACGCCGCCGTCACTCGCTATCTCGCGTTCTTGAAGGCCAAGGACCTTTACCCCATGCGCGACAGCATGGACGCCGCCCTGCGCGCCCATCTGGGTGGGTTCGTGCCGATCGAGACGCGCAACTTCTTCGCGATCGCGATGCACTACGAGCCGCTCACGCTGTACACCCACTTCTACCACTGGTGGGATCTCGCTCGGCTGCGCGACGAGCCGCACGAAAGCCCCATCCGCCGCGGCGCGCTCCTCTACAACATCTGGGACGGCCGCTCGGAGGGGATGGCGACCGCGATGGAAGAATTCATGCTCCACGCGGGCCTTTACGACGACGAGCCACGCGTCCGAGAGATCGTCTGGATCATGCTCGCCCAGCGCGCGGCGCGCGGCCTCGCCTCGCTCTACGCCCAGGCGAACGTCTTCGACCTTCAGCAGGCGAAGGCCTTCCAGGTCGAATGGACGCCGCGCGGTTGGATGCGCCCGGATCTCGACCTGCTCGGTTTCGAGCAGCAGCTTTATCTGCGCCAGCCCGGCTACGGCACCAGCTACGTAACCGGCAAGGCGCAGCTCGACGAACTGATTCGCCTCCGGTCCCAACAGCTCGGGAGCGTCTTTTCGATGCGCCGATTTTTCGACGAGGTGAACTCGGTCGGCATGATCCCGGTCTCGATGATCCAGTGGCAGACGACGGGGCGGAAAGCAACCTCCGCGCCTTGAAATCCGGGGGCTCGGGCGACCCGTCGTGATTCTCGCCTCCGTCCGAGCCCCTCTCGGTTCCTCGCTTCGCCGACCTGTCGGGTTTTCCCCGCGCTTTTCGATCTTCCTCTCGTGGACGCGTGGCTCAACGTCGAGCCCGCGGGCGCCCGGAGGAATGAGCTCGGTGCGATGGATCTTTCATGCAACCGGCGCGTTCGTCGGCCGGATCGAGGGGGAGACCCGCGTTTCGTTCTGGCCCGACGAGCCGTCCGAACACGGTTTCGATCCGGCGCGGCTGATCGCGATCGACCTCGCGCGCACGCCGACCGCCGCCGCGTTGGGGGAGATCGAGCCCGATGCCGTGGAGGTCGACGATGGCTTCAGCGGTCCGAGCGGCGACGTGCGCGGGACCACGCTGGGCCCCCGCTGGCCGGAGATCCAGATCGCCGGCGCCGTCTATCTGGAGAGCCGATTTCGAGACCGGCTTCCTTCCGCGTTACGGCCGGCGTTGCCGCCCCGGCTTCTGGGAGGACGGGCGCACGAATACACGACCGTCGTCTACGGACCGGGCCCTTCCGATCCGCGGGCCGGTCGGAGGTACGCGGGGCATCACGGCAAGATCCTCGAGGAGCGAGGCACGCTGGCGAGGGTCGCCGTGTTTCCCCAAGGAACTTCCGACCGGCCGACCGCTGGCCCGGCGGCGATGTGGATCGACCTCGCCGCTCCGGACCAGGTCGACGCCGGTCCGGACAGCCTCACCGAGATCGGCCTCGGCCGGGCCGGCGAAGGGGCGATCTTCCTGATCTCGACTCCGCTCGCGGCCGGCTAGATCCTTCATGGCCACGCCGTCGATCCACGTCATCTCGGCCGATGCCTTGAGCGTCCTGTCCGAGCCGCTCCTGCGGTCCGCGCGCTCCGCCGTCGTCCGATCGCTCGCCGAGATCGGGCCCGTCCTGGAGGCGTACGCGGCGGAGCCGATCGGGCCCGCCGTCCACGTCGACCTGATCGGCCATTCGACGCGGCGCTCTCGGCTGCTGCAGATGGGCGGAACCGTCGTCGACCTCCACGACGTCCGCGTCCGAAACGTCTTCGAAGAGATCGCCAGGAGCCGGGTTCTCCCCCGGGCTCACGCGGTGTCGCTCCGCCTGCTCGGCTGCGAGACCGCCGTCTCGGACACCGGCAAGCGCACCCTTCGCCTGTTGTCGGATCTCCTGGGGTTGCCGGTCTTCGGCACTAACAGACGCCTGTCGAGGACCCACTACACGGTCGAGGGGTTCAACCCTCTGTTCGGCTTCGCGCTGGTCGAGGGTGCGCCGTCGCCGCTTGCCGGCGCATTGCCCGGCACGACCCTCCGGGCCTCCGCGCTCCGAGAACCGCGTTTCCCTGTCGGACCTGTAGGCTAGCAACTGCTGAAAACTCCGTCGTCGCGGGAGATTCCCTGCGGGCGCCCCTCGTAACTCGCTGCGCTCAGACAGACTCGGGGTCGTCCTCGGGAACTCCGCGACGTGGAGAGAGTTTTCAGCCGTCTGCTAGGCTGCCGCAGCCCCACCTCCGGGGGCGGTTTGGCCGGTCGCTTTCCGCGTTAAACTGGCGTTTGGCGCCTCGGGGCTCTTCCCCGGGGACCTCCTCGAGAGACTTTGCGATCTTGGCCGCCCACGACGCGAACCCCAACTCCCCTCCCGTTTCGCCGGCGCTTCATCGTTTCGCCTCGATCCTCGCCGGGCTGGTCGTCCTGCTGATCGCCGCCGGAGCCCTGGTCAAGAGCAAGGAGGCGGGCCTGTCGGTTCCCGATTGGCCGCTCTCCTACGGCAGCTTGAACCCGCCCGGCTGGTGGCATCTCGACGCCATCCGCGCCGAACACGGTCATCGCCTGTTCGCTGGGACGGTCGCCCTGCTCACGGTCGGGCTCGCGATCTGGCTCAAGCGCTCGGAGCGGCGGTCAGGGGTCCGGCGGCTCGGCGGCTTCGCGGTCGCGGCGGTGTTCGCCCAGGCGCTACTCGGCGGCTTGACCGTCCTCCTATTCCTGCCCCCCGCGGTCTCGATCTCCCACGCCGCGCTCGCCGAGATGTTCCTCTGCCTCGTCACCTCGATCGCGGTCGCGACCTCTCCCCGCTATTGGGGCGGCGACGAAGAACCCGCCGAGCCGGTGCGCCCCCTCCGCTCGCTCGCGTTCGCCACCACCGCGCTCGTTTACCTCCAAATCCTCCTCGGCGCGCTCGTTCGCCACAACGGCGCGGGGCTCGCGATTCCGGACTTTCCGCTCGCCTTCGGACGCCTGGTTCCGGCGCAGTTCGATCTGAAGATCGGACTCCACTACGCCCATCGCGTAGGCGCGCTCCTGGTGCTGATTCTCGTGACCACCACGGTCGTCCGCGTGCTCCGTCGCCACGCCGATCTGGGAGCGCTCACCCGCCCCGCCCTCGCGATGGCGCTGCTCATCGTCGCGCAGATCTCGCTCGGCGCCGCGGTGGTGCTCTCCGGCCGCGTGGTCTGGATCAACACGCTCCACGTGGCAACCGGCGCCTCCCTGCTCGCGAGCAGCCTGATCCTCTCGCTCCATGCCGCCCGCCTCGCCCGGGCGACGGAGGCGAGCGCCGTCGCGACCCGTCCGGCCCCGCGCGCCGAGACGCTGGGCACCCGGCAGGTGACCTTGTGAAGACGGCCGAGGCGGTCGAGGCCGACGGAATGGTAGCGCCGCGCCCCGCCCGTCAGAGCCGGCTGGTTTCCGATCTCTCGGTGCTCACCAAGCCGCGGATCACCACGATGGTGGTGCTCACGACCGGCATGGGCTTCCTGCTCGCCGAACAGGGGCCGATCTCCTTCTGGCTGCTGGTCCACACCCTCGTCGGTACGGGTCTCGTCTCGGCCGGCGCCTCGGCGCTCAACCAGGTGCTCGAGCGGGAGCGCGACGCACGGATGCGGCGCACCCTGGACCGCCCGGTCCCCTCCGGCCGCATGCATCCGGATCTCGCCCTCCTCTGGGGCGTCGCGCTCGGTATCGCCGGCCTGGGCTATCTCGCGCTCAAGGTGAACCTGCTCACGGCGCTCCTCGGCGTGGCCGCGCTCGGCGGGTACGTCTTCGTCTACACGCCGCTCAAGCCGGTGACCTCGCTCTCGACCCTGGTGGGCGCAATCCCCGGCGCGATCCCGCCGATGATGGGTTGGGCCGCCGTGCGCGATCAGGTCGGCCTCCCCGCCTGGGTCCTGTTCGGCATCCTCTTCTTCTGGCAGATGCCGCATTTCCTCGCGATCGCCTGGCTCTGTCGAGACGACTACCGGAGCGGCGGCTTTCCGATGCTCACCGTGACCGATCCGAGCGGCAGCCAGGCAGCACGCCAGGCGATCCTCTACGGCGCGGCGCTCGTTCCCGTCTCACTCCTGCCCACCCCTCTCCGTCTGCTCGGCGGCCTCTACTTCGGGGCGGCGCTCGTGCTCGGGCTCGCCTACCTCTGGTTCGCCCTCCGCTTCGGCCGCGACCGGAGTGACGCCTCGGCACGGCGCCTGATGTTCGCCTCGATCCTCTACCTTCCCGCGCTGCTCGGCGCAATGCTCGTGGATCGCATATTGTTCTGAGCCCGGGAGGCGAAGAACGAGAGGATGGACGACGACGGGCATCTCGAGGCTCGGCCGGCTGAACCTACGCCAACTGAGCCTATGAAGGTCATGAGCGAAGAAGGTCCCTCGCAGGCCGGGCCCGCCACGGAAGCGAATCGGCCGGCCGAGGAGCCGTTCGAGGACTTCAAAGGCGAAGGGGGACGCTGGCGCCGACGGCTTCTTTGGGCGGTTCTGATCGCGGCGCTCGCGGGGGTCGTCTTCTCCGCGGTTTCGAGCCGCCTCTGGCTCAAGCGGCCGGGGACCCCACCGCCGATCCTCGGCCAGGTGCCGGAGTTCGAGCTCACCAACCGGGATGGCCGGCGGGTCGGGCCCTCCGACCTCGCGGGATCGCCGTGGATCGCCGATTTCGTCTTCACCCGCTGCGTCACCAGTTGCCCGATGATCACCGAGCGGATGTCGCGGCTCGAACGCGAGCTGCCGCCCCGAATCGGCGCCCGGCTCGTCTCGTTCTCCGTCGACCCGGAGCACGACACTCCGGCCGCGCTCGAAGCCTACGCCGAGAAGTTCGCGGCCCCGGAGCACTGGTGGTTCCTCACCGGCGACCGAAACGCGATGTACGACCTGATCCGGAACGGCTTTCACCTCGCGGTCGACCCCAACCCGCCCCCCACCGTGGGCGAGGTCACCGAGCCGATCGTGCACAGCACGAGGTACGTCCTGGTCGACGCCCAAGGCGCGATCCGCGGCTATTACGACAGCCAGGACGAGTCGTCGATCAAAAAGCTCAAGCGGGATCTGGAGGCGCTGTAGGGGGCGGAGCGGAAGACCTGAAGAAGGCGCGCCGGATCAGAAGTCCCAGGATCGCGACGATCGCCGTCGGGAGCCAGATCCAACGAAGCTCCGAGGCGAGGACCACGAGTCCCGCCGGTCCGAAGAAGCGATGCGCACTCAAGGGGGAGACTTCGATCACCTGGGCCGGGAGGAAGAAGCGCTCGGCGCTTACCGGCCAGAAGAGTGCGACGCCGCGCCCTCCGTTGGTGAGCATGTCCAGTAAGCCGTGGGAGACGCAGGCGAGGCCGATGAAGACCGCCGCCCGGGCTCGGGTAGCACCGAGCCAGGACGCCGCGGCGGCCGCAGCGAGCGCGAGCAGCGCCGCGAAGACGAGCGAGTGGCTGAAGCCGCGATGGCCGAACGGGCTCCCGTAGGGCACGCCCAGGCGCAGCCCGAGAACGTCAGCGTCCGGAAGGACCGATGCGAGGACACCCGCGAGCAGGAGCCGACCGCCGACGCGCTCGCGCCCCGCGACCGCGGCGAGCGCGAGAGGAACGGCCGGATGGGTCAAGACGGTCGGCATGGGAGGCGATCTCCAGAAAGTGTTCGTTCGCGCCGGTCAGGCCTCGAACCGCTCGTCCGGCCGGTCCAGGCGTATACTCAAGTCGCCCGAGGGGTAGCTTAGGTCGCATCCGGGAGATTCGAACGATGGCAGGCAAGAAGCCCACAGGCAAGACCGAGCAGAAAGAAAAGAAGATCGTCATCAAGGTCCTCGCCCCTGAGAAGGCCCCCGCCCCGACCGACTTCTCGCTGGCGCTCCCCAACGAGGTGATGTTCAAGAGCCTTTCGAAGCGTGCGGCCGCGGTCAAGAAGAACATCGGCGCCAGCCAGAGCCTGAGCGATTTCCTGAACAAGGCGGGCTGGGAGTAGCCCCCTACCGAGCGCGCCGTGCCTCTCGGTACCGAGGAACGCCGGCTCGTCGTCGATCAAGCGCTGGCGCTGATCGAGCAAATCTACGTTCACCTCCCATTGAAGCGTGCCATGCACGCGGTCGATCCGATCCAGCGGCTCAAGCTGCTGCGGTACCACGCGGCGAACCTGTCCGAATCCGGTTTTCACGCCGAAATGGTCTCGATCTTCAACGGCCTGCGCGACCTCCACACCAACTACATCCTCCCCGCGCCGTTTCGGAATTCGACGGCGTACCTGCCATTCCGCATCGAGGAGTATTTCGAGGGGGACCAGCGGCGCTGCGTCGTGACCGAGGTCTCCCCGGGCTGGGCGGATCGCTATTTCAAGCCGGGCGTCATCGTGACCCATTGGAACGGAACTCCGATCCAGCGGGCCGTGGAGATCAACGCCGACCGCGAAGCGGGCAGCAACCTGGAGGCTCGCCACGCCCGCGGGCTGGGGGCGATGACGATCCGATGGCTCGCGATGTCGCTGCCGCCGGACGAGGCATGGGTAACGGTCACCTACCAGGGCGACGACAAGGCTCGCGATCGCCGGTTCGAGTGGCAGGTGTTCGACTCGAGCGGCGACGACGATCCGCTCGCGGTCTCCGGCGAGGTCGCCCTGATGCTCGGCCTCGACGCCAAGGCGGAAATGGAACGCCAGACGCGAAAGCTCCTCTTCGCGCCGGAAGCCGTCGAAATCGCCAAGCAGGTGAAGCTCCAGACCGATTCGAATTGGGTCGGAGCGCCCACGGGGGCGGGCTCGGCCTCGGTCGATTTCAACGCCATCAGCAAGCTGCCGGACGTCTTCACCTTCCGGCCGATCGAGACGCCGTCGGGGCGGTTCGGGTATGTGCACATCCACACGTTCGTCCACTGGGACGACGCGGAGTTCGTGGAGGAGTTCGTGCGCATCCTCGGCCTACTGCCGCAGAACGGCCTGGTTCTCGACGTGCGCGGCAACGGCGGAGGCAACATCATCGCGGGCGAGCGCCTCCTTCAGGTCCTCACCCCGCAGAAGATCGATCCCGAGCGCTTCTACTTCATCAACTCGCCGCTCACCTTGAAGATCTGCGAGACCCTGAACGCCTTCGAGAGCTGGCGCGAGTCGATCGCGCAGGCCGTCGAAACCGGCGCCCCCTTCTCCCACGGCTTCGCGCTTCGGCCCCTCGAGAGCTACAACGACCTCGGCCAGAAGTACCAGGGTCCCGTCGTGCTGCTGACCGACGCGCGCTGCTACAGCACGACCGACATTTTCTGCGCCGGATTCCAGGACCACGAGATCGGTCCGATCCTCGGCACCAGCGGAGCCACAGGCGCGGGCGGCGCGAACGTCTGGGATCACTCCACCCTGGTCGGGATGCTCCCGGGGGCCATCTCTCCGTTCAAAGCCCTGCCGAACGACGCCTCCTTTCGAGTCGCCGTCCGCCGCTGCACGAGGGTGGGGAAACGCCTCGGCGTGCTGGTCGAGGAACTGGGTGTCGTTCCCGATCACATCCATCGTACGACCCGGCAGGACGTCCTGACCGGCAACGTCGACCTCCTCAACCGCGCGGGTGAGCTACTCGCCGAGAGGCCGGTGTATGCCGTCTCGGTCCAGGTTCCGCAGCCGACCGCGCCGCATCAGATCGAGGTGACGACGAAGAACGTCGATCGCCTGGACATCTACCTGAGCTCCCGGCCTCACGGGAGCCTCGACATCGCCGACGGAACCCGCACGATCGACCTCTCCCCCCTGCCCTCGGGATCGAACGTCCTCGAGCTCCAAGGCTTCCGCGAAGCCAAGCTCGTCGCGAGCACGCGCCTACAGCTATAGCCTTCGAAGGATAGCCCGTTCATCCAGGGGCGGCTGCCCCTCGACCGCCGGATGTCCTAGAATCTCCTTTGAAGCTGGGCACGCACCCTTAGCTCAATTGGATAGAGCATCAGACTTCGGATCTGAGGGTTGGGGGTTCGACTCCCTCAGGGTGCACCAGGTCCGGCTCTCCCTCTCGGAGGGCGTTTCAGACCACCGATTTCCCCGTGGAGATCGAGCCGGCAGGCCGCAGGCTCAATCCTTATTCTTTAAATCACCGCACGCCGGATGACTGCTTGAAAAACTCCACCACGCCTACTATATATCGACTTGACTCTGATCGAATGTAGGCCCAACACAAACTTTATAAGGAAACTGAAGCTCAGCTCCTGTTCTACTACCGCGAACCACAACAACACCGCGCTGCCAAATTTGCTTCCAGTGAAGGACCAGCCGTACCTTCGTCTTTGCAGGTACCTCAATAGTAAGCTCCTCACTGTAGGTCTTCTTCTCTGCGACAGAGATTTCGTAGCGTTTCCGAATCGCCCCCTCGGCCGAGGCCTTGAAATCTACAGCCCACGCGCCCCTAACACTAATCTCAGCCCCACCCGTGATCGAAGTTTCCCGCTCAAGTACGTAGGCCTGTGTCCACTCCCTCACGACGCTGATCGTCCTGTGAATCCCGGCCACGCTCTTGGAATTGTCAATGATGCGCACTTCCTCGCCAAGACTTTCTTCGACTCTCTGGACCTCCACAATGCTCGTTTCAAGATCCAGAGAAGACTCGGTTGCGGGAAGCGAAGGTTGACGAGTTTCAAGCTGAACTGAGTCAACACCGTCGACCAATAACCCAAGCCTCCCTAGGGCTCCATACCCAATGACCTTTATTGCTAGGTCGTGGCCAAGGAATCCAACCCGCCCTATCACCCCCAAGAGCGCGAACACCTTTTCTTCACGGACCAACGTCCCATCTACAAGGATCGTCAATCGCATTGGCAGCGCCCAAATCTTGACCACCGCTTTTACTGAGTGTGACTCATCGTTAATCTTGATAAACCAGCTTCCTTCCATCTATCTCTCCTCGGACTTTTCCTGATGAAAGTGAGCTGGCGCAGCAACACCTCTCGAACCTATTGACGTGAAATCGACGAAACCCAATTACGCCGCACCCCGAACCCTTAGAACCTACCAATGCTAAAGCAATGTTCTCGAGGTGTCAAAAGGCCCCCGGACCTCTCCTCGCTCGGCCCCGCACGTGAAGCCACAAGCTCTTGCCAAAGTTTCCGACGCAGGAATGAGTTATGAATAAGACCGCCTCTTTCCAGTGAGCACGCCCATTTGTTGGCGTCTCCCTGTTATCCGGGCTCGAAGAGCGTTTCACCCTGATGATTTCGAGTATGACATCTCCTCCGCTGGAGGTTTACCAGTGCTATCGACCCGACCGGGTTCGCCTACTTCCAAAATTGGCCGAATCGCTGGGACTCCCCCATAAGACGCAGATGAACCTCTATTTCACGGACTCCGCCACGTCGAAAAGGAGGTTAATGACTAAGCTACAGTTAATGACTAAGCTACACTGGGGAAAATGACGTAGATCTTGTGTCCCCGTTGAGGGGCTTACGAGGATGTCTGATGGGGCGATCAGAACGAATTCGCACTACGTCCCTCTGGTCCATTCCAGCAACCGCTCCGCCGCGCCTTCCCCCGCGGAGATCGAGTCGGGCAGTCCGTAAGCTCCGAACGGGCCTCCCGCGAATTCGAGCCCTGGTTGATCGGCGAGGCCCTGCTTCAGCCGCTCCACGACGTCTAGATAGCCGACCGAGCGCTGGGGGATGGCGAGGGGATGACGCCAGACGCGGCTCCAGGCGGCGGGGCGGCGGAGGCCGAGGAGGGGCCCGACGGTCCTCTGGGCGAGGTTGAGGAGGTCTTCGTCGGAGCGGTCGGCCGCCTCGGGGTGGAGGGCGCCTCCCAGGAAGATCCGGGCGACGATCTGGTCGGCCGGAACTCTTTCGGGAAATTTGACGCTTACGAAGGTCGCCGCGACGACCGGTAGGCCCGCCGCACTCGGAACGAAGAATCCGTGCCCTCGAGGCGGACGCGCGACCGCGTCGCGGTGCCAGCCGAGGTTCACCGTCACGCACGAGGCGTAGGAGATCTTCCGCAGGTCGTCCGAGAGCGGCGCCGAGAGGCCCGCCACCAGCGGCGCCGCCGCGTGGGCGGGAACGGCGAGCAGCACGGCGTCGGCTAAGTAGGTGTCGCCTCCGGACAGGTCGAGATGGAAGCCCGTCCCCCCGCGTCGTACCGCGACGACCGGGCGGTTCTTGCGCAGCACGCCCGGCGGCAGCGCCTCGACCAGGGCGTCGACGATCTGGCCGAGACCGCCGGACAGCGTTGCGATCTGCGGCGGGAGCGGTTTCTTCCCGGCTCCCGGTCCGGGGCGATCTTTCGACCCGCCCGGCGCGGGGCGCTTACGCCAGCCGCCGGAGACCCGGCCCGGTTCGTGTTCTAGGCTCGCGAGGCGTGGAAAGTTCGCCGCCAGGCTCAGCGTCTCGACGTCGGCCATCGTGATCCCGCCTACCACCGGCTCGCTCAATCTCGCATAGAGCTCCCCGCCGAAGCGCCTCCGTACGAAGGAGGCGACGCTCTCGTCGGCCGCCGATCTCTTGGGCCCGAGTAGCGGCTCGGCAAGCGCGCGGAGCTTGCCGCGCCAGGAGAGCAGCGGGGTTTCGAGCAGCGGTTTCCAGCGGGTCGGGGCGAGGAACGCGAACCCGGCGGGGAGCGGCAGGAGCCGGCCGCGATCAAGGATCTCGATGTGGCCGCTTTCGGGGTAGACGATTCGATCCGCAAAACCGAGTCGCTCGCAGAGCGCGAGCCCCGCCGGCTTGTGGGTCACGAGAGTGTCGGGTCCCCGTTCGAGCAGAGCCCCTTCGCAGCTCTCGGTCGCGAGCACGCCGCCCGCCCGATCCGCTCCTTCGAAGATCGCGACCTCGACCTCGCGACCGAGAGCGTCCGCCCGGCGACGGAGATGATCGGCCGCGGCCAGGCCGCCGATCCCGGCGCCGACGATCGCCAACCGGTGAGTCATTTTTAGGAGGGATTCGGACTCGCCGCCGCGTTGGCCCGATCCGTCGGGGCATCGATCGCGGCATCGAGCCAGCGGGTGTTCTCGCGGCAGATCGTGAGCAGCGCCTCGACGAAGAGGTCGTCGTCGTTGACCGCCGGGGCCACCTCGAGCGTCTCGCCGCCGTGTTCCTTCCAGACTTCGACGCCGCGGATGCCGAGCTCCTCGAGCGTCTCCAGGCAGTCGGTCGCGAAGCCCGGAACGATCAACGCGCGACGGGCGCCCTTCTTCGCCTCCTCGGCGAGCACCTGATCGGTCGCCGGGGTGAGCCAGGGGGTGCGCCCGAGACGCGACTGGAACGTGACGAGCACGCGATCTTCGGGGATCGCGAGCCGCTCCGCCAGCTTCTTCGCCGTGGCGAAACACTGCGCGCGGTAGCAGAAGCGGTTCACGTCGCCGATCGAGGCGCAGCAGTCGGCCTTCGCGAGGCAATGCGCGCCCGAGGGGTCGCTCTTCCGGATCTGCCGCTCCGGCAGGCCGTGGAAACTCATGAACACCCGGTCGGGCATGGGATCGAGGAACGGCCGCACCCTCGCGGCCCGCGCTTCGAGATAGGCGGGGTGGTCGTAATAGGGCGGCACGATCTGGAGGTAGGGCGTGTTCCAACGCGTGCCGGCCACGCGCAGGATTTCCTCGATCGAAGAGCCGGTCGCCGCCGAGCTGTATTCGGGGTAGAGCAGGAAGACGACGATCCGGCTCACCCCCGCGCCGACCAAACGCTCGATCGCACTCTCGATCGACGGGTTGCCGTAGCGCATCCCGAGCTCCACCCGTACCGCCCTTCCGAGCCGCCGCTGGACCTTCTCGACCAGCGCGCGATCCAGCACTAAGAGCGGCGATCCCTGCTCGCCCCAGATCTTCGAATACGCCTCCGCGGAGGCGCGCGGCCGCCGCGGCAGGATCGCCAGCTCCAACACCAGGAACCGCGCGAGCGCCGGGATGTCGAGCACCCGCGGATCGGAGAGGAACTGCCGCAGATACCGCCGCACCTCCGGCGGCCGCGGAGCGTCCGGAGTGCCGAGGTTGACGATCAGAAGGCCGACGCGATCGGCGCTGGAATCGAGCATGAGCGAACGTATCGTATACGCAACGCGGCGCGACCGAAGGCGCCTCGGAAACGCATATCGCCACGCGTCGAAGTCCTCGATTTCCATCGTGATCCCATCGCGCTTCCAACTCGCTTTGATCAAGCCGATGCGATGCGAGCCGAGTTCAAAATCCGCCTTGACCGGCTGAAATACGCCAGGTAGACTCCGCCCGCCTTAAAGATCGAGCCAGAGCCGGTAGTCGTCGGGAGATGCCCTTGAGGAAGGTCTGCAAGCGCTCACGCGTGCAGCTGATCGAACGGGAGCGGGGCTAGGCGCGTGGCGCAGATTTTCGAGCGCTGGACCAATGAGTTGCCGCTGCGTATCGCCGTAGTGGCCCTGGTTGCAGGTGGCCTCGTGATTGGGGGCATCTGGTACTACTTCTCCCCCCAATACACCGACGTCGGATATCAACCGGTCCAACCGGTCCCCTACAGCCACAAGCTGCACGCAGGCGATCTCGGCATCAACTGCCTGTATTGCCACGCCACGGTGGATCGGGCGCCGGCCGCCGTCGTTCCGCCGACGCAGATCTGCATGAATTGTCATCGCTTGGTGAAGCGCGATTCGCCGCTGCTCGCGGCGATCCGCGACAGCGCGTCGACCAACCGGCCGATGCGCTGGGTGCGGGTCCACAACCTTCCGGGCTACGCCTACTTCGACCATCGCCCGCACCTGCGCGCGGGGGTCGGCTGCGCCTCCTGCCACGGCCGCATCGATCAGATGGAGGTGGTCGCGCAGGCGCAGCCGCTGTCGATGAGCTGGTGCCTCGACTGCCACCGGAATCCGGCACCTTTCTTGAGGCCCGCGCACGAAGTGACCAATATGGATTGGACGCCGGGCAAGGATCAAGCGGTCGCCGCCGCTCGCATCATCAAGGAGAAGCGACTGGCGCCGCCCCAGGATTGCACGGGGTGCCACCGATGATCGAGCCTCTCTCTTCACCTCACGGTGAGCCCGAAGCACTCCCCGCCGAAGGCGGCCCCTGCGGCCCGGGCTGTGGTTGTTCGCAGCCTCAGCCGCGTGAGCATTGGCGCAGCCTGGAGCAACGGGCCGGCGATCCGGAAGCTCGCGAGTTCCTGGAGCGCGAGTTCCCGGTCGGCGCCTCGGAGCTGCCTGAAGGGATCGACCGCCGGTCGTTGATCCAGATGCTCGGCGCTTCCGTGGCGCTCGCGGGCGCCGCCGCATGCCGGAAGCCGGTCGAGAACATCGTCCCCTACGTGACGCCGCCGGAAGAGACGGTGCCCGGCATTCCGAAGCAGTACGCGACCACGATGCCGTTCGGCACCGAGGGATACGGCCTGCTGGTCGAAAGCCACGAGGGACGCCCGACCAAGATCGAGGGCAACGAGTTGCATCCGGCGACCGCGGGGAGCGCGAGCGCGCAGATGCAGGCGGCGATCCTCCATCTCTACGATCCCGACCGCTCGCAGCACGTCCTCTCCGGCCAAGACCCGAAGGATCGAGCGAAGAAAGAAAAGAAGACCTGGGCCGATTTCGTCGCCGCCTGGAAGACGCTCGAAACCGAGCATCTCGGCGACGGCGGTGCCCGGCTCGCGGTCCTCGCGCCGCCCTCGTCCTCCCCCACGGCGTACCGGCTCGCCGGTGCGTTCCGCGCTCGGTTTCCGCAGGCGAAATGGGCCTCTTGGGAACCGGTCAACGACGAGAACCGCTTCGCCGGTACGGCGATGCTCGCCGGCCGGCCGCTCGCGGTCTCCTACGATCTCGGCGCGGCGAAGGTGATCCTGAGCCTCGACGCCGACCTCTTCCTGACCGAGAGCGGCGCGGTCGCCAACGCCCGAGGTTTCGCCGCCGGTCGCAAGCTCGCTTCGGTCCAGGACGAGATGAACCGGCTCTGGGCGGTCGAGAGCGCCCACACGACGACCGGCGGCATGGCGGACCACCGCCTGGCGCTGCCGAGCGGGCAGATCGGCGCGTTCGCCGCCGCGCTCGCCGGTGCGCTCTCCGCCGCGGGCGTCGCCGTCGCCTCGCCGGCTCCGGCCGCGCCGGTTCCGGGCGTGCCGGCGAAGTTCCTCGGAGTGCTCGCCAAGGATCTCGCGGCGAACCCGGGCGCGAGCCTCGTGGTCGCCGGACGCCATCAGCCCGCCGCGGTCCACGCGCTCGCCCTGGCGATCAACGCCGCCTTGGGCAACATCGGTAAGACCGTGCGACTCGCCGAGCCGCAGGACGTTCTCGCGCCGAGCCTCGCGGACCTCTCCGCGCTCGCCGAGGCGGTCGCCGCGGGGCAGGTCACGACACTCTTCATCCTCGGCGGGAATCCCTGCTTCGACGCTCCGGCGGATCTCGGGTTCGCCAAGGCGACGGCCAAGTGCACGAACGTCGTCCATCTCGGCCTCGCGGCCGACGAAACGGCGGAGACGGCGACCTGGCATCTGCCCGAGGCGCATTTCCTCGAGGCGTGGGGCGATTGCCGCGCCGCCGACGGCACGGCGAGCATCGTCCAGCCGCTCATCGAGCCCCTGTTCGGTGGCAAATCGGCGATCGAGGTGCTCGCCCTGCTCGCGACCGGCGAAGAGAAGCCCGGCCACGACTTGGTGCAGGAGACCTGGCGGACGATTCTCCCCGCGGCGCCCGACGCGCCCGACGCGCCCGATCCGGACCTCGCGTTCGAGACGGCGTGGAACCGCGTGCTCCACGACGGCCTGCTCGCCGGCAGCGCTTCGGCTCCGGTGGAGCTCGCCGCCGCCGCGCCCCCGGCGATCCCCGCCGCGGCCAGCTCCGGGCTCGAGATCTCGTTCCGCCCCTCGCCCGCCGTCCACGACGGCCGGTTCGCCAACGTCGGCTGGCTCCAGGAGCTGCCCGACGCGGTGTCCAAGATCACCTGGGGCAACGCCGCGCTCCTGTCGCCCAAGACGGCGGAGCGGCTGAAGCTCGGCAACGAGGACGGCGCGAAGCTCACGCTCGGCGGCGCGAGCGTCGAGCTGCCGGTTTGGATCGTCCCCGGCCAGGCCGACGAAACGGTCGTCGTGACCCTCGGCTACGGCCGCCGGGCCGCCGGCCGGATCGGCGACGGGGTGGGCGCGGACGTCTATCCGTTGCGCACGCGCGCGGCGCTCGGCTTCGCGTCCGGCGCCACGCTCGCCGCCTCGGGCAAGGATCACCGGATCGCCCAAACCCAGGACCACGGCACGATGGAAGGGCGACCGATCGTCCGCGAGGCGACGATCGAGGAGTGGCGCAAAGAGCCCGCGTTCGCCGCCGAGAGGGTCGAGATACCGAAGGTCGCGCCGCTCTGGGACGAGCACAAGTACGACCAGGGGCCGCAGTGGGCCATGGCGATCGACTTGAACGCCTGCACCGGCTGCAACGCCTGCGTGATCGCCTGCCAGAGCGAGAACAACGTGCCGATCGTCGGCCACGAGCAGGTCCGGCGCGGCCGCGAGATGCACTGGCTGCGGCTCGACCGCTATTTCGCCGGCTCGACCGAGAGTCCGGAGATGGTGTTCCAGCCGATGCCCTGCCAGCAGTGCGAGAACGCCCCGTGCGAGCAGGTCTGCCCGGTCGCGGCGACCGTCCACACCTCGGACGGCCTGAACGCGATGGTCTACAACCGTTGCATCGGCACCCGCTACTGCTCGAACAACTGCCCCTACAAGGTGCGCCGGTTCAACTTCTTCAACTACACCAAGGACACGCCCGAGCTGGTCAAGATGGCGGCGAACCCGAACGTCACCGTCCGCTCGCGCGGCGTGATGGAAAAGTGCACCTACTGCGTGCAGCGCATCCAGCGCGCGAAGATCGACGCCAAGATGGCCGAGCGGCCGGAGAAGGACGGCGACGTCCGCACCGCCTGCCAGCAGACCTGCCCGACCCAGGCGATCACCTTCGGCGACCTCAAGACGGCGGACGCCCAGGTGAACGTCCGCAAGGCGAACCCGCGGAACTACGTGCTCCTCGCCGAGCTCGGCAACCGCCCGCGTACGAGCTACCTCGCGCGCATTCGCAACCCGCATCCGGAGCTCGCCGAAGCGCGGGCGGAGGCGTAGAGCGATGCCCGCGCGAAACGCCCGAAACGCCGGACTCGCCCTGGTCCTCGTCGCCCTGGGCGGCTGCGCCCGCGGCTGCACCTCCAGCCGGCCGCCGATTCACCTGAACCCGAACATGGACGTCCAGCCGCGCTACGAGCCGCAGGCGGCGAGCGCCTTCTTCTATGACGGCGCAGCGATGCGTCCGCCCGTGCAGGGAACGATCGCGCGCGGCGAGCTGCGCGACCTCCTGAACGAGGGCCCCTATTGGACGGGCATGACCCCCGAGGGGGAATTCGCGACCGAGGTGCCGATGCCGGTGACCGACGCCGTGCGCGCGCGCGGCCAAGAACGGTTCGACATCTACTGCGCCGCCTGTCACGACACCCACGGCGACGGCAAGGGCATCCTCTTCGAGCGCGCCAAGGTGCCGACCCCGACCTTCCACAGCGACCGGCTGCGCCAGATGCCGGTCGGCCAGATCTTCGACACGGTCTCCAACGGCTTCGGCCTGATGCCGGCGTACAAGTACCCGATTCCCGTCGCCGACCGCTGGGCGATCATCGTCCACCTGCGCGAGCTCCAGGCGAAGCGCCTCGAGCGGACCGGCGGCCAAGCGCCCGCGGCGCCCGCGGCGCCACCGGCGACCGAAGCGGCACCGACAGCGGCCGCTGGAGACGCCGCGACGGCGGCTCCGGCCGCGACGCCTGAGGCGGCGACGCCGCCCACCCCGGGGACTCCATGAAGAAGAGGCTGCCGCTCGCCGTCCTGGCCGCCGTCGTCGCCCTCGCGGTGACGGCGGGGATCGCCAAGTTCCTCACTTCACGCGAATATCAAGCCCCTTATCGGCCGACGGCCGCGACTGTCGCGGAGACGCCCCGGGATCAAGGGATCGCCGACGAAAAGGCCGAGCAGGAGAAGGTCGACCGCGAAAAGCCCTACAAAGAGGTCGAGTATCGCGCCTTCCCGAAGGTCGGCAGCCGCGTCGCGATCTGGATCGTCGCGCAGCTCCACCTGCTGTTCGCCGCGTTCGTCCTCGCCGTGCCGCTGTTCGCGCTGATCATCGAGTTCATCGGCTACCGCACGAAGGACCCGCGCTACGACCGGCTGGCGCACGAGTTCACGAAGCTGCTCTCGGTCTCGTTCTCGCTCACCGCGACGTTCGGCGCGTTCCTCACCTTCCTGCTGATCATCCTCTACCCCAAGTTCACGAACTACCTGGTGAGCGTCTTCTCGCTCACCTTCCTGCCCTACGTCCTGCTGTTCTTCGCCGAGGCGTTCTTCCTCTACACCTACTACTACGGTTGGGGGAAGTTCTCGCCGCGCGTCCACCTTCTACTCGGGCTCGGCCTGAACCTGGTGGGCACGGCGATCATGCTGATCGCGAACGCCTGGGTGACCTTCATGACCTCCCCCGCCGGGATCTCGGAAAAGGGCGCGCTGATCAGCACCTGGCAGGCGGTCACCAACTACACCTGGATGCCGATCAACATCCACCGCATCATCGCGAACGTCGCTTTCGGCGGCTCGGTGGCCGCGGCCTACGCCGCGTTCAAGTTCCTCGGCGCCACGACCGACGAGGACCGCGCGCATTACGACTGGATGGGCTACATCGGCAACTTCGTCGCGATCTGCGCCTTCCTGCCGTTGCCGTTCGCCGGCTACTACCTGGCGAAAGAGATCTACGCTTACTCCCAGACGCTCGGCCTAACCATGATGGGCGGCGCCTTCTCCTGGCTGTTCATCATCCAGGCGGTGCTGATCGGCAACCTGTTCCTCGCCGCGAATTACTACCTCTGGCTCGGCATGGGGCGGATCGCCGGGGCGGAGCAGTTCCAAAAGTACATCAAGTACCTGCTGATCCTGGTCGCCCTCTGCTTCGCGGTCTGGGCGACGCCGCGCTCGATCATCTCGACCGTCTCGGAGGTCCGGGCGATGGGCGGCTCGTCGCACCCCGCACTCGGGTTCCTGGGCGTGATGTCGGCGAAGAACACGGCCGTCAACATCCTGATCCTCACCACCTACGTGAGCTTCCTGCTCTATCGGCGGAGCGGCAAGACCGCGACGGTCAAGTGGGCGAAGTCGGGCAACCGCGCGCAGCTTCTGATCTTCCTCGTCGCCGCCTCGATCGTCATCTTCCTCGGCGTCTACGGCTACTTCGTCGAGGCCGCCGTGCGCATCGCGTTCTCGATCCCGCAGGTGCTCTCGGTCCTGTTCGCGATGATCGCGGTGACGGTGATCGACGTCTTCCTGTTCAAGAACGCGAAGAAGGCGGGCGAACCGCAGTGGGGAAAGATCGCGCCGGTCTCCCAGTACGTGCTGATCTTCATCGCCGTCACCTTCACCTGGCTGATGGGCCTGATGGGCTACGTCCGCTCCGGACTGCGCCAGCACTGGCACGTCTACGGCGTCATGCGCGACACCTCGCCGGACGCCTTCACGCCGACGCTCGGGTTCGCCACCAAGGTGGTGTCGGTCACCGTGCTGATCTTCTTCCTCCTGATCAGTTTCGTGTTTTGGCTCGCCTCGCTCGGCGGTAAGAAGGACTGGGAGCCCAAGCCGAAAAAGGCGAAGGGGAAGGCGATCGAAGAAGGAGCCGTCGCGTGAAGGTCCCCGTCCCGCTGAAGATCGCCGCCCTCGCGGTCGCGACGACCGGCTTCTACACCTACGTCGGCCAGTTGGTACCGCAGAAGGAAGTGCATCCGCCGGAGGAGATCGCCCTCTCCCAGGACATGAAGCCGGAGGAGATGCAGAAGGTCGGCCGCCAGATCATGGAAGGCAAGGGGCTCTGCCTCACCTGCCACACGATCGGCAAGTCGTCCGGCCCGTTCCGCTTCCCCGACCTCGGCGGCGTCGGCTCGCGCGCCGGCAGCCGCGAGCCGGGCGTCTCGGACGTCGAGTACCTGGCGCAGTCGCTGTACGAGCCGAACAAGTTCATCGTGCCGGGCTTCAATCCGGGCATGCCGGAGATCAGCAAGCCGCCGATCGGCCTGACCGACCAAGAGATCCTCGCGGTGATCGCCTACCTGCAGAGCCTCGGCGGGACGACCACCGTCACCATGCAGACCAAGCTGCCCTGGCAGGCGGGCGGATCCGGTGAGACGGGCGACGCCGGTTCGGCTCCGGCGACCGATGCCGCGCCGGCCGACGCTGCGCCGGCCGACGGTACCGCCGCGCCGGCGGGAGACGCCGCCCCCGCCGCTCCAACGGACGCGGCCCCCGCCGACGCCTCCGCGCCGCAGACGGGCGCGGCGGGCAACTGAGATCGCTTCGGAAACCGGGGGGATGACGACCCGATGAGCCTGCCGATCGTCTTGTGGGTGGTCCTGGCGCTCGCCGCCGTGCAATTCCTGTTGCGCCAGCGCCGCGCCGGCACGTTCCTCTGGACCCTGGTGACCTGGGTCTCCGTCTGGATCTTCCTCCGCTTCGGCTTCAAGGTGCCGATCCCTCACTCGGTGATCGTCATTTATATGGGGATCGTGACGCTCGCGACCGTCGCCTACGTCACCTCCAGCCGCGAGCGGCTCCAGGCGTTCTCCGCCCCCCTGATCCGGCTGTGCGTCGAGCCGAAGCGCCGTCCGCTCCTCTACGCGCTCATGCTGCTGATCCCGGCGGCGGTCGCGGCGCGGGTTTACCAGAGCCTCACCGTCAAGCTCGAGGCGCCCGCCTTCGGCCGCACGATCCACCCGGCGCCGCCCGACTCCGTGACGGTGCACGGCAAGCCGTTCGATCTGGTGACGCTCGACAACCCGTTCCGGCCGCTCGAGAAGAGCGACCCGAGCGCGTTCGCCACCCACCTCGAGAACGGCCGTCGCGTCTACTACGAGAACTGCGTCTACTGCCACGGCGACGCCCTGCGCGGCGACGGCATGTACGCCCGCGGTCTGAACCCGATCCCCACCAACTTCGCCGACGGCGGCGCGATCGCGCTGCTCCAGGAGTCGTTCCTGTTCTGGCGCATCTCCAAAGGGGGCCCCGGGCTCCCCGAGGAAGGGGGACCGTGGGACACCGCGATGCCAAGTTGGGAAAAGTTCCTTACCGAGGACGAGATGTGGGACGTGATCTTGTTCCTCTACGACTTCTCCGGACAGAAGCCGCGGGCGCGCGAGGGGGTGGAAAAGTGAGCGGGCACCGGGTGCTCCTTCGCGCGGCGGGAACCGCCGCGGGCCTCGCGGCCTCCGTCGTCCTCTCGCTCCCCTCGGCCGCGCACGCCGCCGATCAGGTCCCCGGCGGCCCCCTCTACCAGAAGCTCTGCTCGCAGTGCCACGGCGTGAAGGGGGACGGCCTCGGCGTCGCCGCGTACCGGCTGGATCCCAAGCCGCGCGACTTCACCGCCGGAAAGTTCAAGATCCGCCATACGCCGAGCGGCTCGCTCCCGACCGACGAGGACCTCACGCACATCATCCGCGAGGGGATGCCGTACACCTCGATGCCGCCGTGGAAGCATCTCTCCGACGAGGACATCAAGACGCTGGTCGCGGCGGTCAAGTCGTTCTCCCCCGATTTCGCAGACGCGGCGAAAAAGCCGAAGGCGATCTCGATCCCGAGCGCGCCGAGCTTCTCCGCGGACTCGGCAAAGAAGGGCAAAGAGGTCTACGCCCGGATCGGCTGCACCGCCTGCCACGGCGAGCTCGCGCGCGGCGACGGCCCCTCGGCGACCACGCTCAAGGACGACTGGGGAAACCCGATCCGCCCGGCCGACCTCACGATGCGCTGGACCTTCCGCGGCGGCCCGACGCGCGAGGACATCTACCGCACTTTCACAACCGGCTTGAACGGCACGCCGATGCCCTCGTTCGCCGAGTCGCTCACCGACGCCGAGCGCTGGCAGCTGGTCGACTACCTCGCTTCGCTCGACCCGCGCGACGCCCCCGGCTACTCGAACCTGGTCCAGGTGAAGTGGAGCAACGAAGAACTAGATCTCGCCAAGGCCAAGGACCTGTTCGCCGGCGCGCCCGCCTCGCTGTTCCCCGTGATCGGCCAGGTCACCGAGCCCGGCCGCGCTTTCCACCCGGCGGCGAGCGCGGTCCAAGTCCAGGCGGTCTACAACGCCAAGGAGATCGCGTTCCGCGTCACCTGGCACGACCTGCGCTCCGACACCGTCGGCCACAACGCCCCCGATCTGGTCGTGCCACCCGAAGAGGAGCAGCCGCCGGCCGCCGTGCCCGCCGCCGATTCTGCCGCGAGCAGCGACCCCTGGGGTGGCGAGGAAGCGGCCGAGCCGGCCGCGGCTCCCGCGGGGGATTCCGGCGGCGACGTCTGGGGCGACGAGGCGGAAGGCGCCACCCCCGCGGTGACGCCCGAGACCGAATTCTCCGACGCGTTGGCGATCCAGCTGCCGGTGACGCTCCCGACGGGCAACCGCAAGCCGTACTTCCTGTTCGGCGATTCGCAGAACCCGGTCGATCTCTGGTTCCTCGACCTCGCGAAGAGCGCCGTCCAGCGCTACACGGGCGCGGGCGGCACGAGCCTCACTTCGCTCGAGGGCGAGGACGTGACCGCGGTCGCGAGCTACGATCACGGCGAGTGGACGGTCGTGATGAAGCGCGCCCTGCGCGGGGGCGGCAGCGTCTCGTTCGCGCCCGAGCAGTACGTCCCGATCGCGTTTTCGGTCTGGGACGGCTACCACCGCGAGCGCGGCAGCAAGCGGGGATTGACGCAGTGGATGTATCTGTACACCATGCCGCAGGAGGCGCCCTCGCCGATCGTGCCGATGGCGAAGGCCGCCCTCGCGGTGTTCGCGGTCGAAATCTTGCTGGTTTACTGGGTACGGCGGCGCCAACGGGTCAGCGTAAGCTCAAACGAAGAGGTCCAGGCTCATGTATAGCAAGATCTACGTTCCGGTCGACAACTCCGACTTCTCGAACCGCGCCATCGCGAACGGCGTAGCCCTGGGCGGCGCGTTCGGCTCGTCGCTCGTGGGCAGCCACGTCTACGCCGCGCGCATGCACGACTACCGCTTCAAGCAGATGGAGTACACGTTGCCGGAAGAGTACTTGGACGAGGTCGAGCTCGAGCGGCAGCGGAAGATCCACGACAGCCTGATCACGCTGGGCCTGAAGCTCATCTCCGAGAGCTATCTCGACCAGATGCAGAACCTCTGCCGCGACCGCGGGCTCCCCTTCGAGCCGCGGATGATGGACGGCAAGCACCACACCGAGCTGGTCAAGGACATCGAGAGCGTCGACTGCGACCTCGTCGTGATGGGCGCGCTCGGCATCGGCCGGGTAAAGGACAGCGAGATCGGCTCGGTCTGCGAGCGGGTGACGCGTAGCGCCAAGCGCGACGTCTGGGTGGTCAAGCGCCTCTACAAGAAGGACGAGCCCGAAGGCGACACGATCCTCGTCGGCATCGACGGCAGCCCGCAGTCGTTCGGCGCTTTGAAGACCGCGCTCGAGCTCGCCCAGCGCTTCGACAAGAAGGTCGAGATCATCGGCGTCTACGACCCGTACCTCCACTACTCGGTGTTCCACGGCATCGTCGGCGTCCTGTCCGAGAAGGCGTCGAAGGTGTTCCGCTTCGAAGAGCAGAACCAGCTCCACGAGGAGATCATCGATACCGGCCTCGCGCAGATCTACCAGTCGCACCTCGACGTCGCCGAGCGCATGGCGCTCGACGCGGGGACGGTGGTCGGGAAGACTCTCCTCGACGGCAAGGCCTTCCAGAAGATCCTCGACCACGCCCGGAAGACGAACCCCTGGCTCCTGATCGTCGGCCGCATCGGCGTCCATAGCGACGCCGCGGAGACCGGCCTCGGCAGCAACACGGAGAACCTCCTCCGCCGCTGCCCGTGCGACATCCTGCTCTCCACCCGGCTCGCCTACCCGGACATCGACGTCCGCGCGGAGGAGAGCATCAAGTGGACGCCCGAGGCGGAAGAGCGGATGCACCGCGTGCCGCCGCAGGTCAAGGGGATCGCCCGCACCGGCATCCTTCGCCTGGCGCTCGAAAAAGGGCACAGCGTGGTCACCAACTCGGTGATCGACGAGGCGATGGAGCGCTTCATGCCGAAGCAGTCGCGCGACCTGACCTTCGAACTGGCCGAGAAGATGGCCCTCGAGCTCGCCTCGCGCCAACCGGTCGCCATCTGCAAGAGCTGCGGAATCGCCGCGAGCGAGCCCGGAGCGGTCCGCTGCGGCGTCTGCGGCAGCGACCAGATGGAGACCATCGACCGCGAGATGCTCGAGCGAATCGCCCGCGCCGAAGGGGGCTTGACCGAGGAGGTCACCTACGACGGCAAGAAGCTTCAGTGGAGCGAGGCGGCCCGCAAAGCGCTCTGGACCCTCAAAGACGCCTACAAGCGCCGCCGCGCGAAGGCCCGGATTGAAAAAACCGCCCGCCTGCGGAAGCTGCCCACCGTGACGCTCGAGCTGGCGCAGCAGGTGGTCGAGGACGAAACTGGCGTGCCGCTCGACTCCGGATTTGCCGCGACCGGTGACGCACTAGCCGCCGGTTCGCTCGACGAGGCGCCGGAGGCGGAAGAGAGCACCCCCATCCGCCCGCAGTTCCGCGAACCGAACGGCGAGAAGCGCCTGATCGCCCGCGACGCCAAGAACGTACCGCTGCTCTCCGCCTTCGCCTGGAGCGGCGAGGCGATCGAGCGGATCCTTCGGGTTCCCTCGGGCTTCATGCGGAACCGGACGCAGGACCGGATTGAAGCGCTGGCGGCGGAGCGGGAGATCGACTCGATCGGGCTGGAGCTGGTCGAGGACGGGATTGCGATCGGGCGGCAGATGATGGAAGAGATGCTTAAGAATCAGGCGGCGTCGCAGGGGGCGGGGGCTGCGGCGCATGCGAACGGGCATGCCGCGGGCGCGACTGACGCGGCCGAGGCTGTTGCGCCGATGGCGGCTTCAGAGCACGTGCCACCGATCAATGAGGTCGGCTCGCCCTCGGCGCTACAGGCACGTCGGGCAGGGCCGCACCCGGAGCTTGAGGACGCGAACTAAGTGGTGCGCTCCGGTCGCATGAATAGCATTTTGGTCCTTTGAAGGAGTAGGCGGCCGGCGTGCTGCTGGAAGCTACTAAGCGGGCAACGAGAATCCCTGGTCTACAGGCTGCGGGTCCGCGGGAAGGGGCATGCCTGGCATCTCCTGACTTCTCTCAGTTCAAGCTTGCGATCCTGGGGCTCCCCAAACTCGTCGCAGAGGTTCCGGCCGAGTGCCTTTAGGGCTACTTTGGGATGAATCGCACGTTAATCCAACGAAGCAAATCTGGCCTTTCCCCGTTATAGTCCACAGCGTTTAGCTCCAATCGATCACAGTTACTAATGTCAATATCTACCTCTGCAGGAGGGTAGCCGACTCGAGCGCGACCTTCAAATAGGAGACGATCTCTTTCCTCTCGAATCCAGAAGCGCTTGCTGCCAGCCCCCTCTGAATTGTCCTCAACACCGACGGTCATAAGAAGACGGCTGTACAGCTTCGCCGTCCTCACGACAAGCTTCTCAGTATCAAAGAAGTAGGCGTCGGCCTGAGCTTCCCCAAAAACCACTGCTTTCGGCTTCCGCGAAATACGTCCCTCGAGAATAGGGAGGGCAGTAACTGGAACAGGCACTGTTTCCCCAAGCGAAGCCGCGTTTGTCTTAACCAACCTACCGGGGCCGGCAGCCTGCTTGCGAACAAGAGTAGCGCTTGGCGAAGATGTTTCCATGATCGCGTTGACGTCTGCGTCTTTCGCAATCTTCACCTGAGCGGCGCCTAGTATCTGCCCGTTCTGGGCATCAATGACGCGGCAGTTCACTGCGACAAAGGTCGCCAGATTGGTGATTGTTCCCGAGAGAACTGCATCGGCACCAGACAATCGGCCAACTTTCCTTGCGCTTTCGGGATCGATCAGTCCCGTTTGGTCGAGCTTGAGTTCTCCGAGAACCTTGTCGAGCATGGCCCGTTCGACAACATCTATCTGGTTGGTCTGCACCAGCCGAGTGACCAACTCTTCCGCTATGTAGGAGCCAAAAACGGTAGACTGGCCTGAGAGTTCGCGGAAGGGGAGCACAGCAATCCTGTGCTTCTCAGCCCGCCCAATACTGGCAGAGATCTGATCAGAGAGTTCCTTAGCGCCATCTGCAAGAAGCTTTTGCGCGGCCACCCTCTCGCTCAGTGAGAAAAGCGCCCCGATTGTTACGATCAAGAATCGCATCTTGAGTCTCTTGCGCATGAATATCCTCCCTGGATTATTTCAATCTATTGATTTTTATATGGATTAGGCGATCAACCTCGTCGACATCGAGGACCGACGCGACATAGTGATTCCCGCCGCTCTTGAATTCGATCCGCATTCCAGCATTGAGAAGCGCATAGTTCAGCTGCTCTGCACCATCCGTCCATAGATGTACTGTTGGAACTTCCACCTCGCCCACGCGGCTAAACTCAGCCGCCACTGACGCGCGCCCGCCGAGAATGACCAGTTGCTGTCCGTCCTGAAGGAATGCCTCAAATGGCTGTTCAAGCCCAGTCGGCCACGGTGTTGGCCGTCGGGTTTTGACAACGTTCTCCGATAGTCCCGTTTTTGGGACCGCTCCTTGCATCTCTACTGGCTCGGGAGCCATCCCGATCCCGGAAATCGAGCGATTACTCGAAGTCCCGGAGTTTATCGAACTCTTCTGGCTTGAACTGCACCACAAACCCACCATGCCCCAAAGTACGGTGGCCGCAAGAGCAGCAACCAGAAGCCCTGCAACCCACGTCCTCGAATTTGGTGGACAAGTTAGGTCCCGCTCACGTCGATGCGCCAAAACTCTTGAGGTGCCTTGAGCGTTCTCGAACCTTTCGGAGTAAACACCCTCTCTGGGTCGAGAAGAGCAGCGGCCGAAAAGGATGCGGGCGCTTGGGCTCCCATAAACTGCGTAGGCTAGTGCAGAGGGGTCTCGCCGACTCGCCTGAAATCCCTCCTGGCGTGCTGCGAGAACCGCTGCTCCAAGGGTGGCACCCTCCCTGATATTCCGATAGAAGACTCGGGCGAAATTCGCTGCCGTACTATCTCGCACCAGCCACATCGGAGCGACAAAGGCGCCGCAACCACAGATACTCACAAGCCTCGTCGCCCAACCTCCAAGTCGGGTCAGGGCTCGGCCTTGGCGCCCGGCCCAGCAGGCGTTAAAAAAGATTAATGGTCGCTCTTGACCGATTCGAGTAGCGACCTCTCCGCTGAGATCTGTCGGGCGTAGTACGCTTCCATCTTTAAGCTGAAGGCCCGCCTCTTCGGGTTGGCCTGCTATTTGTACGCCGTGCCCTGCGAAGTGGATGAGGTCGGCCGCTCCTTCCCGAAGAAACTCCAAAACCTCAGTTGTAGAAAGGGCCTGTGGAGTGACGTCGGTCATGTCAGGATAAGCTGCGGCTATTTCCGCCAGAAAATCTCTCTCGCTGAAAGCTAGCGGTAGGTTGTGCGATGCATCTATCGCCGCCCAGTTTTCGACAACGACTTGAAAAGCGGGGATTTTGTCGCCAGCCAACCATCGAGTAAGCTCAAATTGAAGCGCTAGAAAGTCGTCGTTCAGGATGTCTTCCGGATCGTTGGCGTCGTAAGGTTTGATGAGCTCCCACGGGATCCATGGTTCGTCCGACACGATTGTCCAGGTGCGAACCGATCGCCGAATTCTCCTATATGCTGACCGAATCTCCTGCGGTAGCAGATCGCGCCAAAGATCCTGCCCAAGGCTCTCGAGCTTGTGATCTCGCTCAGAAATGGACAGCTTAGTGCCGTCAACATCTTCGAGTCGACTAAGTCGTTCGATCTTCTTCCAGAGGCGAGCCTGAAGCTCTTCGCTGCTTCCTTGAAAATCAGGCCCCGTGATCTCTCGATGCGCGAAGGCCACGGCCCCTGTCGGGGAATGGAGATTGAAAGTGAGCCGCGTTCTGCCCTGGTCGAACTGAGTCCGAACTTGCATTTCCAAGTCGATCGCTTGCACCTCGTGCGTTGTCATTCCTGTCCCTGACGATTTTCGGTGGAGGACCACTTATGCACCTGCGTTTTGGCGGCCGAATGGTCCGCAGCGACTTCTCATGGACCCGACCAAGGACTTGATCCTAGTCTAAAGAGCGCCTCGGGTGGGCCCCTCCCCCGAAACCTGATCCAGTCTGAGCGTCAATCTTGACCAGGGCGAAGCCCGGAGGCAGCGGCGTGTCGCGAGCCGGCCGGAGGCTCACCAACAAAGGCATCCGCGATTGGTCGGAGATCTTGGCCGGCGACGAGGTACTCGCGACGGCGATCTTGGACCGCCTTCTTCATCGAAGTCACGTGCTCAACATCAAGGGACGCAGCTACCGACTGCGCGAGCTGGAAGCGTCCGCGGAGCGAGGACGCTGATGTTTTTCGGAGCCCCTCCCGTGCCCGCGCGCGCC
>JBGAGQ010000122.1:0-5569 GCA_044226625.1 Thermoanaerobaculia bacterium
GTGCTCTACGGCGGCCGCGTCGACCGTCTCGACCTGCGCACCGAGCAGACCCGCTCGATCTCGCCGACCCTCGCCCATCCCGACCGGTACCGCGTCGAATGGACGCTGCCGCTGGTATTTTCCCGCCGCGATCCCAAGGTCCTCTACTTCTCGCACCAGAGGCTGTTCCGCACCGAGGACGGCGGCGAGCACTGGACGGTGATCAGCCCCGACCTGACGCGGGAAAACCCCGGCGCGCCGGCGAACCTCGATCCGACGACCGCCAACGACATCGACGATCCCGGCCCGCGCCGCGCGGTCATCTACGCGATCTCGCCGTCGCGCCGGGCCGATCACGACCTTTGGGTGGGCACCGACGACGGTCTGATCTGGCGCACGAAGGACGAAGGCGCCCACTGGGAGAACGTCACGCCGACCCAGCTCGCCCCCTGGTCCAAGGTAGGCATCCTCGAAACCTCGCCTTTCGACGCCGAGACCGCCTACGCCGCGATCGACCGCCACCGCGTCGACGATTTCCAGCCCTATCTCTATCGGACCCACGACGGCGGCAAGAGCTGGACTCCGATCGTCGCCGGCATCCCGGACGGCAGCTTCGTCAACGCCGTGCGCGAGGATCCGGTGCGCAAGGGGCTGCTCTACGCCGGCACCGAGAAGGGGGTCTACGTCTCGTTCGACGACGGCGGCCGGTGGCAGCCGCTCCAGAACGGTCTGCCGGTCACCTCGGTCCGCGACCTGGAGGTTCACGGCGACGATTTGGTGATCGCGTCCCACGGACGGGCCTTCTGGATTCTCGACGACCTTTCGGCCCTGCGACAGATCACGCCGGAGGTGGCCGACGCCACCGCCTGGCTGTTCGCGCCCGCGCCGGCGATCCGCCGCCGAACCGGCGAGTTCTGGGGCACGCCGATGCCCAAAGACGAGCCGCGGGCGGAAAACCCTCCTCCGGGAGCCGTCCTCGATTTTCTCTTGAAGGGCACCGCCCGGGGGCCCGTGACGATCACGATCCGCGACGATCAGGATCGTCTCGTGCGTCGCTACAGCAGCGAGGATCCCCATCCCGCGCCGGACCTTTCGAAGCTCGGAACCGGTCCGCAGTGGGTCGTCCCGCCCGCGGTCCTTTCGACCGCGCCGGGTATGCATCGGTTCGTATGGCCGCTCCACTACGCGGCGCCCGAAGCCTTCCAGAACGCCCAAGGGCGCCGCCAGACGAACGACGGAGTCTGGGCTCCCCCCGGCCGCTATCGCGTGACACTCGAGGTGGACGGCGTCGCGAAGACCCAGAGCCTCGACGTGAAGTCCGATCCCCGAGTGAGCGTGGAGCCCGACGCCTACGCCCGGCAGTTCGCGCTCGCGCGCCGGATTGAAGAGGCGCGGGCGAAGCTCGTCCCGGTATTCGAACGGAGCGACGCGCTCCTCGCCGAGCTCGCGGAGAAAGCCAAGAGCCCCGACGCGAAGATCGCCCAAGAAGCCGAGCGTCGGCGGGCCCAAGCCGTCGCGATCCTCGGCTCCGGCCCGGACGGCGGCCCCACGCCGCTCGCTTCGCTCACTTTCGTTTCCACCCGTCTCGATCAGCTAGCGGACGCCGTCGAGAGCGCCGACGCGGCCCCCTCGCCGGACGCCATATCCGGTTTCGAAGCCCTTCAGGCGCCCCTGGCCACGGCACTGGCGGCTTGGGAAGCGTTCATGGCGGGCGGCGCAAGCGGCACGAGGTAACCGCGCTTACCGGTTGAGGAGCAGCAGAACACCTCACCCATCGAAGCCTTTCGGGTAGGTTGAGAATCGTCTTTTCGCGGAGTATCCTCCCGTTTAGTCAGACTAAAGCGGAATGAACTCCCGAATGGTAAGCATCGAACGCACACTCCGAATCGACCTTCCGTCCCGCCAATCGGCATTTCTCTGGGGACCCCGAAAGACCGGAAAGAGCACCTACCTCCGCTCGGCCTTTCCCGATAGCGTCAGCTTCGACCTTCTGGAAACCGACCTCCTTCTCGATCTCACCAAGCGCCCGGCCCTCCTGCGGGAGCGGCTCCTGGCAATGCCCCCCGAGAAGCTTCGCTCGCCGGTGATCCTCGATGAGGTGCAGAAGGTACCTCCCCTCCTGGACGAAGTTCAGGGGCTCATCGAAGGTCACGGCTTGAGTTTCATCCTCTGCGGCTCGAGCGCCCGAAAGCTCAGGCGAGGCGGCGGCAACCTCCTCGGCGGCCGGGCGTGGCGGTTCGAAATGCACCCTCTCACCTCGATCGAGATCGGCGAGGTCAACCTTCTTCAGGCCCTCAACCGCGGGCTCGTGCCGTCGCACTACCTGAGCCCGAATTACCGTCGTTCGCTCGACGCCTACGTGGTCGACTACCTCAAAGAGGAGGTGTTCGACGAGAGCCTCACTCGAAATGTCGCCGCCTTTTCGCGTTTCTTCGAGGCGATGGCTTACTCCCACGGCGATCTTACGAGCTACGCCAACATCGCACGGGATTGCGGCGTCGACGCCAAGACGGTCAAGGAGTACTTCCAGATCCTGGTCGACACTCTCCTCGGCAGCTTCGTCGAGCCGTACAAGAAGCATCAAGAGCGCCAGGTGATCGGCAAAGCACCGAAGTTCTATCTCTTCGACGTGGGCGTGGCCGGAGCCCTCACCCGAAGAAATATCGCCGAAGAGAAAGGCGACCTATTCGGGCGCGCGCTCGAACACTTCCTGCTGATGGAAATCCAGGCTCACCGCTCGTATCGGGAGCTCGGCTACGGAATCCACTTCTGGCGCACCAAGACCGGCCTCGAGGTCGACTTCGTGCTCGGGGAAGGCGAGGTCGCCGTGGAGGTCAAAGGCACCTCTCGAGTCGATCCTTCGGACTTTCGCTCCCTCAGAACTTTCATCGAGGATCACCATCCGCGCCGCGCCATCCTCGTTTGCAACGAGCGCTCGCCTCGGCTCGTCGAGGGAATCGAGGTACTGCCCTGGCGCGAATTTCTCAATCGGCTTTGGAACGGAGACGTCCTTTCCTGAGCCTGGCCTGGCCCGCCCCGACCCAGGTTTTCGCGGCCCGAATTGCTCTCAGGACGGGATCAACTCCCGAGCAATCAGCGCCGAACCGGTTCGAACACGGCACTGAAGTGCCGTAGGGCTGGAGGCTGCCGGGCGATCCGGAAGCCCGGGATCTCGTCCCGACGCTCGGCGATCTCGGCGAACGCTTCGATCACGTAGTCGATGTGGCTCTGCGTGTAGACCCGGCGCGGGATCGCGAGCCGGACCAGGTCGTGCTCGGCGTAACGTTCCTCGCCGGTTTCCGGATCGCGGCTTCCCATCATCACGGAGCCGATCTCGACGCTGCGGATACCGGCGTGGCGATAGAGCTCGACCGCGAGCGCCTGGCCGGGATACTGCTCGCGCGGGATGTGTGGCAGGAAGGCGCGCGCGTCGACGTAGATCGCGTGTCCTCCCGGGGGCTCGAGGATCGGCACCCCCGCCGCCGCGATCCGCTCGCCGAGGTATTGCACCGAGGCGTGGCGGTACTCCTGATAGGAAAGGTCGAGCGCCTCGTAGAGACCGACCGCGATCGCCTCGAGGTCGCGTCCGGCGAGCCCACCGTAGGTGGAAAATCCCTCGGTGAGGATCAGCAGCTCCTCTTCGTGGCGCGCCACGGCGTCGTCGTTCGAGCCCAAGAAGCCGCCGATGTTCACCATCCCGTCCTTCTTCGCGCTCATCGTGCAGCCGTCGGCGAGCGAGAACATCTCGCGCGCGATGTCGATCAGGCTCCGATCGGCAAAACCCGGCTCGCGTTTCTTGATGAAGTAGGCGTTCTCGGCGAAACGGCAGGCGTCGAGATAGAACGGTACGCCGCGCGCGCGGCACAGCTCGGAGGCCGCGCGCAGGTTCGCCATCGAGACCGGCTGCCCTCCCCCGCCGTTGTTCGTCACCGTGACGAAGACGATCGGTATCCGCCCGGGCGGGTCGCCGAGCAGCGCCGCGAGCGCGTCGAGGTCGATGTTCCCCTTGAACGGGTGGGCGGTCGCGAGCCGGTGGCTCTCCGCGCAGGGCAGGTTGAGCGCCGTCGCGCCGACCGCCTCGATGTTCGCGCGGGTGGTATCGAAATGGGTGTTGTTCGGCACGATGTCGCCCGGCCGCAGCATCGTCGCGGCGAGGATCCGCTCGGCGGCGCGCCCCTGGTGGGTCGGGATGACGTGACGAAAGCCGGTGATGTCGCGCACGGCCGCTTCGAACCGGCCGAAGCTCGGGCTGCCGGCGTACGACTCGTCGCCGATCATCACGGCGCCCCACTGCGCCGCGCTCATCGCCCCGGTGCCGCTGTCGGTCAGTAGGTCGATCACGATCCGCAGCGAGGGCAGGCGAAACAGGTTGTATCCCGCCGCCTCGAGCAGCTCGGCGCGCTCGACGGGGGTGGACATCAGAATCGGCTCGACGCTCTTGATTCGGAAGGGCTCGATGATGGTCTTCATGCCCGGGTCTCTCGCAAGTTGGGGGACGTCCTAGGGAGTCTAACCCTTCGGAGCGTAAGGGATCTCTCCGGTTTCCCGTCCGCGGCGGGAGCGCTCGCTCTCGAGCTGGAGTCGAGATCGCGAGCGCCGCGCACCGCCTGCCGATCGGACAAAAAAACGGCCCGGGCGTCGCCGCCCGGGCCCAATCGAAGGAGATGCGGCGGCGCACGCCGCGGGTGCGACTCAGAGGCTACAGGTCTTGAACGTCGCCGTGTCGTCGACCGGCAGGGCGAGGCGTCCAGCCGGATTGGTGAACTGCTTGGTGAGACCCGTCCGGGTGTCCAGCACGTTGAGCGTGAAGTCCAGCTTGCTCGTCGCCCCGGCAAGGATCTGGAACGCGTTCGCCGAGGCGCACGCGTCGTGGACCGTCACCAGCAGATCGATCTGCTGGTCGCCGAAGAACGAGACCAGGCCGGCTTCGCCGCCGGCGAGCGCTTGGACCACGCCTTGATCGCTCGCGCCCTGCGGAGTGCGCCAGGTCACCGAGACCTGGAACCGGTTCCCCGCGAGGCAGAGGACCGTCGGGCTCGGCACGCAGGTGGCCGTCGAACCGTCGTTGTCGAGGATGTCGAGCGTCGCCGTACCCCGGGTGGGATCGATCGTCGCGCCGCCGGTCGGCTCGGAGAGAGTGAGGCGAATCGTCTCGTTCCCCTCTCGCACCGTGTCGGGACGGATGCGAACCTGGAAAAACTTCTTCGTGCCGTCCCCCGCGTTCCAGGCGAGGATTCCGGTGGACGCCGCGAAATCGCCAGGGGCGATCGCGCTGCCGTTCGCCGCGGTCCAGCGGACGGTCACCCGCCCCTTGACCCCGCTCGAACGCTCGACCGCGATGCGCGCGAAGACGTTGCCTTCGATCACCTGATATCCGGCGTCGTCGAACTTGAGCACGCCGGGCCGGGTCCGGTCGTCGTCTCCCAGGTTGTCGCCGTCGCCGCTGTCGAGGACCCTGCCGATCGCGACGCCCCGTTGGCCGTCGATCGTGGCGCCGCCGGTCGGGCTCGACAGGATGACGCGGAAGGTCTCGCCGCTGTCGGCCACTCCGTCGGACAGAAGCGGAATCTCGATCACCTTGCTCGATTCG
>JBGAGQ010000123.1:0-5503 GCA_044226625.1 Thermoanaerobaculia bacterium
CCGACGACCGAGGCCGCATCTACATGTTGAAGGGCGAGCCCGCCTCGATCTACGCCACGGATTGCGGGCTCTTTCTCCTGCCGCTCGAAATCTGGACTTATCCCCAGGGGAGGGGGCGATTCACCTTCCTGTTCCGCCGACCGGCGGCCTCCGGGCCGTTTCGGCTCTGGCGACCCAGCGAAGGGTGGGCCGTCCTCCTCCCCGCCTTTCGCGAAAACGACGACGGTTTGGGCGATGAGGATCGGTTCATCCAACTGGTGAACCGCCGCTGCCTGGGCAACGCGCCGCTCATCCGTCGGGCGATCTACGACGTGAAGTTCGAGGATCAGGGGGCCGAGTTCGAGATCGCCCAGTCGCAGCCGGAGAACAAGGGCGACAACGAGTGGCTCGCGAGCTTCCGGTCGGTCTCGACCGACGTCGATCCGGACCAGCCCACGCTGCCCGCACGGTTCGATGGATTGGAGATGGAGCTGGGAAGGGGGCAGCGCGTCCGCCTGCGCGCTCTGCTGTCGATCGCCTCCACGGACGCCACCGCCAGCGAGGTCGCCGGATCGCCGAGCTACGAGTTTTTGGTGACCGGCGAGCTGATCATATCGGAGGGAGGGGAGGAGCTTCTCGACTCGTTCCGCGTCCGATTCGACCTGCCGAAGGGGGACGGCGCGCCTTCGGGTGTGCTCCCCTTGACCGTCGAGCGCGAAGTCCGCCCGGGTCCCTACAAGCTGGTGCTCAAGATCGAGGAGCTCGCCACGAAAAAGGTGGTCCGTTTCGAGCGCGCGATCGAGGTGACTCCTGGCGCTGAGGGATCCTCGGCCGCGGCGGCCGATGCGACTTCCAGAAAAGGCGATACCGCCGGCCTTCCGACAGCCGCCCCCGCCGTGCCGATCCGGCTCCTGGCTCCCGCGGGCGACCTGCAATCCGGCTCGGTGCGAATCGATGCGGAGATCGGCGATCCGCGGATCACCAAGGTCACGTTCCAGCTCGAGGACAAGCCGATCCTCACCAAGGCGAGGCCACCGTACAGCGTCGAGCTCAACCTCGGCCCGCTCCCTCAGAGCCGCACCGTTCGCGCCCTCGGCTACGACGCGACCGGCACGCTCATCGGGAGCGACGAGCTGGCGCTCAATCCGGGAGGTCAACGGTTCGCGGTGCGTCTGCTGGAGCCGCGGCCAGGTCAATACCCGGGCGGCAGGCGGAGCGCGGAGGCAGAGATCAAGGTACCGGACGGCGAGACGATCGATCGACTGGAGCTGTTCGTCGACGACCGCCGCGTGGCGACGCTCTACCAGCCGCCCTGGATCCAACCCGTCGACCTGCCGACCGGAGGTGCAATCGTCTCGGTGCGGGCGCTTGCCTATCTCGCCGACGGCCGGAGCGCCGAGGACCTCGTGGTGCTGAACGCGCCGGGCGACGTCGGACGGGTAGAGGTGCGCCTGGTCGAGCTGCCGGTCGAAGTCCACGACGAAGCGGGTCATGCGGTGGACGATCTTTCGGCGGCGGATTTCGCGGTCACCGAAGAAGGTACGCCGCAAACCCTCCTCCGGTGCGACCGGGTGGAGAACCTGCCGATCCGGGCCGCTCTTCTGCTCGACACGTCGGCTTCGATGCAGGACGCGCTCGGCCAGGTACAACAGGCCGCGGGCGGATTCCTCCGGAGTGCCCTCCGATCGGGCGACCGGGCGGCACTCCTGCGGTTCTCGGAGAAACCGGTCGTCGAGGTGCCGTTCACGCCCGACATCGAAAAGCTGGTCCGCGGCCTCGCTGGGCTTTCCGCCGAACGAAGCACCGCCCTTTTCGACAGCGTGGTCTTCGCGCTCGATTACATGAAAGGCCTCGCCGGCGCGCGCGCCCTCGTCCTGCTCACCGACGGCGGCGACAAATCGAGCCGATTCGATTTCGACCAGACCCTCGAAGCCGCGCGGCGGAGCGGAGTGGTGATCTACGCGATCGGACTCGCCATGCCTCGAACCGAGCTCGCCGCTCGCCATAACCTCGAAAGGCTCGCCGAGTCGACCGGCGGCCTCGCCCTCTTCCCCGACTCCGCCGCGGAGCTCTCCGATCTCTATCGGGCGATCGATCGCGACCTCCGCTCGCGCTGGCTGCTGACCTATCAATCGACTCAATCGACCAGCGACGGCAAGTTTCGGCGAGTCGAGGTCACGACGAAACGTCCCGGTCTCGAAATCAAAGCGCCCGCCGGCTACGCGCCGTAGCCCGGACCGCTCCGAGGTTCCCGTCCAACGGCCCTAGTGTGGGTTGCCTCCGGTGCCAGCGGAAGAACGGGCAGAGACGAAAAAGCCCGGCGGGTCACCTCGGAGCGGACCCGCCGGGACTCCAGCCGCCGGCTCTCGCCGGCGTCTGGATGACGCTCTCTTACTGGAAGCTGACGATTGCACGGCGAGCGCCGTTGCCGATCCGGGCCCCGGGTCCGAAAACCACGCGGTTCAAGCCGAGGTAGAGGGTCGAGCCGTCGGCGTTGGGACCGAGCGTGTCGGGCAACTGGAACAGGCGCTTGACGTTCGGGGTTTGGAGCACGGTGAGCGGCTCGCCCCAGGATAAGAACTGGTTCTTCACCGTGAACTTGAGCGCGCCGTTAGTGAGCGCGAGGCTCGCGTTGGCGAGGTTGTCGGCCACGCCTCCCTGGCAGCTCGAGTAGACCCCCATCGTCGCCACAGGATTGGCGACCCCGGTGGCGAGCGGGGTGCTCAGCACTTGGGCCTCGGCGCAAGACAGAGTCGTTCCGCCGGCCCCTCCGCCGAAGCCGTCGTTCGTCGAGGAGTCGCCGAGGTCGGCGGTCCAACCGCAGGGGGTCCCTTCGTACTCGATCGTCACGTTGGCCTGGGTGCAGCCGTTGGGCAGAGCGATCTTGAGCAGCGCCTGCTTCCACCCGGAGGAGGCCGGGCATTTCGCCGGGGTTCCGACCGGAGTGCAGGAGGTGAGGGTCACACCGGAAAATCCCGTGGTCATTCCTAAGGCGCAGGTCTTCAAATCGATCACCGCAAAGCCCCCCGGGTTGGGGCACTGGGCTTGCGCGGCGCCGCCCGACAGGAGGGCGGCGAAGACGGCTGCGACGACGAGAATGCGAGAGCGATTCATGGCCATGTCCTTTTTCGGTCGGGGCGGAGGGGACGCTGGAGTCGAGTCTCGGGCGGTTCCGCCGGTTTCGACCTCCCTTCGATCGCAACCCCCGGACCAGCTCAGGGAAACCGCTCCGCCGCAGCTTGCCTCTTTTAAAATCAGATGGTTACAGCCCATGGCCCCGTTCTTCAGAATCCTCCGGTTGGGGTGCTTTCGCCATAATTCGGGTGCCGCCGCCCGAGATCCCGAGGTATCCTGTTCGAAACCCACGAGGCACTTTCGGCAATGCTCGAACGACTGCTCGAAATCGGGAAGCTGGTGCTCGCCGAGCGGGATCTCGACTCGGTGCTTTCGCGCGCGCTCGACGGCCTGATCGAGCTATGCGGTGCCGAGCGGGGGATCATCGTCCTCGAGGAGGAGCGAGGTCCGCGGTTCGAGGCGGCGCGCCATCTCGACCGCCAGGACATCGAGCGCCCCGAATTCGAAGTGTCGCGCTCCGTGCTCGACAAAGTCCGCCGCGAAGGCCGGGGCTTCTGGAGCCCGAACGTGCTCGAGGATCCGAGCGTCGGTGAGCGGCAAAGCGTGCTCCGGCTGCGCATCCTCTCGGTGATCTGTCTGCCGATCCTCCACGAGGGCGAACGGCTCGGTCTGATTTATCTCGACAACCGGAAAGCGACCGGCGTCTTCTCCCCTGAGATCGCCCAGCTGGTCGAGAGCTTCGCCGATCTGATCTCGCTCGCGGTGGCGAACGCGCTCGAGCGACGGAAGCTCTCCGCCGGCATCGAGGAGCTCGGACGAAAGCTCCGCTCCGAGAGCCGGTTCGACGCGATCCTCGGCCACGATCCAAAGCTACTCGCCGTGCTCGAGCGGGTGGCCCAGGTCGCCGACTCCGACGTTCCGGTCCTCATCTCCGGTGAGAGCGGCACAGGCAAGGAGCTGGTCGCCCGGGCGCTCCATTTCGGCAGCCGGCGCCGCGAGCGCCCGTTCGTCGCGATCAACTGCGGCGCTTTGCCCGAAACCCTGCTCGACTCCGAGCTGTTCGGCCATGTCCGCGGCGCGTTCACCGGAGCGGTCGCAGATCGCGCCGGATGGTTCGAGCGGGCTCAGGGAGGGACCATCCTGCTCGACGAGGCGGGCGAGATGGCGCCGAGCCTCCAAGTGAAGCTCCTCCGGGTGCTCGAAAACCGCGAGCTGTCGCGCGTCGGATCGACTACGGTCAAGAAGACCGACGCACGGGTGGTCGCGGCGACACACCGCGACCTCGGCGCGCTCGTACGCGAAGGGAAGTTCCGCGAAGACCTGCTCTATCGGCTGAACGTGGTCGAGATCGAGATGCCGCCGCTGCGCGACCGACCGTCCGATCTGCCGCTGCTCGCTCGCAGCTTCCTCGACCGGGCGAACGAGAAACACGGCAGGGACCGGCACTTTTCGCCGCGCGCCGAGCGGCTGCTTCTGAGCCACGGGTTTCCGGGCAACGTCCGCGAGCTGCACAACGCGATCGAGCGCGCGGTGCTCATCTCCCGCGGACCGGATATCGGCGTCGACGACCTGCCCGAGGCGATGCGGACCTCCGCCAACCGGAGCGGAGCGGCGGACCTTCCTGGATCGAGCTTCCGCGCCGCCAAGCAACGGACGATCGAGGCGTTCGAACGCGCCTGGATCGAGAAATCGCTCGCCGCCGCTCATGGCAACATCAGCGAGGCGGCCCGGGCCTCCGGGCTCGACTACAAGAACTTTTACGCCAAGATGGCCCGGTACCGGATCGAGCCGGGGGCGTTCAAGGGCGGAGCGCGCGGCTAGTCGTTCGGCGAAGTGCACCGCCCCCACCTCGGTCCTCCCCCGCAAGCGGGGGAGGAAGCCCAACCGACCCCTTTGTGCACCTCGGGTCCGCCCACCGCTCCCGACTCCTACATCCTCTCGGCGCAGGGTCCCTCCCCTCGCTTGCGGGGGGAGGCCAGGTGGGGGCTCTCCTGCTAGTTCCGCACCGTCGTTCGCCGGGCCGCGCGACGAGCCGGCGGCGGAGCTGGCGCGGAAGGTCGGGGGCGCGGAAGACCCCGTCTCGGCGCGCAAGGCGCCAAACGCAGGCGGAAGCGAAGCTCCGAGCCCGAGCGTCGCGTTCCGGGCCGTGAAGCGACTTGCGGCGGCCGATGGCCTCTCCCGGAACCGCCAAGCGACTTCCCGCGGCGGAATCACGTTTTCGGAGCCAGGAAGTCACTTCCTGGCCTGGCAAGTCACTTCCTAGCCTGGGAAGTCACTTCCTGCGCTGGGAAGTCACTTCCTGGGCCGGGAAGTCACTTCCTGAGCCGGGAAGTCACTTCCTGAGCTGGGAAGTCACTTCCTGCGCCGGGAAGTCTCTTCCTGAGCCGGGAAGTCACTTCCTGAGCTGGGAAGTCACTTCCTGCGCCGGGAAGTCACTTCCTGCGTTGGG
>JBGAGQ010000052.1:0-47863 GCA_044226625.1 Thermoanaerobaculia bacterium
GGCGCCGACGGTCGCCGCTCTCGCCTGGGCGGTCGAGGCCCGCTGGGTCGACCCGGCGGCGGCCGGCGCGCTCACCGCGCTGCCGGCGCTCGTGCCTGCGCCCGAGCGGGCGGGCGAGCCGTTCCCGCTCACCGACCTCCAGCAGGCGTATTGGATCGGCCACACTACGGCGTACGAGCTGGCGGTCGCTTCGCCGCATTCCTACCAGGAGATCGAATTCCCGGCGCTCGACGTCCGGCGCCTCGAAGCGGCCTGGGCGACGCTGGTCGCCCGCCATGGGGCGCTGCGGCTGCGCATCCTGCCCGACGGACGGCAGCAGATCGAGCCCGAGTTGCCCGTAGAAATCGTCGTGCACGACCTCTCGGCGCTCGGCGAGGACGCGGCGGAGGAGCGGCTGCTCGCCGTCCGGCAGCGGATGTCCGACCACGGACCGGACATCGAGAAGGGGCCGCTCTGGCGGCTCGAAGCGTCGCTCCTTCCGACCGGCGGCGTGAGGCTGCACGTCTCGCTCTCGCTGCTCGCCTGCGACGCGCGAAGCTTCAACGTCCTCGCCCGCGAGCTCGCCCGGCTCTATTTCGATCCCGAGGCTCAGCTGCCGCCGCTCGAAATCGGCCTGCGCGACTACGTCTCGGCGCTCGCCGAGATCGAGTCGGGCGAGGCATACGCCCGATCGCTCGCCTATTGGCGCGAGCGCCTGCCGAGCCTGCCGGGCGCGCCCGAGCTGCCGCTCGCGCAATCGCCCGCCTCGGTGCGGGTCTCGACATTCGTCCATCGCGAAGCGCGGTTGAAGCGGGCGAGCTTCGAGCGGCTCAAGGAGCGGGCGCGCCGCGCCGGCTTGACGCCCACCGCGGTGCTCGCAAGCGCCTACGCCGAGGTGATCGCCGCCTGGAGCCGCAACCGGCACTTCGTCCTCGACCTGCTCTACTTCAACGTCCTGCCGCTCCATCCGCAGGTGAGCGACCTGGTAGGCAACCTCAGCTCCACCCTGCTGCTCGAGGTCGACCGGAGTGGTAGCGCGCCGTTCGAAGAGGGGGCGCGCGGCTTGCAGCGGCAGATCTGGCGCGACATGGACCACGCGCTGGTCTCCGGCGTCCGCGTCCTCCGCGAGCTGTCGCGCGCGCAGGGAGCGGGGGGACGGGCGGCGGCGCCGATCGTCTTCGCGAGCACGCTCGGCACCCGTCCGGCTCCCGAGGCTTCCGAGATGCCCTCCGATGCGATCGCCACGCCGAGCGGCGAGCGGTCGGTCTTTGGCTACCTCCAGACGCCGCAGGTCTGGATCGACGCGCAGGTCCACGAGGCCGACGGCGATCTGGTCTCCAGCTGGTTCTCGGTCGACGAGCTGTTTCCCGCGGGCCTGGTCGACGCGATGTTCGCCGCCTACCAGCGCCTGATCGACCGCCTCGCCGGTGAGGAACAGGCGTGGGGCGAAGCGGTCGGCTCGCTCGCTTCCGAGGCCGAGCTGGCGCTTCGGGCTTCGGTCAACGCGACGGCGGCGGAGGTCCCCACCGGGGCGCTCCACGAGGAGTTCTGGCGGCGGGCGGAAGAGACCCCTGAGTCTCCGGCGGTGATCGCAGGCGGCAGCGGGGCCGGCTGGAGCGTCAGCTATGGCCAGCTCGCGGCGACCGTGGCCGCCCTCGCCGAGGAGATGCGCGCGGCGGGCGCCGTGCGGAACCGGTTGGTCGCGATCGTGATGGACAAAGGATGGGAGCAGGCCGCCGCCGCGCTCGCGATCGTCGAGTCGGGAGCCGCCTACCTGCCGATCGACCCACACGTGCCGGCCGAGCGGCTCGCCTATCTGCTGGAAAACGGCCGGGTCGAGATCGCCCTTACCCAGCCGGCGCTCGTCGACCCGCTCGCTTGGCCCGAGGGAGTACGGCGCATCGCGGTCACCGAGGTGCAGCCCGAGCTTCGAAAGAAACCATGGCGGCGGCCGGCGCCGGTGCCGCGGAGCGACGAAGATCTCGCTTACGTGATCTTCACCTCCGGCTCGACGGGGTTGCCCAAGGGGGTGATGATCGACCACCGGGGCGCCAAGAACACCGTGGTCGACGTGAACTCGCGGTTCGCGGTGAACGCGGACGATCGAACGTTCGCGATCTCGGCGCTCAACTTCGACCTTTCGGTCTGGGATCTGTTCGGCACGTTTGCCGCCGGAGGCGCGGTCGCGATCCCCGACGCCGCGGCGCTGCGCGAGCCGGCGCTCTGGCTCGATCTCGCGCGGCGGGCCCGGGTGACGATCTGGAACTCGGTTCCGGCGCTGGTCGAGATGCTCGTCGATCACTTGGAGAGCCGAAACGAGCGACTGCCGGACACACTGCGTCTCGTGCTGATGTCCGGCGACTGGATCCCGGTCGCGTTGCCGGACCGGCTGCGCCGGCTCGCGGCCAATCCGGAGCGGCTCGAAATCGTCAGCCTCGGCGGCGCCACGGAGGCCTCGATCTGGTCGATCCTCTATCCGATCGGCGCGGTCGATCCGGCCTGGACCAGCATTCCCTACGGCCGGCCGATGGTGAATCAGTCGTTCGCCGTGCTCGACGACGCGCTCTCCGACCGGCCGACCTGGGTGGCCGGAGACCTCTACATCGGCGGCGTGGGGGTCGCCCACGGCTATTGGGGCGACGAGGAGAAGACCCGGGCGGCTTTCGTCGTGACACCGACGGGCGAGCGGCTCTACCGCACCGGCGACGTCGGCCGCTATCTCCCCGGCGGCGACATCGAGTTCCTCGGTCGCGAGGACGCCCAGGTGAAGGTCCAGGGGTACCGCATCGAGCTGGGCGAGATCGAGGCGGCTCTCTCCGAGCTTGCCGGGATCAAGAGCGCCGTGGTCGCGGCGATCGGACCGCGGCGCGGCGCGAAGAGGCTCGCGGCCTACGTCGTTCCGACGGAGGGCTCGGCCGAGGCGATCGACGTCGCCGTGATTCGGGAGCGGCTCGCCGAGAAGCTGCCCGCCTACATGGTCCCCGCCTCGATCGTCGGCATCGACGCCCTGCCGCTCTCTGCCAACGGCAAGGTCGACCGCGCAGCGCTTCCCGATCCGGAGGCGCTCGCCGTCGCTCCCGAGAAGGTCGCGCCGCGCACGCCGACCGAAGCAGCGCTCGCCGTGCTGTTCGCCGAGCTGCTCGGCCTCGACGAGGTCTCGGTGCGGGACAGCTTCTTCGCGCTGGGCGGGCACTCGATGATCGCCGTGCGTCTGCTCGGGCGGATCCGCGCGGAGCTGGGGCGCGAGCTGCCGCTCGCAGCGTTGCTTTCCGACGGCACGGTCGAGGCGCTGGCCGCGCGGCTCGACGCCGGGCCGGCGGAGCGCTCTGGCGAACCCGACGGTCTCGTGCCGATCGAGCGGGCGCCGGGCTCGACGAAAGCGCCGCTCTTCTTCGTCCACGCGGTGGGCGGTGGAGTGTTTTCCTACGCCGGTCTGGCGCGCGCCCTGGGCACGGAGCGGCCCTTCTACGCGCTCGAAGCGCCCGCGGTCGAAGAGCTACCGAGCGCCTCGGTCGAGTCGCTCGCGGCGCGCTACGTCGCGGCGGTGCGCAAAGTTCAGGCACATGGCCCGTACCACCTCGGCGGTTGGTCGATGGGCGGCGCGGTCGCGTTCGAGATGGCGCGCCAGCTCGAGGCGGTTGGGGAGCCGGTGGCGACCGTGGCGATGCTCGACGTGGGCGAGCCGAAGGGCGCCTTGGCCGGTCGCACCGAGGCGATCGATCCATCGCTGCTCGACGCGACGCTCGACGCCTGGTTCGATGGCGACCTCGCGGCGCTTCGGGGAGTCGAGACCTCGGATCTGCCTGAGGACGATCTCGCCCGGCGTCGCGCGATCTTCAAGCGCAACTACCGCGCGCTCCTTGCCTACGAGCCCGGTCCGTACCGCGGCGCGGTGACGCTCTACGCGGCGGATGCCGGCCTCGGCCGGTCGGGCGCTGAGTTCTGGCGCGCGCTCGCACCGGCGGCCGAGCTGCTCGCGGTGCCAGGCGACCACTACACGCTGCTGTTGCCTCCGAGTCTCTCGCTCCTCGCGGACGGGATCGCGTGCCGGCTCGCCGGCTCCGAAGGGAAGGGCGAGTGAAGCTCGACGAGGTCCGGGCGATAGTCACCGGCGCGGCACGCGGCCTGGGCAAGTGCTTCGCCCTGCAGCTCGTCGCGGCGGGCGCGCGAGTGCTCGGCGGCGACGTCGACCGCGCGGGGCTGCGCCAGCTCAAGGCCGAGAGCGAAGGCCTGCCCGGTGAGCTTGCCGTGGCGGGTCTCGACGTGGCGGACGAGGAGTCGGTCGCCCAGTTCTTCGCCGCCGCGGACGAGAAGCTCGACGGCGCGAACGTCCTCGTCAACAACGCCGGCATCCTGCGCGACGGCCGCCTCGCCGCGGGCGAAGGGACCGAGGTCGCCCGATACCCGACCGTCCAGTGGCGGAAGGTCTTCGACGTCAACCTGAACGGGCCGTTTCTGATGGCGCGCGAGTTCGTCGCCCGGGCGCTCGAGCGGCAGTTCCGCCCGGCGGTGATCGTCAACATCTCGTCGCTCGCCCGCGCGGGCAACGCCGGGCAGGGAAGCTACGCCGCCTCGAAAGCGGCGCTCGACGCCGCCACGCGGACCTGGGCGCTGGAGCTCGGTCCCGCGGGCATCCGCGTCGCGGCGGTGGCCCCCGGAGTGATCGACACGCCGATCCTCGAAGGGATCTCCGACGAGGCGATGGCGGCGCTCCGCGCCGCGATCCCACTCGGCCGGATCGGCCGGCCCGAAGAGGTTTGGCAGGCGGTGCGCTTCGTGCTCGAATGCGAATTTCTGACCGGCCGCATCGTCGAAGTCGACGGCGGCGCCGCGATGGGCGGCGCCTGAGCCCCCCCAGGAGAACCCGATGCTCCACGATCTCCGCATCGCTTATCGCCAGCTGGCGAGAAAGCCCGGACTCACCGCGGCGCTCGTCGCGACGCTCGCGCTCGGCATCGGCGCGACCACCGCGATCTTCAGCCTGATCAACACGGTGCTGCTCCAACCGTTGCCGTATCCGAATCCCGACCGGTTGGTGCGCATCTGGGGGAGCTTCAAGAAGCCCGACATCCCGCGCCTGATGGCGTCGGAAAAAGAGCTGCTCGATTACCAGAAAAACTTCAGCAAGTTCGCCGCGGTCGCCGGCTACGCCTGGCGCGACGGCAACCTCACCTCGGGCGACCAGCCGGAGCGAGTGCGCGTCTATTACCTGACCCACGAGTTCTGGGAGGTGATGGGCGTACCGGCGGCGGTCGGCCGGACGTTCGACGAGAAGGACGACCAGCCGGGAGCGCTGCCGGTGATCGTGATCTCGAACGGCCTCTGGCATCGCCGCTTCGGCGGCGACCGGGACGTCATCGGCAAAGAGGTGCAGCTGAACCTTGGGCCCCGAACCATCGTCGGCGTCATGCCGGAGGGCTTTTCCTACCCGTCCAAGGCGGAGGTCTGGGCGCCGTTCGGCCTCGATCCGGCGAACATGCCGCCGCGCCAGGAGCGCTACCTGGAGGTGATCGCCCGGATGATCCCGGGCGTCACGCTCGAGCAGGCGAAGGCCGATCTCTTCGCCCAGACGAGCCAGTGGCCGAAGTGGTGGGGCGCCTATCCGCCGGACGGCGGCTTCTCGACCGAGCTGATCACGCTGCTCGAGCAGGAGGTGGGCGACGTCAAGCCGGCGCTGATGATCCTGCTCGGCGCGGTCGGGTTCGTGCTGCTGATCACCTGCGCGAACGTCGGCAGCATGCTGCTCGTGCGGGTCGAGGCGCGCTCGCGCGAGATCCTGGTTCGCTCCGCGCTCGGCGCGGGGCGTGGAGCCCTGATCCGCCAGTTCACGCTCGAAAGCCTGCTGCTCGCGCTCGCCGGGGGTACGGTCGGGCTGCTCTCGGCCTCGTGGGCGATCCGCGCCGTGGTCGACCGTTTCCCGGCCGCGATTCCGCGCTCGACCGACGTGGCGCTGGACGGACGGGTCGTCGCCTTCGCCTTCGGCGTGACCGTCCTCACGGCGTTGATCGTGAGCCTGGTGCCGGCCATTTACGGCGCGCGGCCGAACCTCTCCCAATCCCTCAAGGAGGTTTCGGCGAACACGATGGGCAGCTCGAAGCAGATCGGCCAGCGCCTGCTCGTGGTGCTGCAGATCGCCCTCGCGATCTCGCTCCTGATCGGCGCCGGCCTGCTCATCACGAGCTTCTTCCGGCTCCGTAGCGAGGCGGTCGGCTTCAACGCGAAAGACGTGCTGACGATGCAGATCTCTCTGCCTCGCGCCCGCTATCCCGACGGCGGTCCGGAGGTCCCGGCGTTCTTCGCCGAGCTCGACCGCCGGCTTGCGAGCGAGCGGGGGATCGTCGCCGCCGGAGTCGTGAGCCACCTGCCGCTCGGCGGCACCAACTTCACCTCGACCCTGGTTGCCGAGGGGCGCCCGACGACGATCGGCGAATCGCAGCCGGCGCCGGGCCTCCGCTCGGTGACGCCCGGGTACTTCTCGGCGTTGCGTATCCCGATCGAGAAGGGGCGCGCTTTCACCTCCGCGGACGATGCTCGTGCCGGGCTGGTCGCGATCCTCGACCGCCGCCTCGCCGAGAACCTCTGGCCGGGCAAAGATCCCCTGGGCCGGCGCGTCCGCCTCGGACCACCGGACGCGCCGGAGGGGATGTTCCCGTGGCGCACGGTCGTTGGGGTGGCGGGCAACGTGCGCGACGGCGGCCCGACGGAGCTTGCGAGCACGGAGGGCAACATCTATTTTCCCGAGGCGCAGCAGCCCGAGCGGACCGTCTTCCTCGCCGTCCGTTCCGCGACGGGCGATCCGCTCCAGCTCACCGGGACCGTACGCGCGGCGATCCGGGCGATCGACCGCGACCAGCCGGTGGGGGACGTGGCGACGATGGAGCAGCGGCTCGGGGACGTGCTCGCGCGGCCGCGCCTTTCGGCGATCTTGCTGGCCGCGTTCGGCGGGCTCGCGCTGATCCTCGCGGCGGTGGGCATCTACTCCGTGGTGGCGCAGATGGTCGTGCGGCGGACCGGCGAGATCGGGCTTCGGATGGCCCTCGGCGCCGACCGCGGAACGATCCTGGGGCAGCTCGCCAAGAGCGGGCTCGCCCTCGTCGCGGTGGGTGTGATCCTCGGGCTCACCCTCGCTTACGGCCTCACGCACCTGATCCAGAAGCTGCTCTACGGGGTGGCGGTCGGATCGACCCTCACCTACGTCTCGGTGGTCGGCCTGCTCGTCGCGGTCGCGGCGATCGCGATCGTCTGGCCCGCTCGCCGGGCGTCGCGTCTCGACCCGATCCTCGCGCTGCGCCAGGAATGACCGCGCCCGGTCCCGGTTTCGTCCGATCTAGCCCCGTCGAAGTGGAGAGGCCATGCTGCAGCTGTTTCGCGTCCTGAAGTTCACCCTCGCGCTCTCGCGGCAGGTGCGCGGCTCGCGTCCGATGCTCTGGTTGGTGGTGATCACCGGCCTCCTGAGCGGCATGGCGACTACCGGGTTGATCGCGCTGATCAACGGGGCCCTGACCGGTTCGGGCGGCCTCTCTCGGGTGCTCGGCGGGCAGCGGGCGATCTACGCGTTCGTCGGCCTCTGCCTTGGGCTGCCGATCCTCCGCTTCGCCTCGACCGCCCTGCTGGTGAACCTCACCCAGAAGACGCTCTACCGGATGCGTCTCGCCTGGTGCCGTCACGTGCTCGCGGTGCCGATCCGCCAGCTCGAGCGGCTCGGCCCGGCGAAGATCTTCGCGAGCCTGACGAACGACCTCGGCGCGATCACGGAGGCGCTGCTCATGGTGCCGCAGATCGTGATGCACGTGGGGGTGCTCTCGACCTGCCTCGTCTATCTCGGCTGGCTCTCGCCGCGGATGCTCGGCTTCCTGCTCGGATTCATGGTCGTCGGCCTGGTGAGCTACCGGGTGCCGCTCGCCAAATCGTTCGCCATCGGCCGCCAGGCGCGAGAGCTGTGGGACGTCCTGCTGCAGCAGATCCGCGCGGTGACCGAAGGTGCCAAAGAGCTCAAGATGCACCGCAATCGGCGCCGCGCGATGCTCGACCGACAGATCGAGCCGACCGCCGGCTCGCTACGTCGCCTGATCACCGTCGGCACCTACGTCTGGTCGGCCGCTTCGAGCTGGGGGCAGGTCCTCTTCTTCGTCGCGATCGGCCTGCTGCTCTTCGTGGTACCGCAGCGCTGGCCGACGCCGCTGCCGGTCCTCCTCGGCTACAGCGTGACCCTGATCGCGATGATGACGCCGCTCGAAGGGATCCTCACCGCGATCCCGCGCCTCACCACGGCGAGCATCGCGATCCAGAAGATCGACGAGCTCGGCCTTTCGCTCGGCTCGGCCTCGCCCGAGAGAGAGGCGGACGACGTTCCGCCGGCCCCCTGGCGCACGCTCGAGCTGGTCGGCGTGGAGCACAGCTACCGGAGCGAAGCCTCGGGGGAGACGTTTTCCCTCGGGCCGATCGACCTCGCGTTCTCGCCCGGCGAGCTGGTCTTCCTGATCGGCGGCAACGGCAGCGGCAAGACGACGCTCGCCAAGGTGTTGCTCGGTCTCTATCCGCCGGAGCGCGGCGAGATCCGGGTCGATGGCGTGACCGTCGACGACGCCGGTCGCGACGCCTACCGGCAGCGCTTCGCCGTGGTTTTCTCCGACTTCTACCTGTTCGATACCCTGCTCGGGCTCGAAGTCGGGAGCGACGGGGCGCCGGATGCCGGTGCGCTGCGCTACCTGCGCGAGCTACAGCTCGACCGCAAGGTGAAGATCGAGGGCGGAAAGCTCTCGACGCTCGACCTCTCCCAAGGGCAGAGGAAGCGCCTCGCGCTCCTCACCGCCTATCTGGAGGATCGGCCGATCTACCTGTTCGACGAATGGGCCGCGGACCAGGACCCGACCTTCAAGGAGGTCTTCTACCGCGAGATCCTGCCGGCGCTCAAGAAGCGGGGAAAGACCGTCTTCGTGATCAGTCACGACGACCACTATTACGACGCCGCCGACCGGATCGTGAAGCTCGACTACGGCAAGGTGGAAAGCGACCGGCGTCCGGAATCGGCGCGCGCCCTCGCCTAATTTCCCCCACCGCCTTCTTGGAAACTCGCCAACCTTTGTAGGGGCGGAGGCAAGCTCCGCCCCTTCGTCGCCGGAAGCAGGCTCCTAGATGGACACCTTCTCGCCGTTGAAGCGGGTGAGCTGGAAGCCCTGGAGCGGCTCGGCCAGCGTCGGCTTCTGATCGGCGAGCACGCGTAGGGCGCACGCCTCGCCGAGCCGGTTGCCCGCCTCGCTGTCGCAGCGATAGTGGACGCCGATCGCGTTGCGGCCGAGGGTGATGTTGCTGCACAGTTTGTTGAGCTCGCCGCCGATCGTGAGCGGCGGGCCGTCCTTGCCCGGCACGTAGGGGATCAGCTCGGTACCGTCCGGGCTCGCCTGGACCGGATCGGGGAACGGTGCCGATTCGTCGTACCAGGCCTTCAGGAAGGTGATGCAAGCCCCGGCGATCGTCGCGTGGACCGAGACGTAGGACGGGTGAGTGGGGCAGCCGAACGGCAACGCCTGCGACAGCAGATAGGTTCCTTCGTCGGCCTGCTGACGGTCGCGGTTGCGCTTGTGGTTCGCCTCGAAGATCAGATCGAGCACCGGCGAGCTGAGCAGCGAGTCGTGGATCGGGTAGTCGCGCTTGCCGGTCTTGCGGAAGTGGACCAACCCGGCCCCCGCCTCCGGCCGCAGATAGCGATGGACGTTCCACTTCGCATGGAAGGCGTTGCGCGTCACGCGCGTGCCGCCGACCAGTTGCGCGAGGTGGGCGGTGCCGAGCGTCGCGAAGCCCCACTGGCGCTTGCTTCCCGTGTACGGGCTCGAGAACGCCGCCTTGGCGCCAGGCACCGCGCCGAGGACCATCCAGGCGCGCAGGTAGAGGGAGTAGATCTCGTCCTGGAGCGACAGTCGCGCGAGGTCGCGCCCGCAGCGGAGGAAGCGCGCGACCGGGTCGCGCGGCTCCTCGGTCGGCGGCGCCTGGTCGAAGCCGTTCTGGGCGTTCAGCCATTCCGAGACGCTGGTCTGGAAGTCCGATTCCGCGGGCCCCGTGCTGATCTTCGGCAGGATCGGGATGCCGTCGTAGCGGAACACCCGCATCAGGATCTGAGATACCGGCGGGCCGTCGGCGACGCCCGGGTAGGGGGCGCGGAACAGCGTCTGCGGCGTCACCTTGTCGTTCACGCGCGCGCCGACGTTGCCGGTGAAGCGCGACAGGTCCTCGCACGCCTGGCGAACTAGCGGATTCGAACCGTATTCGAGGAAGGGAACGTCGCGTAGGACCGCCATCCAGTAGAGCTCGGCGAGCTGGGCGGCGTAAGCGGCGCTCGCGATCGGCGGCGGCGGGGGCGTCACGATGGCTGCTGGATCCGGGCCGTCGAGGTTATAGGCCAGCCCACCCAGCGGATCCTGGTATCCGGCGCGACCGCCTTTCGGCACCGCTTCGAGGGCGGCGAAGTCTCCCGCCGCGATCCCCTTGCGCAGGGCCTCGTAGGCGGCCGGGTCGACCTCGCCGAACTCGTTGTGGGGGAGGGTCTTCGTGAAATTGCCGATGCGGGTCGGGTAGAGCTCTTCGTCGCCGTTGGTCGGATGCTCGGGAATGCCGAGCTTGCGGTCCCGTTCCGCCGCCTCGACGCGAATCTTGTAGGCCGCCTCGGCGCGCTTCGAGCCCTTGGTCGGCGAGATCTCGTCGGCGCGTGCGGGTCGTCCGCCGAGCGCCGCGAGCCCGAGGCCCACCGTGCTCCCGGTCAATGCGCCCGACAGGCCCGCGGCGATCCCGCCCGCGCGGCCCAGAAACTGGCGGCGGTCGAGACCCGGCTCGATCGATGCTGCCGACTCCGACTCCGACTCCGCCTGCGGCTGTCGCGTCTCTTCGTTTACCATTTCTTCCCTCCCTGGAGCCCGCGCCGAATCGAGGCTCAGGAGCCCGCTGCGGAGCGAGGGTTGCCGTACGTCTTCAGATCCCGGTGACCCGGACCACCTCTTCGAACGAGGTCGTACCCTCAGCGAGCTTGCGCAGGGCGGACTGACGGAGCGTGCGCATGCCGTTCTTCTGCGCCTCGCGCTTGATCTCCGGGGCGTCGGAGCCCTGGACGATCAGCGCCTTGACCGCCTCGTCGATGGGCAGGATCTCGAAGATGCCGGTACGGCCGAGATAACCGGTGCTCCGGCACTCGTGACAGCCGGCTCCCTCTTTCACCTTGACCCGTTTGCCGGCCGGGACGGTCAGTCGGAGGGTCGTCACCTCATCCGGAGATAGGTGCCTCTCGACTCCGCAATGAGGACAGATGCGCCTTAGCAGGCGCTGGGCCATCGTGCCGATCAGCGTCGAGCTGATCAGGAACCGCTCGACGCCCAGATCGATCAGGCGGCTGATCGAAGAGGCGGCGTCGTTGGTATGGAGGGTGGAGAAGACCAGATGCCCGGTGAGCGCGGCCTGGATCGCGTACTGCGCGGTCTCGGCGTCGCGGATCTCGCCGACCATGATCACGTCGGGGTCCTGGCGCAGGATGTGGCGGAGCGCCGCGGCGAAGGTGATGCCGACCTTCGACTGGACCGCGGTCTGGTTGAAATCCTCGTAGACCATCTCGATCGGGTCTTCGATCGTCGTGATGTTGATCTCGCGGGTGGCGATCGTCCGCAACGCCGAATAGAGCGTGGTCGTCTTGCCGGAGCCGGTGGGGCCGGTCACCAGGATGATGCCGTGCGGCCGGGTGATGAAATCCTGGAACTGCTGGAGCTCTTCCGGGTAGAAGCCGAGCCCGGGAAGGTCCTGCATCAGGACCTCCGGGTCGAAGATACGCATCACGACCTTCTCGCCGAACGCGACCGGCAACGTCGAGACGCGCAGCTCCACGTCCTTGCCGCCGCGCGTGGTCTTCACCCGCCCGTCCTGCGGCCGGCGCTTCTCCGCGATGTCGAGCCGCGACATGGTCTTGATCCGCGAGACCACGGCGTTATGGACGATCTTCGGCATCACCTGGATGTCGTGCAGCACACCGTCGATGCGGATGCGGATCAGGCTCTGGTCGCGGCGCGGCTCGATGTGGATGTCGCTCGCGCGGTTGTCGAAAGCGTGCTGGAGCATGAACTCGACGGCGTTGACGACGTGCTGGTCGCTCGACTCGATCTCGGCTTCGGACTTCATCCGAACCAGCTGCTCGAGGTTGCCGAGGTCGATGCCGGTGTTCAGGTCGCGCTCTGCGCGCTTGACCGAGTGGCGCAGGCCGTAGAACTCGGTGATCGCCTTCAGGATGTCCGGTTCGGAAGCTACCACCAGGTCGACCTCGCGCCCGGCGATCCGGCGTAGCGTGTCGATCCCCTCCATGTCGAAGGGGTTCGCGCACGCGACTTTCAAGCGGCCGCCGACCATCGAGAGGGGGATCATCCGGTGGCGGCGCGCGAACGGCCGCGACACCTTGGACTCGATCAGGTCGGCGTCGAGGGTGAGGGTGTCGATCCGTAAGTGGGGGAGCTTCGCGTCCGCGGCGATCGCCTTGGCGATCTCCTGCTCGCCGAGCGGGCCACCGCCGTTCTTGCGGTCGGGCAGGTTCAAACCGGTCACCAGGTCGTAGGCGACCGCCTTCTGCTCGAACGTCCGATGCGAGCGCATGCGGCTCGGCAGCTGTTGGCGTGCGTCTTTCTTGATCTGTTCGCCGTCGTCGGCGAGCAGATGCCCCTGGCGCACCAGGATGTCGGCGATCAGCTCCGGAGTGAGGTTCACGAAGGGGTTCCTGGAGGGCGTCGGCTCCTTCCCAGAGTGTAGCAGCGGGCGCCCGTCGCATACACTCCCGCGGATGCTGGCAACCCGGATCGGCGAGCTCGCGGCGCTCGGAACGGCGTCCTGTTGGACGGTGTCGGCGCTCTCCTTTGAGAGCGCGGGCAAGAGGATCGGCTCGCTGTCGACCAACCTGATCCGGATGGCGCTCGCCTCGGTGATCCTCACCGCCCTCCACGCGATCCGAATGGGAGGCGTCCTGCCGCTCGACGCCGGAGCGCGCGCCTGGGGATGGCTCGCCGTCTCGGGGCTGATCGGCTTCACTTTCGGCGACCTCTGCCTGTTCAAGGCGTTCGTCCACATCGGGCCTCGCCTCGCCTCGGTAATGATGTGCCTTGCGCCTCCGTTCGCCGCCCTGCTCGGCTGGGCGTTCCTGGGCGAGACGCTCGGCGCGCGTGACCTTTTCGGCATGCTCCTGATCGGCTGCGGCGTGGCGGTCGCGATCGCCGCCAGGCCGAGCGCCTCGCCGTCCGCGCTCCCCAGTTCGGACATCGCCGACCCGACTCCCGATCCGGTACCAGGGCACCGCACCCGAGGTCTCTTGCTGGGCGCGGCAGGGGCTCTCGGTCAGGCCGGAGGGCTCGTCCTCTCGAAGATCGGCATGGGGGCCTTCGACCCTTTTTCGGCGACGCAGATCCGGGTGCTGGCCGGTTTCGCCGGGTTCGTCTTGGTCGCTTTGATCCTGCGCTGGGGAGGCAAGATGCGGACGGCCCTCGCCGACCGCGCGGCCGTCGGCTGGGCGGCGCTCGGCGCGGTCTTCGGGCCGTTCCTCGGCGTCGGTCTCTCGCTCGTCGCGGTCCAGCGGACCGAGGCGGGAGTCGCCGCGAGCCTTATGGCGATCCAGCCGGTCTTGATCCTCCCGGTCGTCGTCCTCCTCGGACGCGAGCGGTTCAGCTTCGCGAGCCTTTGCGGCGCGCTCCTTGCTGTGGGCGGGGTGGCGATGCTGTTCGCGTGAAGCCCCGGTAACCGCCGGACCGGTTCCGGCAAAGGATCGGGGAGGAGGACCGATGGCGGAGAACGAGAAGCCGGCCGAGAAGACCCCCGCCCCGGACGTGATCCGGCACCGCTGGCCCGCGCGCCTCACCCACTGGGCGAACGTCCTCCTGCTCGTCGGGATGGTCGGAAGCGGGCTCCAGATTTACGGCGCCTTCCCCCGGTTTGGCCTGCGCGGCGCGCCGCCGCTCGGCCCCAATCCGTTCGAAGGGGTCCGCTTCCCGGCGGCGGTCCGGATCGGCGGCTGGCTCGCCGGAGGCCTCAACTGGCATTTCGCGCTCGCCTGGCCGTTCGTCCTCACGGGCCTGTTCTATCTCGCCTTTCTCGTCGTCTCGGGCGAGTGGAAGAGCCTCCTGTTCCGTCCCCGCGACGTGCCGAAAGCCTGGGCGATGCAGCTCTATTACCTTCGGCTCAAGAAGCAGCACCCGCCGCAGGGCAAGCACAACGCGCTCCAGAAGGCGGCCTACACCTTTATCTTCCTGCTCGGCGCGCTCTCGGCGGCGACCGGGTTCGCGATCTACAAACCGGTGCAGCTCTCCTGGCTCACCACCCTGTTCGGCGGCTACGAACGGGCGCGCTACTGGCACTTCCTCGCGGTCTGGATCTTCGTCGCCTTCACGTTCCTTCACGTGCTGCTCGTCTTCGTCGTCGATCCCGCCTCGCTGCGCGCCATGATCACCGGCCGGTACCGGGGGAGGTTCCCGAGCCATGACTGATCCCTCGAAACAGATCGAGATCGACGCCGGAATGGACGTTCCAACCGGCGACCCGAGCCGCTGGTCGCGCCGCGACCTCCTCCGCCTCGGCCTTACGGGCGCCGGGCTCGGCCTGCTCGCCGGCTGCGGCCGGAAGGGAGCCCAAATCGTCCGCCCCGCGCTCGCCGCCGTTTCGCGGGCGAACGACTGGGTGGGGGAGCACCTGCTCTTTTCCCGAGGCCAACCCGCACCCACCTACGCCCTCTCCGAGCGGACCCCCGAACGGGCCTTTCCCGCCTACTACATCTCGCGTCCCGGCGCTCCTGTGCTCGAAGATCCCGCCGCCTGGGCGCTCGAGCTCGGCGGCCTGATCGCGAAACCGCAGCGCCTGACCCTCGCGATGATCGAGTCGCTGCCGCGGATCACCTACACGGTCAAGCACCACTGTGTCGAAGGGTGGTCCGCGATCGGCACCTGGACGGGCGTGCCGTTCTCGATGATCGCCGCGCTCGCCGAGCCGCTCCCCGCCGCCCGCTACCTCCGCTTCGATTCCTTCGACCGTGGCTATTACAACGGCTTCGACCTCCCGAGCGCGATGCACCCGCAGACGATCCTCGCCTACGCGCTCAACGACCAACCCCTCACGGCCCCCCGCGGCGCGCCGCTACGGCTGTATTCCCCCGTCAAGCTCGGCTACAAGATGACCAAATACCTCACCAAGGTCACCTGGACCGCCGAACGCCCGGGCGGCTACTGGGAGGATCAGGGGTATCCCTGGTTCGGAGGGATCTGACGGGAGGGGGCGCTCGGGTCGTTCCCGCCTGGGCGCGGGACCCCTGGGAATGTTCGCACCCCTCCCCGGGTTAGGATGCTCCGCTCTATGGAATCGATCTCCGTCCGCGGCGCGCGCGAGCACAATCTCAAGAACATCGACGTCGAGATCCCGAGGAACCGCCTGGTGGTGATCACCGGGGTGTCCGGCTCCGGGAAATCGTCCCTGGCCTTCGACACGCTGTTCGCCGAGGGGCAGCGGCGTTACGTCGAGTCGCTCTCTTCGTACGCCCGGCAGTTCTTGCAGCAGATGGAGAAGCCGGACGTCGATTCGATCGAGGGGCTGTCGCCCGCGATCTCGATCGAACAGAAATCGGTCTCCAAAAACCCGCGCTCGACGGTGGGCACGGTGACCGAGATCCACGACTACCTCCGTCTGATGTTCGCCTCGATCGGCACGCCGCATTGCCCGAGCTGCGGCGCGATCATCCGCCCGCAGACGGTGCAGCAGATGGTCGACCGGGCGCTCGAGCTGCCGGCAGGGACGCGGCTCGTCCTCTACTCACCGTTCGTCCGAGGCAAGAAGGGCGAGTACAAGAAGCAGCTCGCGCAGATGGCGCGCGAGGGGTTCCACCGGGTGCGCATCGACGGCGAGATGGTGGAGCTTTCGGGCGAGCCGCCGACGCTCGACAAGCAGAAGAAGCACTCGATCGACGTCGTGGTCGACCGGATCGTGATCAAGCCCGGGGTGGAGAAGCGCCTGGCCGATTCGATCGAGGTGGGCCTCAAGGTCTCGAGCGGCCTGATCGTGCTGGCGCCCGAGGGGCAACCGGAAGAGACGCTGTCGCAGAACTACTCCTGCTCGGAGTGCGGAACGGGTCTCACCGAGATCACGCCGCGGCTCTTCTCGTTCAACAGCCCGTATGGGGCGTGCCCCACCTGCTCGGGGCTCGGCACGCTGATGGGGGTCGATCCGGACAAGGTGATCCCAGACCCGGAGCGCTCGATCGACGCCGGCGCCGTGGCCCCCTGGCCGGAGGGGTCGAAGTCCTGGCGCATGCGGATGATCGGCACGCTCGCCAAGGCGCTCAACTTCTCGATGGCGACCCCCTGGAATCGGCTGCCCAAGCTGGCCCAGGAGGCGATCCTCCAGGGCAACAGCGAGGAGCTGACCTTCAAGCTCGAGAGCAGCAAGTCGACGTACAAGTGGAAAGGATCGTGGGAGGGCGTGATCCCGCTGCTCGAGCGGCGCTACAAGGAGACCGAATCGCCGTCCGTGCGGGCGGAGATCGAGCGCTTCATGTCGGTGAACCCCTGCCCCGACTGCCAGGGGCGGCGCCTGCGGCCCGAGGCGCTCGCGGTCACCGTCGCCGGGCAGCCGATCGACACCCTGTCGTCGCGCTCGGTCGCCGACCTGCGCCGTTTCCTTTGGGCGCTCGACCTGTCCGAGCGCGAGCGGACGATCGTCGGTAAGGTCCTCCAGGAGATCTCCGACCGGCTCGCCTTCCTGGACGACGTAGGCGTCGGCTACCTCACGCTCGACCGCTCGTCGGCGACGCTCTCCGGCGGCGAGAGCCAGCGCATCCGCCTCGCGACCCAGATCGGTAGCAAGCTGATGGGCGTTCTCTACGTCCTCGACGAGCCGTCGATCGGCCTCCACCAGCGCGACAACGCGCGCTTGCTCGCCACGCTCCAGGGGATGCGCGACCTCGGCAACTCGGTGTTGGTCGTCGAGCACGACGAGGACACGATCCGCGCGGCCGACTGGGTGATCGACCTCGGCCCCGGCGCGGGGGTCCACGGCGGCGAGGTGGTGGCGGAGGGGACGGCGGAGGAGATCGCCGCGAACCCAAAGTCGCTCACCGGCCACTACCTCGCGGGGACCGCCGCGGTGCCGATCCCGGCCGAGCGTCGGCCCGGCAAGGGCAAGCCCCTGGTGATCGAAGGGGCGACCCAAAACAACCTGAAAGACCTCGACGTCGCGTTCCCGCTCGGCAAGCTCACCGTGGTGACCGGCGTCTCCGGCTCCGGCAAGAGCACGCTGGTCAACGACATCCTCTACAAGTCGCTCGCCCGGCACTTCTACAAGGCGACGGACAAGCCGGGCGACCACGAGCGGATTGTCGGGCTCGAGCAGCTCGACAAGGTGATCGCGATCGACCAGAGTCCGATCGGCCGCACGCCGCGCTCGAACCCGGCGACCTACACGAACGTCTTCAATCCCATCCGCAACCTGATGGCGATGATGCCGGAGGCGAAGGTCCGCGGCTTCAAGCCCGGGCGGTTCAGCTTCAACGTTCCCGGCGGGCGCTGCGAGGCATGCAAGGGCGACGGGCAGAACAAGATCGAGATGCACTTCCTGCCCGACATCTACGTCACCTGCGAAGTCTGTGGCGGCAAGCGCTACGACCGCGAGACGCTCACGGTGCGTTACAAGGGGCTGAACATCGCCGAGCTGCTCGACCTCCCCGTCGAGCAGGCGCGCGAGCTGTTCCGCAACATCCCCGGCGTCGACCGCATCCTCGATACGCTCTGCGAAGTCGGGCTCGGCTACATCCGGCTCGGCCAGCCGGCGACCACGCTGTCGGGGGGCGAGGCGCAGCGCGTCAAGCTTGCCCGCGAGCTGTGCAAGCGCTCGACGGGCAAGACCCTCTACCTCCTCGATGAGCCGACCACCGGCCTCCATTTCGACGACGTCGGCAAGCTCGTCGCCCTCCTCCAACGCCTGGTCGACCTCGGCAACACGGTGATCGTGATCGAGCACAACCTGGACGTGATCAAAGTCGCCGACTGGGTGATCGACCTCGGTCCGGAGGGAGGGGAGAAGGGGGGGCGCATCGTCGCCTCCGGAACGCCGGAGGAAGTGGCGGCGGTGGAAGAGAGCTTCACGGGGCAGTACCTGAAGCCGCTGCTCGGGCGCTCCGCCCCAGCCGCCGCGCCGAAGAAGAAACGGGCGACGAAAAAGTAAGAGTTCTCCGGATCAACCAGGAAAATCGTCAGGCCCCCTGACGATTAACCAGGAAAATCGTCAGGCACTCTGACCGTTGACCTGGTTCATCGCTCAGGCTACCCTGGCTCTGCGCTATCTGGTGGAAGCGTTCGTCCTCAAAACGCGGTCTTCAACGAGGTGGCCAAGCGCCTGGACCTTCTCATCGACATCCGTTTCTGGCGCTCGAAAAACGGTGCCGAGGTCGATTTCGTGGTGTTGCGAGGGGAGCGGATGGTGGCGATCGAAGTCAAAGCCGCCGAGTTCTTCCGTCCGACGATCTCGCGAGGAACGCACAGCTTCCTCGAAGCGTGTCGTCCCGCCTGCTTAGGCAACGCGTCGCTGCGGCAAGATAAGGTGGAGGACGGCGTTCCCGTTCGCTTCGTTCGGCCTTGGGAGCTGAACCTGATCCATAGACCTGGACTGAGCGAGCCCCTATTCGGCCGCTTCGAGAAGCGCCCGCATTTCGGGGCTCTTCGCCGGTTCGAGAAGGTCCGCCTGTTCTGCGGCGGGCTGCCGAGTTTCGCGGCGGATAGCCGCTTTCCTCGGCGCATGAGCCTGTTGCGCGGCGCATCGCCCAATTCCACGGCGCAAAGCGCGTATCCGCGGCCGCTGCTCCGATCCTGGGCCCGCTTCTCCCAAGAGGGGACGGATATTCCCGTCCTGGGACGGATATTCCCGTCCTGGGACCGATATTCCTATCCTGGGACGGATATTCCCATTCTAGGACCGTTATTCCCGTCCTGGGACGGCTGTTCCCATCCTGGGACGAATGTTCCCATCCTGGGACGGATGTTCCCATCCTGGGACGGGAAGTGACTTCCTGGCGTGGGAAGTCACTTCCTGGAGCCGACGCTCGCTTTCCGAGGCCGACAGCGCCGGTCCGGCGCGATTCGGGGTATCTCCTCGCCCTTCCCCGTATTTCCCCTGAGTTTAGGACTTGCCGGGCTCGGGCCTCGAAACGATCCTCTGAACGGGGAAGGCGAATGAATAAGATCACGCCCTCTCGATCGGAGCTATGCAAACGGGATCCGGCGCTTTCGCTCCCGCCGTCCCAACCGCTTGGAGTGCGGCGACGAAGCGCCGCTTTTGGTAGCGCCGACGCGTCGGCGCCCGTATTCTTCAGCTCGACGACTACTTAACCGAAAAGCCGGCGTCTTTACCGGGGCCAGCCCGCGACCACGGTCTCCGGCGGTGAGGCCCAGCGCGTGAAGCTCGCCCGCGAGCTGTGTAAGCGTCGACAGGCAAGACCATCTACTACCTCCTCGAAGAGCCGACCACCGGCCTCCACTTCGACGACGTCGGTAAGCTCGTCGCCTCCTCCATCGCTTGGTCGACCTCGGCGACACGGTGATCGTGATGGGCTCAGCAAGGACGGCTTAAACGAGTGGTGAGGTCCCTAGTTCTCACCGATCTTCTGGACGTCGCGCCGAAGGTCTGACCCCGTCGCCGCGCGCGCTTGAGGATGGTGGCGTGGCTCCGCAGATGCGCTCGCGGCAGGCTTCCCGTATCGTAGACGCGAGCGAAGCTTCGCTCGATCCGTTCGCCTCGACTCCTCATCAGGGCGCCGCCTCGAGCGCTCTTACTTCTCGCCGCTGTCGCGACGGACGATCGAGCGCAGCGCCGCGTTGGCTTCCAGCGTCGTGGCGTCGATGCCCAGCGTTTTGCCCGACAAGAGCCCTTCGCGTCCGAACACGGTGACCGCTCAGGCACGAATCTCTTCGTGAACCTCGACCGTGCTCAGGCGCCGGTTGCGTGAAATCGTCGAATGATTGGGCGGCTGCTCGGACAGCTCGTAGCCCAGAAGATCCCGCAGCGTCAGTGAGTCGGCTACCCGCCACGCGATCCCCTGTTCCGAATCGATGCCCCCGCCCACCAAGAGCAAGCGAAAGGAAATCGCTGGCGGCAGCGACGGCTGTCCTCGCCGCTCAGCATAGAAAAGTCGGCACAAACGCTCGACCGCCTCGTCGAATCCCTGCTTCGACACCGGCCGATTCAGTGCGTCATAGTACGGATGCCCGCAGCAAATCATATCCTTCAATTCGACGAATACCTGGCCGAGAAGACGGAGTCCTGACCTCGCGATTCTTTACCGTTCGGTCAGGTCTCATCCCGGCATTAGTTGTTGGGAATTATTGATCGATCACCAAGCTAAGAGGGCGTGAAAATGTCGTACCCAATTCCTGTTGATTCCCAAAGCGCAGTGTTCTGTGCGTTAGCCTGGTTCTCCTCAAGGAAAATGACTTCAATCTTTTTGACGGATCCGGTATTGGAGTACTGGCCAGTATAGCTCGTCACCGAAGGGCCCCAATTTTTCTGCGGAACAGGTGGCCAATAGGCTGTAAAGGCCACCGGTACGAAGCCCTGGGGGTTTTCAGTTGGATAGACGGACCCATAAACTTGAGCCGGAAAGTTTGGATCGTATTGCGTGCTTGTTAGAGTCCCCGTGATTGCCGCTGGATCGGACTCGGAACCGACTTGCAGAATGAGGGTCGATCCGACCATGCTTATCCATGTGCCAGTCAGTGGGTTTTGGGAAGCAGTCACGTTAGAAGGCATGCACTTCTCCTTGGCGTTGAATCCGTGCCGAGATGGCGCCGTTCGATCACTGAGTAGTGCAGCGTTGATGCCAGATTCAACGCAGTACTACTCTTCCGATGCACACCACTTTGGCTGATGCACCGTGGGCCAGGTAGACAGTCACGGCCAAGAACTTTCCGGGACAGAGCTACCGTTGTCGAACCTAGCAGAAAGTCCATCGACTTCAAGGTCGTGCTCCGCGAGAGTTGAGAAAGGTGGTCGCCCTGGGCGTTTGCTAAACGTTCTTGAACGTCTCTGAACGTCCAGCAACGTCAACCGAACTGCACAAATCGGCGACCTACCCCAACCCAACCTGCCGCAACCGCCGCCTCAACCCCTGCTCCGAGACCCCGAACTCCGCCGCCATGGCGGCCACGTCATCGCCGAAGCGCTCCTTCGCCGCTTGGAGGTCTTCGAGGCTCAGATCCGCGCCGGTGCGCAGGTTGGGGTTTTTGTTCATCAGGTGGTAGATCGAGGGCCGCGGGATGCCGAGCCTCTTTGCGGCGGCGTGGGGGCGGAAGCGGGTGGCTTTTAATGCGACGAGCAGCTCTTCTTCGGTGATATCCGCGGGTTTTCTGGGTTGGGTGTAGGCCGGTGTGGGCGTCGCGGGGGTCGGTGGCAGAGCCGGTGGCGGTACGTTGGCCGGTTCGCGAAGAGCCTCGGCGAGGGTTGCGTCGAGCTGGGCCTGGTCTCGGCCTCGGTTGGTGAGCACGAGTTGGCGGACGACGTTTCTCAGCTGGCGGACGTTGCCGGGCCACGAGTGGAGGGCGAGGCGCGCCACCAGGTCGGCGGGGAGCCAGGGGGGATCGCATTCGAGGAGCGCTTCGTCGCCGATTGCGGTGAGCTCTTGGCGAAGGAATTCGACGAGCAGGCGACCGAAGTCGTCGCGTCGTTCGCGGAGAGGGGGCAGGCGGATGCCGAAGCTTTCGAGCCGGTAGAGGAGTGGGGCGCGGAAGCGGCCTGCCGCGACCGCGCTTTCGAGGTCGGCGTCGGTGGCCGCGACGAGGCGCACGTCGACGCGGCGCGGGGGCTCGCCGACTGGTTGGATCTCGCCGGTTTCCAGGCAGCGCAGCAGGAGCGTCTGCACCTCGACGGACATCTCGCCGACTTCGTCCAGGAAGAGGGTTCCGCCGTGGGCACGGGTGAAGAATCCCTCGCGCTTCCGGTCGGCGCCGGTGTAGGCGCCTCGGGCTGCGCCGAACAGCTCGGCGGCGGCGAGGCTCGCGGGAACGGCCGCCATGTTGACGGCGACGAACGGGGCGTTGCGGCGCGGTCCGGCCTGGTGCAGCGCCTGGGCGATCAGCTCCTTGCCGGTGCCGCTCTCTCCACGGAGAAGGACGGGGACGGTGGCTTCGGCCGCTTGCTGAAGGCTGCGTCGGACGGCGATCAGAGAGGGGTGTTCGCCGATCAGTCCGAAGCGTGGAAGAGAAGAGTCGAAGTAGGGGTCGATTCGGTGGAGCAGGAGGACGACTCGCCCCCCGAGCAGCAGGACCACGCCCCGGTCGATCTCCTCCGCAGAAAAAAGCTGTTCGCCGTCGACAGGTTGGCCGTGGGCGAGGATCGGAGTGGGGTTCTCGGCCGAGCGTAGGAGGATGCCGTCGCTCCTGGGATCGAGGAGGAACGGCGTGCGACTCAACCGGCGATGGCCCAGTGCTTGGGATGTCGCCGAGGATGTTGGTGCCGCGAACCTTGGCTCCAGCCGCGAGAGGAGCTCGGGCCGTCCCGTCGCAAGCTCGGCGAGGAGCGCCCGTTCGCCAACTCGCCGGAGAGTCGGGTGGTAGAGCACGGTCAGTCCGGGCAAGCGGATGCCACCGGGCTCTCTCGCGAAGGTGCCTGAGTGCGATAGCTGAGTGCTGTCGCCGAATGAGCTGGCTGAGAGCTTCGACATATTGTTGGGAATTCTATCCCGCAGGAGGAAGAAACGGCTTCGAGGGATGGCGCGCTATTTGCTCTCGTGCTAGTCGCGGCAACGCCAAAAACATGTTCAAGGAGAACGACATGAATAACTTCGTGCTGGAAGTGTTGGTTGATGAGCTTTGCAGTGCGGGTTCTGTAAACTTAGTCTGGGTGCCCACGGCGGGGAAGGGTTCTCCAGCCTGGTGGACTCAGGTTCAGGAAGGCGACCGGATCAGCTTTTTGGTGACGAATATTACTGTATCGCCAATAAATGCGCCGAATACCCTCGACTTGGATTTCAGCTTTATCGAAGCACCCTTGACCATCGCGAGTCCCTTCAGTGATCAACCCGCGCAGCTAAAGGGTCTTGGGCTTAAAGCAGGAGCCCTTAGTTATGTACTCCCCAGTAGGGGGTATACGACATACTGGGCGGGGATGCCGGGCTATATTAATTATGCCCCCACGTTTGAAAGCCAAACTCAACCTGCGAGATTCCAGCTAACTTTCACTGTCAAAGATCAATCCGGAAATCCAATGTGCAGGCATGATCCCGAAATCTTTGTCGGAGCGGGTGGCCCCCCGCTGTTTTGCTCTTAAACTAGCGAAAAGCTAGACTCAAGAGCCGTTGAAACCTGGTGTCACTCCGCAGGGCCAGCAAATCGGGCTCGCGCCCAACTTCGTCGCGCGAAAAACCCTGCTGCAATGCGCGCTGGAGAAATTCGAGGGCCCGCACTCGGTCGCCGGCCAGCTCGCTGGCGATCGCCAGGCGGAAGAGCGTACGGCCCTCAGCGGTCTCGACTTGGGTGACTTCGCGAAGGGCCTCGTCTCTCTGTCCGGCTTTGGCCAGGTAGAGCGCCCACTGGCTCCGTAGCTTGGCGTTCTTGGGATCGCGGGCGATGTCGGGTTCGATCAGTCGGGCAGCGTTGCGAAAGGCTTCCGGGGCTTCGTTGCGACGGTGGGGGATCTGGCGCCAGGCGTCGCCCAGGTTGCCCCACATGTCGTGACGCTTGGCAGCCTCGGGGAAGCCGAGCGCCTTTTGATAGGCGTCGGCCGCCGCCGGGTAGAGGCCTTGATAAAAGTAGACCGTACCGAGGTTGCCGTAGAGCGTCGCTTCCGGATGAACCTTAAGGGCGCGCTTCAGGAGTTCGGTGGCTTCCGGCAGGCGGTTGGTGGCGATCAAGGCGCCCGCAAGGTTGCGGAGGCCGTACACGCCGTCCGGTGCTAGGGCAACGCTTTTTCGGTACTCGGCCTCGGCCTCTTTTGTTCGGCCGCTTCGGAAGTAAAGGGTGCCGAGCAGGTCGTGGAACGTGCGGCTCGCGGGGTTCAGCGCGATCGCTCGCTGGAAGGCGGCTTCGGCTTGGGCGGTCTCCTCAGCGGCTTGGTGCATCTCTCCGAGCCCGCGATAGGCGTCGGCGTTCTTAGGATCGAGGGTGCGGGCTTTCTCGAGCTCGCTTCGAGCTTCGTCGCGCTTCCCTGATTTGAGCAGGATGAACCCGAGGCTCACCCGAGCGTCGGCGAGGTTGCCATCCAGCTCGACGGCGCGGCGCGCCACGGCGAGCGCCTGGTCGAGCCACATCGCGTCGCCCCCCTCTTCGCCGAGCTTTTGCCAGTAGGCACGCGCGAGGCCCGCGTGGTCGAGGGCTGAGTTGAGATCGTCCTCGATCAGGCGGTGGAAGAGATCGACCGCACGGTCTAGGTTTCCGGGCAGGTCGTAGCGGTCGAGAGCCGCCCACGCCTTTTGGGTAAGCGCTTTTCGTTCCGTGACGGACAGCGGTCGGGCGACGGCGGGGAACGGCTGGGCGGCGTCGGAGCGCGCGGTGGAGGAGCGCTTGGCTAGGGGGGCTTGGAGCAGACCGAAATAGGCAGCGCCCAGCAGAAATGTGGCGATTGTCGCCGCCGCCGCGACGTGGCGGGGCGGGAAGCGCCGCAGGCCCGATGAACCCCGAGCGTTCGGGGCGATGGCGGGCTGGACGTGGAGCGTCTCGGTCACCGCCGTCGTCGAACCGTCCGAGCCCGGCTCCTCGATCGTTTCGCCCAGCTCGGCGAGGAGGCGACCGACCTTCCGTGCCACCTCCCCGGCGCTCGCCGGTCGGAGCTCCGGCGCCTTTTGGAGCAGCTGACCGATCAGCGCGGCGAAGCCGGCTGACAGCTCGGGAGGGAGTGGAGCGTACGGCTCGGCGACGATGCGGTGCAGCGTCTCGGCGGCGTTGGCGCCCTGGAAAGGGGAGCGGGCGGTGAGGATCTCGTAAAGCAGCACGCCGAGCGCGAAGAGGTCCGCCCGCGGTCCCACGGCGAGCCCCAAGACCTGCTCCGGCGCCACGGAGCGGAGGGTGCCGACCAGCACTCCCGCGCGGGTGAGCGGGTCGGTGCTGGGGTCGCCTTCCGCCGGCAGCTCGCGGACCAGGCCGAAGTCGAGGATCTTCGCCGTCGGCGGGTCGGTTTTGGCGATCAGCACGTTCTCGGTCTTCAAGTCCCGATGGACGAAACCGAGCGCGTGCGCCGCCGCGAGCCCTTCGGCGATCTGGCGGCCATAAAGCAGGACGGCGCGAAGGGGGAGCGGTCCCTGGACCACCAGATCGGTGAGCCGCGGCCCCTCCACGTACTCCATGACGATCCAATCGCCCGGCTCCGTCTCGATCAGGTCGTACACCTGGACGATCGACGCGTGGCTGAGCCGCGCGGCCGCCCGAGCTTCGCGGCGAAACCGCTCCCGCGCTGTGCCCCCGTCATGATCCAAGCGCAAGCGCTTAATCGCGACGTTTCGGCCGAGCCGGCGGTCGAAGGCGAGGAACACCTCGCCCATGCCGCCCCTCCCGAGTCGGCGAATGAAACGGTATGGTCCCAGGTCGCCTGGGACCTCGGCGCCCTCGTCCTGCCCCGGTTGTCCATTCACGTGTTCGATACAGTAACGCTCTTCCTGAGGCTCTGCAAAGCTGTGCCTTGGTGCAGCCTCAATGCAGCCACTGGTTTGGCGCACCTTTTCTATCGACGCGGGCGTCACGCAGTCGTCGGTGGCTCTCGCCCGGCTGCTAGGAAGAGGAATCTGCGCAACTCTTCTCTGGACGCGGTCGGCCCGGATGCGGATAATCGACGGTCAAATCGTTGGTTTTGGCTGGCGAAGGGGCGGACGTTGATGAGCGGAGCGCTACTCGCGAACGGGAAGGTGGGTCGTCGTGTGGGAGGGCTCGTGGCGTTGGCCCTGGTCCTGGGGTTCGGTCCGGCTCGGGCGAACATCTCCGGCTTCGTCCGGGTCGCCGGCAGCGGCTCGCCGGGTACGCCGGTCGCGGGAGCTCGGGTGCAGGTGCGCGCCGATCCCTCCGTCGTGGCGATCACGGCGGCAGACGGCAGCTTCACGCTCGCGGCCAATCCCGTGGGCGCCGTCGATCTCGCGGCCGCGGTGCCCTATAACCGGTCGGCGGCCACGAACTATCTGATCGCCGGGGTGGTCGCGAACAACGGCGACACCGGGCTCGACATCCGGCTTCCGGTCCTGCCGCCGGCGGGCAATCCGAGCTACGCGCCTCCGTCGGCGACCTATTGCCAGAACTGCCACGATTCGGTCTATCCGCAGTGGGCGAGCTCCAACCACGCGAACACGGCGACCAATGAGTGGGTGCTCGACCTCTATTCGGGCTCGGGTACGGCGGGCGGCGGCGCGGGCTACGTCTTCCGCTCGACCCACGACGTGGGGGAGACGGGATTCTGCGCCACCTGCCACGCGCCGATGGCCGACGTCTTCAATCCGGGGGGGACGTATCTCGACGAGGTGAGCGACGCGAACGCGCTCGAAGGCGTCAACTGCGTATCGTGCCACCAGATGGATTCGGTCGACGAGAACAACCTCGACGCGCTGCATCTTCTCGGCAAGTCGACCTACCGGTTCCCCGACGGCTCCGCCTTCCCGACGCAGGACTACGTTTGGGGCCCTCTGCCCGACGTCACGTTCTCGCCGATGAAGACCTCGCTTTCGACGCTGCACGACTCGTCGTTGGTCTGCGCCTCGTGCCATCAGTACAAGAATCCGACCACCGGCTCGCCGGGGCAGAACACCTACCGCGAGTGGGCGGCCTCGTCGTTCGCCGCACCGGGTCCGGGGCACCGCGATTGCCAGAACTGCCACATGCCGGAGTCGACCGAGCCGGGCACGCTCTGCATCTTCTCGCCCACGGACCGGCCGGGTGACCAGCGGCGCCAGCACATCTTCATCGGCTCGACCCCGGACATGCTGCAAAACAACGTGTCGCTCACGGTCGGCGCGCAAGAGGTGGCCGCGGGGCGGATCCGCGTCACGGCCGACGTGACGAACTTCGGAGCCGGCCACTCGTTCCCCACCGGGGTCTCCATCCGCAACGCGATCCTGGTCGTCACCGCGCTCTGGAACGGCCAGCCGGTGCCGCAGGTCTCCGGACCGGTCGTGCCGTTCTGGGGTAGCGACGACGTGCCGGGCGACCAGCCTGGCGACCTCGCCGGCATGGCGGGCAAGGGGTTCGCGAAGGTCCTCGAGGGCCGGATCAACGGTCAAGGGGCGGTCGTACGCCCGGTGCTGTTCATCGACGCCGAGGGGGGCGCGTTCTCCGACACCCTGATCCCCTCGGGCGCCACCGATACCACGCAGGTCGAGTTCCAGCTTCCGGCCAACGCTCCGCCCGGCGCGGTGGTCGACATCGAGGCGCGCCTGGTTTATCGGCGCACGTTCCGGGCTCTCCAGGTGACCAAGGGCTGGACCCAAAGCGCGCATGGTGGTCCGATCGAGATCGAGGTGGGCCGGCAAGCCCTTTCGGTGACCGCGACCGGCGGCTCGGTCCTCGACGTTCCGGCGCTCGGTCCCTGGGGCATCGCGCTGTTCGCCCTGGCGCTCGCCGCCGCCGGCGTCTGGCTCGCGGCGCGGCGGCGCGACGGCTCGGCGCCGACGACGCCGACCTCGATCTAGGCCCCGCTCTAGCCGAGCGGGGAGCGATGGGCCTACACTGGACGGCGAAATCGAAAAGGTACCGTTTACATCGACAGACGAAGCTTCATTTCACGCGAAAGGAGCAGTCCATGAGGTCGAAGGGTCTCACGGCTTTCATTCTCCTCTTGGGGTGGGCGGGGGCGGGTTACGCCGCTTCGGTACCCGCGCTCGAGAGCCGAGGGGGCGAGCCGCTTTCAGACTCCGATCGTTCCTCCTTGGCCGCCTGGGCGATCGCCCAGCCCGAGGTCAAGAGCCACGTTGGAGAGAGCCGGACGCGGTTCCTCCGGGGCGGAGCGGAGGTCGCCAAGAAGGACGACGGTCGAGAGTACCGGCGGGCGGTGCTGTACTACCGCAACTATGACAGCGGTGTGGTCAACGAGGTCGAGGTCGATCTCGATTCGGGCGCGATCACGGTCCGCGACCGGCGAGACCAGGTGCAGCCGAACCGGGAAGAGGTCCAAGAGGCGCTCGCCATCGTCGCGCGCGATCCGCAGCTCGGCTCCCTGGTCAAAGATCCCAACATCTACGCCGACGGCGGTTTCTACGCGCGCAGCCTGATCGAGCGAGATCCCTGCTCGAAAGACGTCTGCCTGCAGATCCACCTGATGAACTCCGGAGCTGGCGCCGGTTGGTCCCATCGCCTCATCGTCAATCTGAGCCAAGGGACGGTCGCCAATCGGAACTACCAGAGTCCGACCGTCCAAGGGCAGATCGTCCCGATGACCGATTTAGGAGGCAACTAGATCCATGCGCCGCCCCATCGCTCTCGCACTCTTCGCCATCGGCGTCGCGACCCTGGGCTCGTCTCAGCTCTCGGCGCAGTGCACCGGCGTGAACCACGTCACCTGGCCGGCGGTCAACCCGGTCTGGGACTTCTGCTGGGTCCGCCCGTCGCAAACGTTGCAGCCCAATGGCGAAGGCATCCGCATCACGGACGTCTTCTACAAGGGCCGCAAGATCTTCAAGGACGGCGGCATCCCGGTGCTGAACGTCAACTACAGTCCGGGCGGCTGCGGCTGCTTCCGTGACTGGTTCGACCAGGAGAGGGCGTTCTCGTGCGCGCCGTCCCCGTCGTCGGGCTATTGCACTGGCACCTCCACGCCGGTCACCACGGTGTGCAACCATCCGGGCTCGGACGCCGGCACGTTCTCCGGCGTCTCGGTGGTCGACAAGGGGACCAGCCTCAAGCTGACCTCCCAGGCCCAGGCCGGCTGGTATCGCTACATCTCCACCTGGGAGTTCTTCCCCGACGGGCGGATCCACCCCGGCATGGACATCACGGCGGTCAACAACTCCTGCGTCGCCTCGACGCACCGGCACCACGCCTATTTCCGGTTCGACTTCGACCTCGACGCCAACTCGAACAACTTCGTCGACAAGATCGGCGCGGCCTCGAGCTCGCGGGTCGCGACCGAGACCACCTGGACGGACTCCTCCAGCGAGCGGTCCCAGTGGCGCCTCGGCCGCACGGGTTCCTCGACCCGCGTCTACGTCCGCCGCAACGCGGAGGACGGATTCGCCGCGGGCGATACGTTCGGCAAGATCGACGGCGCGGTGCTCGCGTACAGCGCCTCGGAGCTGAACGACTCGTCGGGCGGTTGCGACATCAACCTCACCCCATACACCAACGGGCAGAACGTCAGCAACGCCGACCTCGTGATGTGGGTCCACTCGATGGTCGATCACATCGGCGAGCCCGGCGGTATCTCGGCCGAGTGCTTCATGTTCGGACCGTGGGTGCAGGTGCGGACGACTCCGACCCCGTCGGACTTCAACGGCAACGGAGTTTCGGACGTCAAGCTCTACATGAACGGTACCTGGGCCTCGTTCCCGGTTCCCTGACGCCGACGATCGCGACAGACCTCGAGATGCGAACTCTGACTATGCAGGAGAAGAACATGTCCTACACGAAGAGCGCGCTCGCCTCCCTCGCGGTGGCCGGCGCTTTCTCGCTGCTCGTGAGCCTGCCGGCCGCCGCCCAGGTGGTGACCGGCAATCCCGGCGGCAACTGCATCCCGGCGGCCGCGGACTACGACGGCGACGGCGATACCGACTATTCCCAGCTGTGCGACGGCGCCTGGCACTTCTATAACGCCGACGGCAGCTACCTCAAAGGGATCTGGGTCGGCAACATCCCCGGGATCTACCCGGTGGCCGCCGACTACGACGGCGACGGCGCGGACGATCCGGTGATCTTCAACAACGGCGCCTGGATCACCTTCAACTACCAGACCGGCGCGATCGCCTCGGCGCTTTGGACCGGCCCTCCGGGAGCGCTCGGCTTGGCGTTCGACGTCGACGGTGACGGCAAGGCCGATCGCTCGGCCTACCAGGCGGGTGCCTGGCACTTCTTCAACAACGACGGCACCTACAGGAAGGGCATCTGGATCGGCGACATCCAGGGACTGATCCCGGTTCCCGGCGATTACGTCGGCAACGGCATCGAGTCTCCGGTGATGTGGAACGCGGGAGCGTGGGTGCGGTTCGACTTCACGACCGGCGCGATCGTCTCGGCGGTCTACACCGGTCCGCCGTCCGGCGTTCCGGCGCCGCTCGATTACGACGGCGACGGTGGCCTCGACTTCACCGCCTACGACAGCGGTCCCTGGCATTTTTTCAACGACGACGGCACGTACAAAGGGGGAGTCTTCACCGGCGGCGGGCCGAACGACAAGCCGATCTCGCGCCGCTCGCTGCACTAGGCGCGCCGGCTCGGCGGCTTCCGGGGAGCCTCTGCGGGTTCCACCGGAAGCCGGCCGACCGATCCTACCGGCCGCGCTCGCGGCCGAGCTTCGAAACGGAGTGGATCACAGGGCGGCGAGGACTTGCTCCGCGCCGCTCTTTTCGAATTTCCCCGGCTCGTCGAGGAAGAGGGCGGAGAGCACGCCGTCCTCGAAGATCGCGGCGTAACGGCGCGAGCGCTTACCCATGCCGAAGCGGGTGCTGTCGTTTTCGAGCCCCATCGCCCGCGTGAAGTCCCCGTTGCCGTCGGCCAGCATGACGATCTTGTGGCCGACCCCGCGGCTCGCCCCCCAGGCGTCCATCACGTAGTGATCGTTGACCGCGACACAGGCGATCACCTCGACCCCCTTGGCGTGCAGCTCGTCGGCGTGGTCGATGAAGCTTGGCAGGTGGTAGTCCGAGCAGGTGGGGGTAAACGCTCCCGGCACCGCGAACAGCACTACCTTGCGACCGCGGCAGAGCTCGCCGGTCGCGACCTGTCGCACCTCGCCGCGCTCCATCGTGAGTAGCTTGACGTCAGGGATCTTTTGGCCGACTTCGAGCATTCAGGGTACTCCTCGTAGATGTTCCTTCAGAGCCGATGATCGTAATCCGTAGGACGCTTCACGACAACCGCGTGGCGTCGCCGCCGCGGGCGGCCGGAGTAGGATAGGGCATCGTGCGACCCGCTCGAACGCGCCTCCCGATTTGGATCGCGGCCGCCACTCTGCTGGCGGGCTCCGTGGCCGCTTGCTCGGGCGGCGGTCCGGGGGAGGAGCGTGCCCCGCAGACGGCACGGAGATCCGAAGCGCAGCGGCCCGCCGAGCGCGAGCGATCTTCACGGCCGGAGCGCGAGGTCCGAGCGCGCGGCGTAAGGGCTCGTTGGAGCGACACCGAACCGCCGATCAACCTCACGCACCTCTTCGAGGGGCAGGTCAACAAGCGGGGCAAGCCGGTCGGATTCCACGCCCGGCCCGGCGGTGTCGATCCCGAGGGCGCGCGCCTCGTCCGCGTCGTCGACGGCCCGGATCGCGCCGGGGTCTATATCGCGAACGTCGAGATCCGCGGCCAATCGGAGCGTTGGCTGGAGAAGACCTCGACCCTCTTTCCGGACGACTTCACGTCGGACGAGGTGCAGGCCGCGATCCTCGCCGCGTTCGAGCGCTCCGGGGCGACCGAGAAATGGCGCGGCGACTCGGGGCGGGGTTTCACGATCGAAGGGTATTACCAGAACGGCCGGATCAACACGGCGTATCCGATCTTTCGGGGATCGGGGAGGAGGTGAGCATGGCGATCCACCGGAACCCGTCTCGGTCGGAGGGCTCGTCCGAGCCGAGCTTGCTGCGAATCTTTCGCGACGAGGCCGGCGATCTGCGGGCCGAGGACCTCTCTCGACGGTCGCGGCGCGGTCTGTTGGTGGCGTTTCTCGAGAGCGAGGTGCAGGGGAGCGCGGCGGTCGGGCGCGAGATCCTGGAGCAGCTCGCCCAGGTGGTGGCCGGCGAGCGAGTACGCGCGAAATGGACCGGCAACGCCCACACGCTCGTCATCGGCAAGAAGACCGCTCTGATCACCGACGAGATCGACCCGGAGTCGCCGAGTCTCCGGCTGCCGATCGGCGACCTCTACAGCGCGCTCGACGCCTGGCTTGACGTGGTCGAAGGCAACGGCAACGGCGCGAGCGCCGGAGAGTGACGGCAAGCCGATGCCGCTGTCCCCCGACTACCGCGCGTATGCCCTCGAGCAGCTGGAGCGTGCCGCGCCGGTGACTGCCAAGACGATGTTCGGCGGCGCGGGGCTCTATCTCGACGGGTTGATCTTCGGACTGCTCGACGACGACCGGACGTTCTTCAAAGCGGACGAGACCAACGCCGTGTTGTTCGACGCCCACGGGACCGACTGGTTCCACCCGTACGGCGACGAGCGGACGATGCCCTATCGCGAAGTGCCGGTCGAAGTGCTCGAAGATCCCGACGAGCTGCGCGGCTGGATCGAGGCGGCCGTGGAGATCGCGAAGAGGAAGAAGGCGGCGAAGGGAGCGAAGGGGAAGGCCACGAAGCGCCCGAAAAGGTGAGGCAGTCGCCCCCACCTCGATCCTCCCCCGCAAGCGGGGGAGGAGGCCCGCCCGGCCTTCTCTTCGCCCTTACTTCTGCGCCCCGCCCGTTCCCGCCTCGCTCTCCCTGCGGAGGGTCCCTCCCCCCGCTTGCGGGGGGAGGCTAGGAGGGGGGCGTTGTACGCCGATCCGCGCACCGACCCCCACCTCGATCCTCCCCCGCAAGCGGGGGAGGAAGATCCTGAAGTCGCCACTGCCTCTGAATGGAGCGTCCCTCTCCCCGCTTGCGGGGGGAGGCCAGGAGGGGGGCCTCAGCCGCCTGCCGAAGCCTAGAACCGGCCCCACAGGTACTGGTTCGTCACCTCGTGGTGGAACTGAACCTCGCTCGCTTTGATCAGCGTGCCCAAAGCCTTCGGGCAGCGCTCGGCCTGGGCGAGCTTGATCTCGGCGTATTTGGCGTGGACTTCTTCGCCGAGCAGGTCGGCGGCGAAGCGGCTCCCCTTGAACAGGCGGATCGCGTCGTAGATGTTGTCGGGGAGGAAGCGGGTCCGCGGCCGCTTGCCTTCGGACTCCTCCTCCGCGATCGGCCCCTCGAGGCCGGTTCTGAGCAGCGAGTAGATCGCCATGTAGGGGTTCGAGTCGGGCGCGATCGAGCGGACCTCCACGCGCGCCGATTTTTCGTTGCCGAGGGGGATGCGGACCATCGAGCCGCGGTCGATCGGCGAGGCCTTGATCTGGTTCGGCGCCTCGAAGTGCGGGTCGAGCCGGCGGTAGGAGTTGACGCTCGAGTTGAGGATCAAGCAGACGTCCGAGGCGTTGGCGAGGATCCGCTGGATGTAGTCCCAGCCGGCGGGGGAGAGGCCGTCCTTGCCGTTCGGGTCGTAGAACAGGTTCTTGCCCGCCGCGGTGATCGACATGTTCGTGTGCATGCCGCTGCCGTTGATGCCGGTGACCGGCTTGGGCAGGAACGACGCCGTCATGTCCATCCGCGCCGCCACCTGGCGCGAGAGAAGCTTATAGAGCTGCACCTGATCGGCCGCGATGGTCGCCTCGGTGTAGCTGTAGTTCATCTCGAACTGGGAGGGGGCGACCTCCGGGTGGTCCTTCTCGTTCGCGAAGCCCATCGCGCGCTGCACCTCGGCCGCGCTGTCGATGAACTGGCGCAGGGCGTCGCCCGGCAGCGAGTGGTAGTAGCCGCCCGTGCTGATGAACTCGAACTGCTCCGTCTCGGGGAAGCGCCGCTCGGCGTCGCGCCCCTTGAACAGGAAGCCCTCGATCTCGTTCGCGACGTTCGCCACCTTGCCGCCGTCGGCGTAGAGCTGGTCGCAGTAGCTCTTGAGCCGCGCGCGGAGGTCGGCGCGGTAGGCCGCGCCGTCGCGCTCCCGGACCTCGCCGAAGACGAGCACCTTGCCCGGTCCGAACACGTCGGAGGGGAGCCAATAGAACGCGGGCCAGTCGATCGCGAGGCGCAGGTCGGATTCCTGCTGCGCCGAAAAGCCGCGGATCGACGAGCCGTCGAACGTCAGGTTGTCGGCCGACTTGAGCAGGAACTTCTTGTCGTAGTCCAACATGTGGAGCCGGCCTTCGAGGTCGGTGAAGCAGACCGTCACCGCCTTGATCCGCTTCTCGTCCTGGAGGTAGCGCATCCGCTCCTCCTGGATCTCCTCGGGGGACTTCCGGGCCAACCGGTCGGCCTTCGCCGCCAGGTTCATCTCCTCCAGGCGGTCGTAGGGAATCTCCAGAAAGTCGCGCAACGGCGGCGTAGACGTCGTCATGGGAATCTCCTCGGAAGAGGCATGCGCCTCAGGTTCAGTCGTCGGAGTCAAAATCTACCACGACTAACCTAAAAAAGAGGAGATTTAGCCTAAATCTTTTGTTTCGAGATGGTCGCGACGGCGCTAGAGGCGGATCGCCTCCAGCTCGTCGATCCTCTCGCGCACCAGATCGAAGCCTCCCTGCCAGAACGCGGGATCGGTCGGATCGATCCCGAACTCGGCGAGGATCGCCATGGGGCGCGCGGCGCCGCCGTAGGAGAGGAGCTTCAGGTACCCCGGTTTGAACGCCTCTCCCTGCTCCTGGAACCGGCGGTACAGGGCGAGCACGAGGAGCTGGCCGAAGCTGTAGGCGTAGCAGTAGAACGGCGTCTGGTAGATGTGAGGGATCGACAGCCACTCGTAGCGGAACTCGTCGGACACCTCGACCGAATCGCCGAACTGCTCCTTGAGCTTCTCGAGGTAGAGATCGGAGATCTCGTCGAGGGAGCGCCCGGCGAGGATTCCCTCATGCGCTTCGAGCTCGAACAGGACGAAGTAGGTCTGGCGCAGCACCGTCGCGTAGACGTCGTCGACCGCGGAGGCGAGGAGCTCCCGCCGAGCGAGCGGATCGGACTCCTCTTTGAGCAGGCGGTCGGTGATCAGCATCTCGCCGAACACCGAGGCGGTCTCGGCGAGGGGCAGCGAGGCGTGCTGGGTGAGCATCGAGTGGTGCTCGGACAGCATGCTGTGGATCGCGTGGCCGAGCTCGTGGGCGAGAGTCGCCACGTCGCGCACGCGCCCGGTGTAGTTGGTGAGGACGTACGGCGTGATGGCCGGCAGCACCGTCATGCAGAAGGCGCCGCCGCGCTTGCCGCGACGGGTCTCGCTGTCGATGTGATGCTCACCGAACACGCGCTCGGCCTGGGACGCAAACTTCGGATGGAACTCCCGGAAGGTGTCGAGCACCAGGTCGACCGCCTTGCCGTAGGGAACTTCCTTGTCCGAGGTAGCGAGCGGCGCGTACAGGTCGTAGCGGCGGAGCTTCGGTAGGCCGAGCCAGCCGGCTTTGAGGCGGAAGTAGCGCTGGAACAGAGGGGCGTTCGCGCGCACCGTCTGCAGCAAGGCCTGGACCGCCTCGTCGGGGATGTCGTTGTCGATGTTGCGCACCGCGATCGGCGAGGCGTAGCCGCGCAGCAGCACGTTCTCGTCGTGCCAGTCGCGCACCCGGTTGACGTAGATCTGGCCGAGGATGGTCGCCTCTTCGCCGTAGACCTTGTACAGCTCGCGATAGGCCGCCTGGCGGAGCTCCGGGTTGGGCGAGAACGCGTAGCTCATCAGGCCGTCGCGGGTGAGGCGCTTGGTCTCTCCGTCCACCTCGAGATGGAACTCGATCCGATTGGTGAGCATCGAATAGAGCGTGACGACGGCGCCGATCCCGTTGTCGTCCTTGAGGTTGATGATCTGTTCGGAGCGCTCGTCGAGGGTATGTGGCTTCAGACGGCGCAGATCGAGGAGGTAATGCAGCTCGTCCGGATGCTCCGCCGCGTCCGGCAGCAGGGCCGCCGCCTCGGTCTCGTTCAAGCTCTTCCACCAGAGGCCGAAGAAGAGGATCCGGTTGCCCCAACCGGTCATCATCTGATTCGTGCGGTTCCGGAAGTTCAGCGCGTCGCGGTCGCCGGTGTTCTCCGAGAACCAGAGCGAGGCATAGCCGGCCAGGCGGTTCATCAGTTCGCCGAGCCGCTCGTAGCGATGGAGGACGTCGAGGAACGCGGCGCGCCCCATCTGGGGCGAAAGCTCGGCCCGGCACGCCTCGAAGGCGGTCACCTGGGCGTCGAGATCCGCGAAGCGGGCGGTGATCGCCGGCTCGCTCCGGTCGGGCAGGAGATCTCGGAGATCCCAGCCGCGGATCTCATAGGAGGCACGGGGTGCCTTGGGCTCGGTCGTCGGTTCGGTCGATAGGGCGATCATCTCGTCTCGAGCTCGAAAAGGGGGGAACGCGTTCCGGCCCGGCCATCCGCGGCCCGCCGGATTTCAGGAAGGTCGATTCTATTCGATCCGGCTCCCGGATCCCGCAACCGGCTCGATCGGAGCGCCTGGAGAGGGGAATCGGGGGGGCCGTGAGGAGGGACCGCCCCGTGCCCGGATGCGACCCGCCACGCGGACGGCCTGGAAGGCCCGCCCGCGTGGCGTCATGGAACGGTCAGTCGCCTGCGGCTTCCGCCTTCGCTCCCGGGGAGGGCTCGGCGCCCTCGGCCGGCGGCTCGGGGAGCTTGGTCGGCAGCAAGGTGACCCCCGCTTCTCGACCTTGCGCTTCGAACGCGGGGAGCCGCTTCTCGACGATCTCGCGCAGCTTCGCGAGCTGGACGTCGATCGCCGCGACCAGCTCGTCGCGAACGGCGATCGCCGAGGCGGTCGGCGGATAGTTGCCGATCCCGGCCATCTGGGCCACCCCGGCGAGCTTGTCGTTCAAGCGGATCGGGAAGTTGAGGGGGTCCTGCCGGCTCTCCATCTTGGTCTGGTAGAGGGCCTCTTCGACCGCCGCGAGCTCTTTGCCCAGCGCCTCGGCCGCCTCGCGGACGGGTTTTCTCTCGTCCCCTTCGAGGCGCTCGGCGAGGGCGTCGATCGAGCCGCGGGTGTCGCGGATGAAGCCGACCGCGCGATGGACCTCGGAGAGCTTGTCGCGCACCGCGACCAGGAAGTCGAACTGGGCGGTGAGATCCGCCGCGCTCGCCGAGGAGCGGGGATCGGGCTTCACCTCGAACCCGACCGTCTCGACCGCGCCGTCGACCGTGAGGCGGACCTGGTAGGAGCCCGGCGGAACGCGCGGACCGGAAGGGATGCCGTTCCAGAGGATCATCCCGGGAAAGTCCGCCGCCGGCTCGAGCCGAAGATCCCAGACGAAATGGTTCAGGCCGACCTCGGCGGGCGCCTTGGTCTCCTTCTTGGCCTTGGCGTCCTTCTTGGCCTTCGTGCCTTTCTCGTCCTTCGGATCTTTGGTCTCCGCGGCGGCCTTCGGGTCCGGGACCGCGGCGGCGTCGGCGGTTTTCACGTCGTCCGTCGACTTGGCGCCGTCCTTCGATGGGACGTCGGCCTTCGCGGCGGTCTTCGCTCCGCTTTCGGTTCCGGCCGGCTTCGCCTCGGCCGAGGCGTCCTTCTTCGGTGCCTCGCCGGTGAACTTGCGCAGCACCTTGCCTCCGGCGTCGAGAAACGCGATCTCGATCGGTTTCTTCGGAGCTTCGTCGAGGCGGTAGTAGACGACGGCGCCGACCGCCGGATCGGTGCCCACGTCCGACGCGGCGGGACCGTCGTCGCCGCGGCGGCCGCCGCCGGGGAGGCGGAGGACCGTGGCGGGGGCGTAGAGGCGCCGGGTCGGCTTTCCGGTCTCGGCCGTGACTTGGCGAATCAAGCCGAGATCGTCGAGCGCCCAGAAGGCGCGCCCCTGCGTGGCCGCGATCAGGACGCCGTCGCGGATCGCGAGGTCGGTGATCGGCACGATCGGCAGGTTCAATCGCAACGCCTGCCAGCTCTTGCCGTCGTCCGTGGAGGCGTAGACGCCCCGCTCGGTGCCGGCGAACAGGAGACCCTTGCGCTCCGGATCGGCGCGGATCACGCGGGTGAAGTGGCCGCGGTCGATCCCCGCGTCGATACGGGTCCAGGTGGCGCCCCAATCGTGGGTCGCGAACAGGTAGGGCGTGAAGTCGTCCGACTTGTAGCGGGTGGCGGCGAGGTAGAGCCCGCCCGGCTCGAACGGACTCGGCTCGAGGCTGTTGATCATCGCCCACTCCGGCAGTGCCTTCGGCGTCACGTCCTTCCAGGTGGCGCCGCCGTCGCGCGAGAGATGGACGAGGCCGTCGTCCGAGCCGGTCCAGAGCACGCCTTTTTGCAGCGGCGACTCGCCGGCGCAGAAGATCGTTCCGTAGTACTCGACGCTCGTGTTGTCCTGCGTGATCGGCCCGCCGGACGAGCCCTGCTTCGACTTGTCGTTGCGCGTCAGATCGGGCGAGATCGCCCGCCACGTGGCTCCCTCGTCGCGGGTCTCGAACAGGACGTTCGCCCCGGCGTAGAGCACGCGCGGATCGTGGGGCGAGAAGAACAGCGGATAGTTCCACTGGAAGCGGTACTTGAGCTCGCCCGCGCCCCAGCCCATCGGGATGTCCGGCCAGACGTCCACCTGCCGGACCTCGTTGGTGCGGTGGTTGCGCCGCACCAGAAGGCCGTCGTACGAGCCGCCGTAGACGACGTCCGGGTCGCGCGGATCGGCGACGATGGTGCCGCTCTCGCCGCCCGAGGTGGCCTCCCAGTCGTCCTCGCCGATTCCGCCGCCGGCGAACGACCGGTAGCGGATGCGCAGAGCGCTGTTGTCCTGCTGTCCGGCGAGCAGGCGGAACGGAAATGCGTTGTCGGTCGACACCCGGTAGAGCTGCGCCGTCGGTTGGTTGTCGATCGAGCTCCAGGTCGCCCCGCCGTCGTTCGAAACCGCGGCGCCTCCGTCGTCGGCGAGGATCATCCTCGCCGGATCTTCGGGCGCGATCCAGAGGTCGTGGTGATCGCCGTGCTGCGACTCGATCTCGGAGAAGGTCTTGCCGCCATCCTTCGAGTGGTGGAAATTGACGTTCACCACGTAGACCGACTCGGCGTCCTTCGGGTCGGCGTAGATCCGCGAGTAGTACCAGGCGCGCTGGCGCAGCTCGCGGCTCGCGCTGGTGCGCTGCCACGTTTCGCCGCCGTCCCTCGAGCGGAACACGCCGCCCTCGGCCGCCTCGACGATCGCGTAGACGTTCTGCGGGTCGGTGGGGGAGACCGTGACGCCGATGATGCCGAGCGGCGCCTTGGGCAGACCCTTCTTGCCCGACAGCTCTGTCCAGTGGTCGCCGCCGTCGGTCGACTTCCAGAGGCCGGAGCCGGGGCCGCCGCTGTCCAGGCTGTACGGCGTCCGCTTCACCCGCCAGGTCGAGGCGTACAGGATGCGCGGGTTCGTCGGGTCGAGGACGAGATCGGCCGCGCCCACCTCCGGCGAAACGTAGAGGATCCGCTCCCAGGTGGCGCCGCCGTCCTTCGAGCGGTAGACGCCGCGCATCTCGTTCGGGCCGAACAGGTGGCCGAGCACCGCGGCGTAGACGAGATCGGGGTTCTTCGGATGGATTCGCAGGCGCGGGATGTGGCGCGAGTCGTCGAGCCCCATGTGCTTCCAGGTGGCGCCCGCGTCGGTCGATTTCCAGACCCCGTCGCCGTGCGAGACGTTGCCGCGGACGGTTACCTCGCCGCCGCCCACGTAGACGACGTTCGGATCCCATTCCGAGACGGCGACGGCACCGATCGAGCCGCCGAAGAATCCGTCGGAGACGTTTTTCCAGGTGGCGCCGGCATCCTGCGTCTTCCAGACGCCGCCTCCCGTGCTGCCGAAGTAGTAGGTCTTCGAATCGCCCGGAAGGCCGACCACGGCGGCGGAGCGTCCGCCGCGGAACGGACCGACCAGACGCCAGCTCACCGCCTTGCCGAGAGCGGCTTCGAGCGCGCTCGGCGCGGGGGCCGCGGAGGGCGACGCCGAGGCTGGGACCGGCGGGGTTCGACGAGTCGCGCCCGCGACGAGCGGCGCGAAAAGCAAGGCGACAGCGAGCGTGAAACGGAGCTGACGGACCATGGCGCGAGCCTCCTCTGGGCCCGGGCCGTGCGGCCGGTGCCGGGGAAGTGGTGGGCTTCAGCTTACATCTTGCCGAAGCCCGGGCCGCACTTCTAGATCCGCTGGCGGATCCTCAGAATCAGCGATAGTCCTCGACGGTCAGCTTGTCGAGCGGCAGGCCGAACGGATAGAAGAAATTGAACACCGGCAGCTCGACCACCTCTGCGAAGTTGAGCAGGCGCGGGCCCCAGGTCTCGATCTCGCTCTCGCCGGCCTCGATGCGCCGGTATTCGTCCGCCGAGATGCCGAGGCCCTCGGCCATCTGATCGACCGACTTGTTGCGCCGCTCGCGATGACCGGTGATCAGGCGGCCGGCCTGGCCCGCTTTGCAGTCGGCCGATTTGCCGGACTCGGCAAGCAAACGCGAGGTCGGCGTCTCGAGCTGGATCGCGATGTTGGCGAGCAAGGGACCCCACGTTTCGGCCGGGGTTTCGCCGGCTTCGAGAGCGCGGTATTCGTCGGGGGCAAGGCCGATTTTGGCGGCGGCGTCGTCGGGCGAGATCTTCCTTCGCTCTCGCTCTTTCTGAAGAACCTCTCCGAGCTTCACGTTGACTTCCTCCTCCGTTGATGGTCAGAAAATGCTAGCACATGGACTTTCGCGCGCCGCACGAAAAGTCTTGCCATTCGCTTGTTTCCCGAGCTGTCCCGGATTGGCGGATTCGGATCACTCTAAAGGGGCGAGGGGAGTGTTTCCACACTCCGAGCCGCGGCATTTCACGGCTTTGATTGGAATTTTCATCGGTCGACGTTCTTATCGAAAGAAGGACGCGCGGTTTCGCCTTGCCAGGCTGTCCGCGAGGCGATCTCGAAAAAAACAAGGGAGCTCAGGATGGCGGATCGAGCGCCTCGGCGCGCGTCGGACGAGGAAGACCTCGGCATTCTGGCCACCGTCGGCCACACGCCGCTGGTGCGCCTAAATCGGATATTGAGCGGCTTCGACTTCGCGCTCTACGCGAAGCTCGAGGGATTCAACCCCGGAGGAAGCGCGAAGGATCGGCCCGCGACGGCGATCCTCAAGAACTGCCTCGCGACGGGCAAGATCGACCGTCGCACGGTGATCATCGAATCGAGCTCGGGCAACATGGGGATCGGCCTCGCGCAGGCCTGCCGCTATTTCGGCCTCCGGTTCATCTGCGTCGTCGATCCGAAGACCGCGCCGCAGAACCTCAAGATGCTCGCGGTCTACGGCGCCGAGATCAACCACGTGACCGAGCCCGATCCGGCGACGGGCGAGTTCCTCCAGGCGCGGCTCAACCGGGTCCAGGAGCTGCTCGGCTCGATCCCCGGCAGCTTCTGGCCGAACCAATACCAGACCGCGCTCAATCCGCAATCGCACTATCAGACGACGATGCACGAGATCGCGACCGAGCTCGGCAGCCTCGACTATCTGTTCGTCGCGACCTCGACCTGCGGCACGATCACCGGCTGCTCGTCCTATCTGCGCGACCACGGCATCCCCGCCAAGGTGATCGCGGTCGACGCGCGCGGCAGCCTGATCTTTTCCGACAAGAAAGAGAAGCGCTCGGTGCCGGGAATCGGCGCCGGCATTCGGCCGCCGCTCTGCAACCTCGATCTGATCGACCGCGTCGAGTGGGTGAGCGACGCCGACTGCGTCGCCGGATGCCGCCGGCTGGTACGATTCGAGTCGGTGCTCGCGGGCGGCTCCTCGGGCGGCGTGATCACCGCGGTCGAGCGGCTCGCGCCGGAGATCCCGGCCGGCTCGACCGTGGTCGCGATCCTCGCCGATCGCGGCGAGCGCTACCTCGAAACGATCTACTCCGACCGCTGGGTGCAGGACAACGTGGGCGACATCTCGAGTCGCTGGGAAGGTGCGGGAAATTCTCCATGGCGTTAGACGAACGACAGAACGAGCTCCTGATCCTCGGCGCCGCCGAGGTCGAGGCGGCGTTGACCGGCCGCGAGCTCGAAGTGATCGATACGGTGCGGCGGGCCTACGAGGCCCATGCGGACGGCAAGAGCGCGTTGCCGCACTCGATGTTCCTCCGTTTCCCGGGCAACGACAGCGACCGGATCATCGCGCTGCCCGCCTACCTCGGTGACGGGTTCGAGATCGCGGGTCTGAAATGGATCGCCTCGGTGCCGGGCAACGTCGCGCGCGGGATCGACCGCGCCTCGGCTGTGGTGATCGTCAACGACCGCGCGACCGGCCGGCCGCGGGCGATCCTCGAAGGCTCGATCATCAGCGCGCGGCGGACCGCGGCCTCGGCCGCGCTCGCCGGCAAGGTGCTGCACGGTGAGACGCCGCCCGAGACGATCGGCGTCGTCGGCTGCGGTCCGATCGCGTTCGAGATCGTCCGTTCGCTGCGCGCCGTGTGGCCGGGAGCGACGAAGTTCCTGGTCTTCGACCTGAACGCCGAGCGCGCGGCGGAGTTCTGCGCGCGGTGCGCGGCGCTCCACGGCGGGACGACCTTCTCGGTCGCGGCGAGCCAGGGGGAGCTCTTGGCCGCGTGCCCGGTGGTCGCCTTCGCCACCACGGCGGGCACGCCGCACCTCGGCGATCTCTCGGTCTGTCCGGCGGGAGCGACGATCCTCCACATCTCGCTCCGCGACCTCACGCCGGAGGTGATCCTCGCCGCCGACAACGTGGTGGACGACGCGGACCACGTGAGCCGCGCGTCGACCTCGATCCACCTCGCCGAGCAGAAGGTGGGCCACCGCGACTTCATCCGCTGCGCGCTCGCCGACATCACGGCCGGCCGCCAGCCCGCGCGGGTCGATCGGACGCGGCCCGCGATCTTTTCTCCCTTCGGTCTGGGCGTGCTCGATCTCGCGCTCTCCCAGATGGTGCTCGACGACGCCGCGCGAAGCGGCGGCGGTGTCCGAATCTCGGGGTTCCTACCGTCATGAGCGGAGCTCGAATACTGGTTGCCGACCCACTGAGCCCGGCCGGGCTCGACATCCTGCGCGCCGGCGGGGCCGAGGTGGTCGACGTCTCGCGCGACGGCCGCGAAGCGCTCGAAGGCGCGCTCGCCGACGCCACCGCCCTCCTGGTCCGCAGCCGGACCCAGGTCGACGGGAAACTCCTCGCGCTCGCACCGAATTTGAAGGTGGTGGGCCGGGCCGGCGTGGGCGTCGACAACGTCGACGTCTTCGAGGCGACCCGGCGCGGCGTGCTGGTGTTGAACGCGCCGAACGCGAACCTGGTCTCGGCCACCGAGCACACGTTCGCGCTCCTGCTCGCCCTCGCGCGGCAGCTGCCCGCGGCGGACGCCTCGCTCAAGCGCGGCGAGTGGGACCGCGGCCGCTTCCTCGGCGTCGAGCTCGCGGGAAAGACCTTGGGCATCGTCGGCTTCGGTCGCATCGGGCAGAAGGTGGCCGCGCGCGCGAAAGGCTTCGAGATGAAAGTGGTCGCGTACGACCCCTGGCTCGACGAGGAGATCGCGAAGCGCCAGGGCGTACCGCTGCTGTCGATCGACGAGCTGATCGCGACCGCCGACGTCCTCACGCTCCACGTTCCGCTCTCGCCCGAGACGAGAAACCTGATCTCCGCCGAGCGGATCGCGCGAATGAAGCCGGGGGCGCTGCTGATCAACTGCGCCCGCGGCGGCGTGGTCGACGAGGCGGCGCTGCTCGCGGCGCTCGAGGAGGGACGGATCGCCGGCGCGGCGCTCGACGTCTTCGCCCAGGAGCCGCCGGCCGATCCGCGCCTCGCGGCGCATTCCAGGGTGGTCGCCTCTCCGCACCTCGGGGCACAGACCGCGGAGGCGCAGGAGCGCGTTTCGACCGAGGTCGCGCGCATGGTGCTCGACGCGCTCGCGGGCTCGTACGCGGTCTCGGCGGTCAACCTGCCGTTCTCCGCCGACGCGAGCGGCGCCGGTCCGTTCCTGCTGCTCGGCGAGCAGCTCGGCCGGCTCGGCAACGCGCTCGCCGGGGGCAAGATCGAGGCGCTCTCGGTCGACCTGCGCGGCGTTCCGGAGGCGTTCGGCGCGGCGGTCTCGCTCTCGGTCGCCAAGGGCGCCCTCGACCGGGTGCTCGGCGAGACGGTCAACTACGTCAACGTCGAGCTGCTCGCGCGCGATCGCGGGATCGACGTGGAGCGGACGCTCCATCCACGGCGGGGAGAGACCGGCGAGCAGGTCGGCCTGCGCATTCGCGGCAGCGAAGGGGAGTTCTCGATCGGCGGCATGCTTTACGGCGAGCGCCAGCCGCGGCTGATCCGGCTCGACACCCTGCCGCTCGAATGCCGGCTCGAAGGGCGGCTGCTGCTGTTCCGCACCTGGGATCGCCCGGGGGTGATCGGCAAGGTGGGCACCAAGCTCGGCGCGATGGGGATCAACATCGCCGACATCCACCTCGCGCGGAAAGACGGCGAAAAGGACGCCTGGACCGTCTACCGGGTCGATCAGGAGGTCACGCCGGAGATGCTCGCCGAGCTCGCGGCGCTGCCCGAGGTGCGGCGGGTCTTCGAGCTCGATCTCGCGCGCTGAGCCGGCCGCGCGTCGGCGTCCGGCGAGCGTTTGCGCACAACCGCCCGCGCGGCTACGGAAGAGCGCCCGAGGGGGCGTTGCCTGTCCCCCTTTGGCGCCCAACCGTTACTTATAGGGAGGCGGGCGCGTTGCCCGCCGGTTTCTTCCATTCCAGGTTCCCAGCGAACACAAGCGGGCGCGGCTTTCGAGGCGCCCGGCCGTCGGAGGGTGTCCCTTGATCGAGAACCGTCAGTACCGCTTGAGCAAATTCGACGTGATCGGCTCGCAGTCGATCGCTGAGGTGGTGGAGCAGTGGATCGGCCGCGAGGCCCTGCGCTGGTACATCTCGGAGGTCACCGAGAAGGAGATCGTCGTCGAGGCGACCTTCGCCGAGCTCGAAGACGACCGGGAGAGCGAGACCGGTTCCGGTACCCTCGCCGAGCGGGCGCATTTCCCGGGCAAGGCGGTCGCGGTGAGCGTGATTCCGACGGGCATCGGCTGCGACCTCGGCGGCTACGCGGGCGACGCGGCACCGGCCACCAACCTGCTCGCGGCGGCGACCGACTATCTGGTGACCAACCCCAACGCGGTCAACGCCTCGAACTTCATCAGCATGGCCGACAACGTCCTCTACTCGGAGGGGATGTCGATCGACCTCCTGATGAAGGGCGCGGTCGATTTCCACGTTCCGTACGGCAACCGCATCGGCCTGGTGGTCGAGCACACGACGCCCGAGGCGCTCGACGTGGTGTTCAACGTCGTCAATACGGTGCGCGCGGTGTTCGGCATCGACATCGCGGGCGTCGAGGTGACGGAGCAGCGGATCGGCACCCACTCGTTCGAGAACGGCTCGGGCGCCTATGTCGGCACGGTCGACCATCCGGAGGTCCTGTTCGCCGCCTGCGAGCGCCTGATCAAGAAGGGCGCCAACGCGATCGCCATCACCACGAACATCCAGGACCTGCCGGAAGACAACTACGTCAAGCATTTTGCCGGGGAATACCCGAACCCGCTCGGCGGCGTCGAGGCGATCGTCTCGCACCTGGTCGTCCGCCGGTTCCGGATGCCCGCGGCCCACGCGCCGATGCTCAACTGCAAGGAGTTCGACCTTCGTGACGCGGTGGTCGACGCCCGCGGCGCCGGCGAGATGGCCTCGGCCTCCGGCCTCGCCTGCACGCTGATCGGTCTGCGCAAGGCGCCGCAGATCGGCGGCCCACACGCCGCCCGTTCCGCCGACGTGGTGAACCTCCACAACGTCTTCGCCGTGGTCTGCCCGGCGAGCTCGCTCGGCGGCATCCCGGCGATCTACGCCCATCGCCATGGCGTTCCGATCATCGCCGTGCACGAGAACAAGACGATCTTCGGCGTCTCGGCGAGCCGGCTCGGGTTCCACAACGTGATCGAGGTCGACAACTACGCCGAAGCGGCGGGTTACCTGCTCGCGCTGCGCAAGGGGATCGGCCTCGACACTTTCCGCCGGCCGATGACCACCCTGCGCCACGGGCAGGGCGCCGGAGCGAAGTCGAACGTCCATCTGAAGTTCGCCTGAGGCGCCCGGGCCCGCCTCCAGCAAGCTGCTGGAAAACTCCTTTGTCGCTGGAGATTCCCCGGGGGCGCCCCTCGCAACTCGCTTCGCTCACACAGACTCCGGGGTCGTCCTCGGGAACTCCGCGACGTGAAGTGAGTTTTTCAGCAGCCTGCTTCCAGCGGCCGCGGGAAATTTCCGCGGCCGCAATTTTGCTATCCTCGAAGCAGCCGGGGCGAACCGCGGCCTCCGGCTCGTTGACGCGGGCGGACCCGGAACGTCCCTGCCTGCCGCGCCCGCGAGCGAGTCGCCGGCACCCGCCCCGGCGCTGCCGCGTCCACGGAGCGCGACGGTTCGGCTCGAGCGCGCCTCTTGGACCCATCGCCCGCGGTTGCCCTCCGAGGAGTGCCATGATTTCGAGACGTCGCCTCGCCTCCCTCCTGATCCTCGGGTCGCTCGCCACGGTCGCCTTTCCCGCGCTCTCCGCGGCGGCAACCGACGAATTCGATCCCCACAAGGCGAAGCTGATCCTGGAGGCCGATAGGACCTCCTACGCACCCGGCGAGAAGGTCCGTCTGATCGCGGCGATCGACGTCGAAGAGGGTTGGCACGTCAACAGCAACCAGCCGACGCTCGAGTACCTGATCCCGACCCGGCTGGAGCTCGCGTTGCCGGCCGGTTGGGCGCCCGCCGTGGTGACCTATCCCACCCCGAAGATGCAGAAGTTCTCGTTCCAGGAGGAGGCTCTGTCGGTTTTCGACGGGACGACCACGGCGAGAATCGACCTCACCGTCCCCTCCGGGGCGGTCGAAGGGCCGGCGACGGTTCGGGCGACTCTCTCCTATCAGTCGTGCAACGACCGCCAGTGTCTACCTCCCACCACGGCCGAGGCGACCCTCGACCTGCCGGTGGGGCCGGAGGGAACGCCCACCGCGGCGGCGGCGAAGCTCGACCCCGGCGCGAGCGGCGCGGCCGCCGGCAAGAAGGCAACGGCCGGCGCGCCCGGTCTGCTCGGCTTTCTCGCGCTCGGTCTGCTCGGCGGGCTGATCCTTAACGCGATGCCCTGCGTGCTGCCGATCCTCTCGCTCAAGATCTTCGGCCTGGTCCAGAGCGCCGCGGGGGGGCGGAGCGAGGTCGCGCGCGGCATGCTTGCGACGTCGGCCGGCATCCTGGTCTCGTTCTGGGCCCTCGCCGCGGCGGCGATCGCCGCCCGCTCGGCGGGCGCCGCCGTCGGCTGGGGGGTGCAGTTCCAGCAGCCGGGCTTCGTCGCCTTCCTCGCAGCGGTGGTCGTGCTCTTCTCCTTGAACCTCTGGGGCGTCTTCGAGATCCCGCTGCCGGAGCGCCTGGCGCGGCTGGGCGGCGCCGAGGGGCGCGAGGGGACCGCGGGGCACTTCCTCTCCGGCCTGTTCGCGACCTTGATGGCGACCCCCTGCTCGGCCCCGTTCCTGGGCTCGGCGCTCGGCTTCGCGCTCGCCCAGAGCGCGGGGACCATCGTGCTCACGTTCACCGCCGTGGCGCTCGGCATGGCGATCCCCTATCTCGCCGTCGCCGCCGTGCCGTCGCTCGCCCGCTTCCTTCCGAAGCCGGGCGCCTGGATGGAGACGCTCAAGGGCGTCATGGGCTTCCTGCTCGCGGCCTCCGCGGTCTGGCTGTTCTTCGTCCTCTCGTCCCAGGTCTCGCCGCAAGCGCTCTCCCTGGTGCAGCTCGCGCTGCTCGGGCTCGCGTTGATCGCCTGGCTCGGCAGCCGTGGGCGCCACGGCCGGCTCCGTCCGGCGGCCGGCGCCCTGCTCGTGCTGGCGATCGCCGGGACGGTCTGGCTGGCCGGAAGCTCGCGGGGAACGGCGGTCGTCTCCACGGGGCAGCCGGCGCAGAAGCTGATCGCCTGGGTTCCGTTCGACCGCGCGAAGGCCGAGGCTCTCGCCCAGGACGGGAAGCTCGTGTTCGTCGACGTCACCGCGGACTGGTGCTTCACCTGCAAGGTGAACGAGCACGCGGTGCTCGAGACCGCCGCGGTCGCCGGGGCGTTCAAAGAGCACGCCGTCGTCGCCATGAAGGCGGACTGGACCAACCGG
>JBGAGQ010000053.1:0-47680 GCA_044226625.1 Thermoanaerobaculia bacterium
CCGGAGACCAGCTCCGCCATCTTGTCCGGATCGAGCTTGCCCGCGCCGAGGTAGTCGAGGAAGAAGAGCGGCCTCGCGCCCTGGACCAGGACATCGTTGACGCAATGGTTCACTAGATCGCGGCCGACGGTCGAAAAGTCGTCCATTTCCCGCGCGACGGCGAGCTTGGTCCCCACACCGTCCGCCGAAGCCACGAGCACCGGCTCGGCCATCCCCGAGAGATCGGGACGAAACATTCCGCCGAAACTGCCGATCTCGGTGAGAACCCCGGGCGTGAACGTCGATTTCGCGAGCTTCTTGACGCGGGCGAGACCTCGCTCTTGGGCGTCGATGTCGACGCCGGAGGCGGCGTATGCGCTGGAAGTTGGGCTGTCTGGCACGGCCCGCGACTATAGCAGCGGGCCGGGCCAGGCCAGATCAGGGTCGGAACGAATTAGGCCAGATCGGAGCCCGGAGGCCGAGGCGTATCTCGCTCCGAGCCCGTTCGACGTTTCCCTACGGATTGACCGCGAACGTGTGGATCGCGAACGTCCCCGCACCGGCCACGGTGGGGAGGAAATGGTAGAAACCCTGGTTGTTCACGCTCGGCGCCGTGTACCAGTAAGTCCAGATTCCGTTCGCCCGATAAAGGGTGGAGAAGGTGCGATTGAAGGTCCGCCCCGGGCCGGTCAGCTTGAAGGTCGTGTTGCGCGTCACGTCTGAGCCCAGGTTCACGACCAGCACCCAATAGTTGTAGCTCGCCCGGTCGTTCGACAGCGCCGCGTGGATCATCGCGGTCGGGGTGGTCGGCGGCGTAAGAGATTGTCCGGCGGCCAGGAAGTAGTACGCCGGCCCGGCCTGGCCCTCGACCCCTTCGCTCCCATCGCCCCCGTTGCGACGGCCGAGCAGCGCGCCGAGCTTCTCCCTTTGCCTCTCGTCGAGCGGCACGTAGAGCGAGTGGAGCCCGCCGCCGAGGTCGGTGTACTGGGGAACCGCGAGGTTCGTCCCCAGGAGATCCCCGATCAGGTTCTCGACCTGGGCCGCCCGGTCCTCGACGGAGGCCGCCGAGAGATCGGCGGCGCGAGCCTCGGGAGCGAAGGCCGAAAACGCGACGAGACTGAGGAAACCGAAGACGCAGAGACGGACGGTTGCAGAAAAACTACGGCTGCGCATACTGCACTTCCTCCGGACGGACACCGCCCAAAATCCGCCCACGCATCCGTCGCGCGGGCGGTGGCCCTTTCTTAGAGACGCGCGAAACGCCCGAGGCAAGGTCCAGCCTCCAGCCTTTCGCGAGGACCGTCGCGAAGCCCCCCCGGAGCCAGCGGGCCTAGGATCAATGCCCGAATCTCCGATCAGGCAATCGTCGAGGGGAATTTCACCCAGGAGCAGACCCAGGAGCTCGCCATCATCTTGCGCTCCGGTCCGATACCTGGCCAGCTGACTCTGATCGACGAGAAAGTCGAAAAAACGCCTTAGAACACCGCCGCCCCACCCGCCCGCGCGGGCCAGCGGCCAGGGGGTGCGTGTTATCCTGCGCCGCGAGTTACAAGCCACTGCCGGGAAAGGGGTTCGGTGTCGTCATGTCGAGCGAGCTTCTGTTCGGTCTCTACATCTTCGTCCTCGCGGGTTTCCTCGGGCACCACGTCATTTCGAAGGTGCCGCCCCTCCTCCATACGCCGCTGATGGCGGGCACGAACGCGATCGCCGGCATCTCACTCGTCGGATCCCTGGTCGCCGCGGGAGCGGAGTACAGCCGCCTTTCGACGATCCTCGGCTTCGTCGCGGTCACCTGCGCGACGATCAACGCGGTCGGCGGCTTCCTGATCACCGACCGGATGCTCCGGATGTTCAAGACCAAGCGGGGTGGCGAGAAGTCATGAGGGGCTCGATCCTTCCCATCTCCTACCTGATCGCCTCGGTCTGCTTCATCCTCGCGCTCCAAGCGCTCTCCTCGCCCAAGCACGCGCGGCGCGGCAACCTGCTCGGGGCGGTCGGCATGCTGGTCGCGGTGATCGGCACGCTCCTCCACCACGACATCATTACGTTCAAGTGGATCGCGCTCGGCCTGATCCTCGGCTCGCTGATCGGCGGCTCGATGGCGATCTGGATTCCGATGACCAAGATGCCGGAGCGGATCGCGCTCTCGCACGCCTTCGGCGGCCTCGCCGCCGCGCTGGTCGGCGTCTCGGAATACAGCCACCGCGGGGCGGAGCTCGGAACGGTCACGATCGTCGCCCTCGGCCTCGAGGTCTTCCTGGGCTTCCTCACCTTCACCGGAAGCCTGATGGCGTTCGGCAAGCTCCAGGGGGTGATCACCGGAGCGCCGGTCACCTACAAAGGACAGAACGCGACCAACATCCTGCTGTTCTTCAGCGCGCTGGTGCTCCTGGTCGCCTTCGCCTACAACCCGACGGCGGCCGCTCTTTTCTACGCGATGGGAGCGATCGGCCTCGCGGTCGGCATCCTTGCGGTCCTGCCGATCGGCGGCGCGGACATGCCGGTCGTCATCTCACTCCTCAACTCCTACGCCGGCCTCGCCTCGGCGGCGACCGGCTTCGCGCTTGGCAACTACGTGCTGATCATCGCCGGCGCGCTCGACGGCACCTCAGGCTTCCTGCTCTCGATGAAGATGAGCAAGGCGATGAACCGCTCGTTCGCCAACGTCCTGTTCGGCGCCTTCGGCACGGGCGACGCGGCCCCGACGACCGCCGGAGCCCCCGGCGGCTCGCGCTACAACCTGGCGACGGTCGAGGACGCGGTCGGTGTGCTCGACGCCGCGCAGACGCTGATCGTCGTGCCCGGCTACGGCATGGCGGTCTCCCAGGCGCAGCACGCGCTCCGCGACCTCACCAGCGCTCTCGAAACCAAGGGAACCAAGGTCCAGTACGCCGTCCACCCTGTCGCCGGCCGCATGCCGGGACACATGAACGTCCTGCTCGCCGAGGCGAATATCCCCTACGACCAGATTTTCGACCTCGACGAGATCAATGACGAGTTCTCGCGAACCGACGCGGTCCTCGTGGTCGGGGCGAACGACGTCGTCAACCCGGCCGCGAAGACCAATCCGGGCAGCGCGATCTACGGCATGCCGGTCTTCAACGTCGATCAGGCACGCGCAATCATCGTTCTGAAGCGCAGCATGAACCCGGGCTTCTCCGGGCTGGAAAACGACCTCTTCGGCCTCCCCAACACGATGATGGTCCTGGGCGACGCCAAGGCGACGATCAAGGAGCTCACGGCGGGGGTGAAGGGGTAGCGGGAGCAGCGGGTTCCCCTACCGGATAGACCACGAACTTTGACTACAAGATCGGCCAGGCAGCTATGGACATCCTCAGTGGCACTGAGCAAACCATCTCTGAGCTCTGGGCTTATTGGACTCTGCGGCCGAGGAGCTAAGCCGAGCCTCCCGTATCTCCGGCGGTTCGAGATCAGGGAATGCACGATAAATCGGAATTAGCACTTCAGTTAGGAACTCGCCAAGCACAGCACCAACCAGTCTTCGGTACCTGGCTGCCTGGTGATCCTCCGCTTCCAGTAGCATCTTCTTCGCTGATTCGTCGAGGACGGCGGAGCAACCTAGAACGGTTTCCTTGACGATCTTCGCCGCCTCGTTCGTGGTCATACTCGCCGCCTGCCCCCAGAAGTTCCCGCATCCTACCGTTTCGCGGCTCCGTTACGGACCGCATGGAAGGCCTTGGACGATCATGTTGCCAGAGGTCGAGCCAACCAGCGACTGGCCATCGCCAGCAGCGCACCCAGTGCGATACCCGAAAAGAGCGTCGCCGGATCGTTCCACCAGGCGAGCTTGGGATAGGCGATGGCGGCCAAAACCGCGGCGGCGAGCCACAATTCTACGGCGGATCGGCCTCGGGGCTTCGCACTCAGCAGCAAACGCCGGAAGATGAAGTAGGAAACAAGAAGGCTGTGACCACTCACGGGTAGGCGACCGGAGAGCCGTGCGCCTGAAAGGAGGACAATGAGGCCGATTTGAAACCCCAGCTCAAGAGCCGGCCGAGAAATCCTCACCGAAACGTAGAGTTCGAGCAGGTCGGCTAGCAGCAGACCCAGAACGGGGAATGCCATCAGCGTGTACCAGGACGGCGCCATTTCGGGCAGAAGAGTCGTTCCTCGAATCAGGGGAATCGGTCACTGGAGCCTCAACCAGACGACACCTGCCAGGGTACAGACGCCAACGACTCCTACCCGAAGCCACACTCCCGGAACAGCGCTTTGCGATTGAGCCTTGTTCATCATCGAACTCATCCATTGCTGAGGTGACTCCCCTGCGATTGGCAGGTGATGGCTTTGACCCGGGGCGAGTCGATTTGCCTTCCCGAAGAATTGGCCCAATGCACGCGACCGAGATTCTATTGCCCGAAATTGAAGCTCAATGCGCGCTCCAAGCGGGGCGACCGGGAAGCCACTTTGAAGCCGGGTCACCGCCGGTCACTGCGTCCTCCACAGGCGGATCCAGGCCAGCCAGCTGGCTCGGGTCCACTTGGCAAGAAACCAAGTCAAGACCAGGAGAAGTGGCATGTATAGACTCTCCTTCCCGTCAGGCAAGTGGCCATAAGTGATCAATAGGCGAATTGCGTCGATGAACGCAACGGTGAGAAAGACGCCTGTTAAGAGGGTGCCGATCGCTAGGACCAGAGTCGTCAGTATACGAAGAGCCAAAAGCACGCTCATGGCGAGTCGATTTTGCTTTTCGGGGCAGCGGCGCTCGAGAAGCTGGCGCCACCGAAGGGATCACACCAGTCCCTTTGCAAACCACGCCGCGAGGGCCAGGTTGTCGGCTGGATCGGCACCGTAGATGATCGCGCTGGCAAAACTTAAGGATCACTCACCAAGAGCAAAACCCCTATTCTTTTGGGTGGCGCGCCCCGTACTGTCAAAGACCAAGACACGAACGAAGTGGCGGGCATCGGAAGCTGCAGCGGCGGAGTAAGCCCAGCATACTTTATCGCGATGGCAGGGACGCCGACCCAGAGGCGGACCTAGTACTGCCAGCACCTCGGACTGCGAAGTCCCCATGGCAAGCTTGCAAAATTCCTCTTCTCGGAACATGGGAGAGAATCGGGCCTGTGGTCCATCCAGAAGTGGTCCCAAGCCATCTTCCATCCTCTCTTTAAATGAACGTCCGGGCCGAGCCAAGGCGATCCCCGACACCAATCCAACCAAAAACGTCACTACAAGCGCGACGGCGAATCCCAAGCGCTTCATCGCGTTCACATGAAGGTCGAAGGCACGACGATTGGTGGAGGCCCGCTGCTACCCTTTGTCACCCTTGCCGGCGCTCGGCAAAGGCATCGATCCTCGATTCCGGATCCAGTCGATACGTGAGACCCGTCCATTTCTCACGTCCACGCTGATCGCCGGAACCCCACACTGGGTAAGAATGACGGCCTCGTAGTTGGAAATTCCGGGCGGGATTTGGCTAGCCAATTCTTGTCTAAATACTGCTTCAATCCTGTGATCCCGTGGGATCGCGCGTATTCTCCACTGTCGGTCTACCGGCAGAAAAGTGGAGCCGATGTCCTCTAGGGAGATTCGGATGGTTGCTGCTGGTCTTTCGTAGAGCCAGTAGCGCCCCGTGCTGCTGGTACCCGTTGCATTCTCGGGTCCAATCGCCGTCCTTGCCTCACCAATCGTCATGCCAGGCCAGAAGCCTTCAAGCACCCTCATGTCCACACACTGCCTCCAAGAGGCACCCGGCTGTGGTCGAAACACGAGGGTGTGAAGTTCGTAACCCTGATCTTCGAGAGTACCCGAGCAGCGTGCTGACACGGCGTTCGGGTTCGTCGGTTCACCAGGACAATCGATTGGCTTGCATCCAGCGATGCCGAATGCTAACGACAATGCGGCGAGCGCCGATAATCTTCTAGCGCAACGATCGACCGGACTCATTCGAACGGTCCTCCTGCTGTGTCCGGCAAAGAACGAAGTCGGCCACATCGTTCATCGCAAGAAGTCTTCTCAGGACAAGTTAAGCCATGTCGGTCATCTTCGAAGTCACTGGCCTGAAATGCGCTATGGCAGTGTTTGGATCGCACTGGCGTAACCAGGCTATCGAAGGGTTCCCCCAACAATCCCTTGCAAACGGCCAAATCAAAGAACTCCTTGTTCGCACCCATCTGGATCGCGAGGTTCTGACCTCCGCATTTTGCGAGCAGACAGCTCGCGTAACAGTGAGCGAACCTCGGCCCACTCTGGAGGGCGATCCAGGACCATGCCGTCGCAATTCCGGTCGTTACTAGGCAAGGCACCTCCGAGGGGAGCCAGGCGGAATTGACCAGCCTAGGGAATCGACCATCAGAGTCAATGTACATCTCTGGGTTTGAGAGAGCATAGGCAAAGAGGTGGCCGACCGAAGTGGGCGGTTGCGGATCCGGCGCCGTGTACCGCCCTGTCGCCGAGTCGTACCAGCGGTGAAGGTTGTAGCTGAAGTCGGCGAACTTCGAAAAGCCGTACCACTGGTTGTCTTGCCATTGGCCAGGGAAACGGTGGTAGCTCTTGAGCTTCTGCGCGCTCGAGAAGCTGTCGCCGCCGAAGGGATCGAATCCTCCGGTCCAGGTCACTGCTCCGGCCGCGTCCGTTGCCACGACCGGGGTGTTCAGGTGGTCGGTCGTGTAAAAGCGCAATAGCGTCTGCGGTGTGCCGTTGTTGACCACCTTCTCAAGGCTCGCCAGGGGCCGGCCGCCGAAGTCGAAGAACCAGGTGTCGCTGGAAAGGACTCCCCCACCGCGAAGATCGTGACGATGGAAGAGCTGACCTTCGCTGCCGTACGTGGCGGTAACCGCATCGGCTCCGCCATTGTTGCTCAGCTGGGCGAGGAAACCCCGGCCGTCGTAGGAGTTGAGGCCTTGGGTGCCTAGCTGGCGTAGGTTCCTCGCGTCATCCCAGGTCAGCTGGAGCGTGTTGGCGCTCGTGAGGTTGCCGATGGCATCGTAACCGTAGGCAATCGCGCCCCGGGTGGCGAGCTTCGGGGTGTTCTGCGGCGGCGCTCCCTGTTGAACGTAGGTGTAATTCTGGAGCGCCCCGTTCTTGGTCTCGGAAAGCCGGTTGCCGATCTTGTCGTAGCTCCAGCTCCAGTTCCCCCAAGGACCGACCCCGCCCGTGAGGAAGTACAGAGAATCCAGGTAGGTGTAGCTGCGACTGGTGGCAGGGGTGAGGAGATCCGAAATCGCCGTCGGGTTGCCGAGCTTGTCGGTCGCATAGCTCCACGACAAGCGCCCCGGAAGCTGGATCGTCTGCGGGAAGTAGCGTGTCGTGTAGGTCCTCTGCTCGGCCAGACCATTCCCGAGGGAAAGACTCGCGAGCGGACCGAACGGCTCGTAGACGGCGTCGAAGGCGAGCAGCTGCGGCGGGTTCGCACCGTCGAGAAGTGTCGAAGAACGGGGACGGTCGGCAAAATCGAACGTCTGCTGGACCTGGACCCCCAGCGGGTAGGTCAAGGTCGTTCGGTTGCCGTTGGCATCGAGCTGGTAGCTCATCGCGCCGTCCTGCGTGATCCGACCGAACCGATCGTAGGCGTAGTTTATGACCGAGTTGGGGCGCGCGACCGATATCAATCGCCCGACGTTGAAGCTCGTGGGCGAGGTGCCGTAGAACCAGTGAACACTTCTATGAAGTGAATCGCTTCTCGATTTCCTGGATCTCCCTCGCGAGAACTTCGTCCCCTTCGGCTTGGGCTCTGGACCGAACCCCGCGAAGGTAGAAGAAGCAAGAGTCAGCCAATTCCCCAGCATTCAAAAGGCTCTCCGCAAGGCGGAGATCTCGGGCTGAGGCCGGCAAAGAGCTTACACGAGCCAGGTCTGCCGAGGCGGCGAACGCTTCCGAGGCTTCCTTCGAATTCCCAAGAGCAAGTTCCGCCAACCCCAGCAAGGAGAAGCCAGCATGCTCGTAGCATTGCATGCCGTTGCTGAGTGCCAAGACTTCCTTCGCCTTCTCACGGGCGCTCTCGAGGTGACCGAGGAGCAGAAAGTGATTGGCTATCGCAGCCTTTATTGAGGCGGACGAGGACTCACATCTCTCCGCGTGCGCATATTCCACAAGTGCCTCAACATTTCTGTTTCGAGAGGCGAGAAAGGACCCCAGAATTGACGAAAAGAACGCCTGGGACTCGAGATCTCCTTCTCTGGACGCCTCAGCTCGCGCGGATCGCAATTCTGTAAGGGATTCGTCAAAGCGCCCGTTCCCGAGGAGCGTGTTCGCCCGGCCAAGCCATTCGTTGACTTCTTGCGTCTTCATGGCATCGAAGTCAGTCCAGCTGACACCAAGTCAAGCTTCGACGGGCGGAAGCGGCTTGCCTTGCGCTTCCTTGACCCGCTGCGCCGAGGCCCAAAGGTCTGAGAGGTCCGGATCTCCAGGGAGGCGAAGAAGGCGCCAACCTTGGCTCACCACTCTTTCCGCAAGCAGGCGCTCCTCCAAACTGAGCTCAAGAGAATTTCGTAGGCGTTGGAGGCGTTCCAAGGCAGCAACCCCGCACGTTGAAGCGTCCTCCGCCGCCGACTTCATCGCCTCGAGAAACCATCTCTCGGCTTCTCGCATGTCTTTCAATTGCTCACTCACCCCGCCGAGCGCGAGATCCAGCGTGAAGCGCTCAAAGTCGACCTCTTCGGAAAGAGATCGAGCCACGAGGTAGTCTTCCCTCGCGGCTTGTAGTTCGTCTTGCTCGCTCCGAAGGTCCCCTCGAAAGCCCAGCGCTTGGCGTACGAGATCGATCGGTGGCGACTCTGCGAGGAAGGAGTTAACCTCGCCGATCGCCGCATCCAAGCCGGATGTGCGAGACAGCTCGACGGCCTTGAGCTGCACCAGAGTCCAACGCGAAAACTCCGCGTCCGTTGAGTTCGTTCGGTTCATGGCAGTGGGCACTTATCGAAGGGCCAAGCGCCCTCGCTATTTTTACACTGGCGAAAGCAAGCTCCGCAATCTTTCCTCGACCCGAAGAGCGGCCGATTCCAGCCCGGTTGAGTCGTGTTGACGAGGCACATCTCAAGAAGTCGCAAACAGGTATCTCGAATCTTACACTGCTCACAGCTCCTTCGCTCATTCCACCAATCAGCCACCGTCACACCTGCCGCCGTGGCGCTGACGACTGTTACTGTCAAAACGATCGCTTCTTCCAGGGCAGCGACCAGAGGGGGAATCAAGCAAGCAAGCGGAAGTACCCGTCCGTCAGGATCGTAGGAGGACAGCGGGTTTTGTACCGCGTAACCATAGGACATTTCGAACTTCGGATTGCCCGCACGGACTAGAGAGTTGACGTACGCTTCGGTTTGGGTAAACCCCGTCGGCGGCTCAACGCCCCTGAACAAGCTTAGTGACAGCGGGTCCGGCGCCGTGTACCGCCCGGTCGCCGAGTCGTACCAGCGGTGCAGGTTGTAGCTGAAGTCGGCGAATTTCGAGAAGCCGTACCATTGGTTATCCTGCCATTGGCCAGGGAAACGGTGGTAGCTCTTGAGCTTCTGCGCGCTCGAGAAGCTGTCGCCGCCGAAGGGATCGAAACCACCGGTCCAGGTCACTGCTCCGGCCGCGTCCGTTGCCACGACCGGGGTGTTCAGGTGGTCGGTCGTGTAAAAGCGCAATAGCGTCTGCGGCGTGCCGTTGTTGACCACCTTCTCAAGGCTCGCCAGGGGCCGGCCGCCGAAGTCGAAGAACCAGGTGTCGCTGGTGAAGACTCCCCCACCGCGAAGATCGTGACGATGGAAGAGCTGACCTTCGCTGCCGTACGTGGCGGTGACCGCATCGGCTCCGCCATTGTTGCTCAGCTGGGCGAGGAAACCCCGGCCGTCGTACGAGTTGAGGCCTTGGATGCCTAGCTGGCGTAGGTTCCTCGCGTCATCCCAGGTCAGCTGGAGCGTGTTGGCACTCGTCAGGTTGCCGATGGCATCGTAACCGTAGGCAATCGCGCCGCGGGTGGCGAGTTTCGGGGTGTTCTGCGGCGGCGCTCCCTGTTGAACGTAGGTGTAATTCTGGAGCGCCCCGTTCTTGGTCTCGGAAAGCCGGTTGCCAATCTTGTCGTAGCTCCAGCTCCAGTTCCCCCAAGGACCGACCCCGCTCGTGAGGAAGTACAGAGAATCCAGGTAGGTGTAGGTGCGACTGGAGGCAGGGGTGAGGAGGTCCGAAATCGCCGTCGGGTTGCCCAGCTTGTCGGTCGCATAGCTCCAAGACAAGCGTCCGGGCAGCTGGATCGTCTGCGGGAAGTAGCGCGTCGTGTAGGTCCTCTGCTCAGCCAGACCATTCCCGAGGGAAAGACTCGCGAGCGGACCGAACGGCTCGTAGACGGCGTTCAGTGCGAGCGGCTGCGGCGGGTTCGCACCGTCGAGAAGTGTCAAAGAACGGGGGCGGTCGGCGAAATCGAACGTCTGCTGGGCCTGGACCCCCAGCGGGTAGGTCAAAGTCGTGCGGTTGCCGTTGGCATCGAGCTGGTAGCTCATCGCGCCGTCCTGAGTAATACGACCGAACCGATCGTAGGCGTAGTTTATGACCGAGTTGGGGCGCGCGACCGAAATCAACCGCCCGACGTTGAAGCTCGTGGGCGAGGTGCCGTAGGTAAATGTCGTTTGGAGCGCCGGATCGGGATACTGGATCAGGGTCACACGGTCGGCGCCGTCCACGGTGCGGGTAACCGTGACCGGCCGGGCGTCCGTTTCCTGCGTCATTTGTCCGTGCGGGTTGTAGGCGTAGGTCGAGGAGGCGGCGACCGGCGAGCTCTGGGCGGTCATCAGGCCGCGATCCGAGGTGGTGGCGGTCGTCACGTTGGCGTTGGCGTCGGTGATCCTCGTGAGATGGTCCTGAACGTCGTATTCGTACTGAGTGATCGCCGTCCCACCACCCGCCCCGGCCCACGGCTGAGCGACCGACGTCAGGCGATTCAACTCGTCGTAGGCGTAGGCCTGGGTCGGAACCGGATTCGTTGCGACTGGGTGGTTCGCGTCCCAGACCTTCTCGAGGTTGCCCGCGCAGTCGTAGCGGTACTCGGTGCTCGATCCGTCGGGGTGATCCACCCGATCGAGATGGCAACGGGACGAGTAAGTGAATTCGGACGAGGACCGAGTCTCCCAGGCCGTGCCGTTCCAGCGCTGGAGCTCTTCCTTCGTCCGCTGCCCCACCGGGTTCAAGGTGTAGAGCGTACGTTCGCCGGGCGAGGCGGCGTTGGGCTTTCGCTCGACCGTGACCATGCGCCCCGCCGAGTCGTAGCCGTATTCGACGACATTGCCCGCGGGAAGAGTGGTGCGTTTCAGGTCGCCGAACGGCGTGTACTCGTAGGTGGTGAGAAGATCGCCGACGGAGCCGCTGCCCTCTTGGCGGACTGACAGGACTCGGTTCAAAAGGTCGTATTGCGTCTCGGTCCCTACGCCGTTCGCGTCGACCGTACGGATCCTGCGATTCCAGCCGTCGTACTCGAATCCGGTAACGCCGAGGTCGAGCGGGTCCGTCCGCGAATCGGCGATCAAACCGTTCCGGCCGGGAACGTCGTAGGAGAACTGGGTCGCGTCCACGGAGCCGAAACCGGGAGGATCGATCGTCAACGGCTGCCCGGCGGAATTGTAGACCGTTGCAGTTTCGATCAGGAACGCGCTGCCGGCTTCTACTCCCTGCAACCGGCGCGTCATGATATTGCCATGAGCATCAAGAAGATGGGTCTCGACCCGTTGTGCCCCGCCGCCCGCAGTAGAAGGTTGCGCCATCGACGTCATCAGCGCCGGAAAGGCCGACGAAAAGCTGTAAGTCGTCTCGCGCTGCTTTGAAGTGCCGACGGCCTCGCGGCGAGCGGTCATCTGACCGTTGCCGTCGTAGTCCATCTCGGTCCTGAGGTTGCGGCCGTCGAACATCACGGTTGGCCGCATCGGGTTCGCGGCGTCCCCATAGACGAACCGTGAGTTCGGTCCGGAGGTACAGGTCGGGCAGTCGCCAGTGATCTTCAGTGGCTTTGGTTTGGTGGTACCGCTGTCACGGTCGAGCTCAAAGGTATTGGCCACGCCGAAAGCGTCCGTGGCGGTGGTCGCCTTCGGCTGAACCACGTCGTCGAAGGCGAGAGCCCAACGATCGACACCACCGGCGAAGGTCGACGCGCCTCGCCAGGTGCGGGCGACATTGCCCGAACCGTCGTACTCCCACACTCCCTCGATTCTCCGGGACGAATCGGTGCCCACCAGCTCCAGCTGGGTCAGATAGCCTGGAAAGGTCGCGTTGCCGTAGGTCATCTCCCAGGCGGTGCCGTCCGGGCGACCGATCCGAGTCAAATCGAGACCGGACCAGGTATAGGTCCAGGTTCGCGTAGGCGCCGGACCGGGCGGAGTCGCGACGCCGACCTCGGTGATGGTTTGCAGCCGGCCGTTGACGTCGTATCCGAACGTCTCGCTGCGACCGTCGGGAAACTGCACCGAGTCGAGGCGGGTGCCGGTGTACTGGGCCGTCTTCGCGTTGCCGTTGCGATCGGTCGTGGAGAGCCATAGCCCGCCGGTCCCAAAGAGATGGACCGTGCCGTCGAGCTCGGTCAGCTCCCAACCTCCGGAACCGAGGCGACGCAGCCGGCGCTTCTCGTCGCCGGGCTGGCGGGTGGCATAAATCCCAGACGGAACGTCGAGGTCATAGAACTCCCGGAACGTGCCGAACCGCGTGAGCAGCCAAACGTGAGACTGATCCGCGGTGTCCGAGACGATCCGTTGCGCGTAGTCATGCGCCCAATAGCGTCCAAGCGAAGCGTTCCAGGCAGGTGAGCCGGGGAAATTCGGATGGCCCACGCCCCGGGCAAGGTAGCGGAGCTGAGCTCCTGGGCCGCTTGAAGGCGGTGCGATACCTGGCGGACCGCCGCCAACGCTCGTTCCCCCGCCAGGCCCGGTGCACGTGGAACAGCTCTGATCGTCCGGACACCCGTTTTCCGGCGGGCAACCCAGCAGTGCCATGAGCTTTGGGACCGAAAGATCGAGGTTCTCGACGTCGAGCCGTTTTTCGCAGGGACTCGTCGCGCACGAATTGCCAGGAGGCGGAAGGCTCTGACCTCCTGCCAGCCGGTAGCAGCTATAGGCGGAGAAGGAATAGACCCCCGCGCCTTGGGCCTGACGCAAACTGTTACATGTCAGGCTGCCCAGAGTCAGATAGGTTTCGCCGCGGTCGTGCAGGAGCTCTGCTCCGAGAGGTCCGCACTGACCGACGAAGTCGCAGCTCCCGGCATTGCAGGGCACTGTGGGTTGGGCATGTTTGAACCAGTAGACCTGGGGGTGGGTGCCAATGAATGTGTTCTGGGCGCTTCCAGGGAACTTCAGACCGACTCGTACGGTGACCGTACAGCTCTGGCTAGTCCCCTGGCATCCCGGAGGCGAAACCTCGTAGACGGGGCCTGTAACCTTCTCTGGGCAGTAACAGTTGAAGAAATTTTGGCAATTCGGAGATCGCGACTCGTCGCTCAACAAGTCGACGAGGTAAGAGATCGAGGCGCCGGGCGGATTGCCGCAGATCTGCGGTTGGGCGATGCCCGGGGCAGCTACCAGCAAGCCGCTGAATGCGACGCGCATGAGGATCCAGCGGTGAGCCTTCAAATGGGACGAGCCGGCGCCTGGGAACATGTTAGCCCTCCATGCTTCACATTACTACGGATGAATCCGAAGTTCCGTCACGGCAAGCCATTCGGCTACCCTCGGATTCGCCCGAATCGCTCGCGGAACGGCTCCGCACACAGGGGAGTCCGGCCGCCTGGTCCTCCTCCCGTGAGATCGCAATCGGGAGTTTCCAGTTCCCGCCAAAGACCCGTAGTCAGCTGAGGTTTGGGCGAAGGCTACGGTCGCTACCCCTACGTCGTCCTCCCTTCGCGCGCCTTACATCCACCGGCACCTCTTCCGACTCGCTACGAAACCCGTTGAGAAATTCGGGCTAGGGCGCTTGGCAGAGATGCTCCGCCATTCCCTCGTGCCCAGTCGCGCGGCAGGGCCACTCACTTCATTGAAGAGAAGCCGCTGATTCTTGCGCTTAGCTTTGGAGCATGAGATCGTCCCCTAAACAAGGAAGCTCTCATGCGGAATCGAACCCTTCTCGCGTTCATTCTCGGTCTGGCGGTTGCAATCGCAGCTCCCGGGAGCGCAAAAGCTTGCAACGAATGCGACGTCAATGCCCAGAACATCGATTTCTGCCGGCCTGTGTTCGACAACGAGGTCGGCGCCACGGTTTGTGAGGCGGCCCCAGGGTACTGCAACCTTTCGGGGAGCGCCTGTTCTGAAATCACCGTCGGCGGCGGGGGATCCGGCGGCTCGGGTGGTGGTGGCGGAGGGTGCAATACGAGCTCGGGTTTCTGCCCTGCGGCATGTTTCAGTTGCTCGGGCGGTGGCCGCCCTCGCATCTGATGAAGCATCCGCTCTTGTGGCTGGTCCTCGCTCTCGCCACCGCTCCGGCGCAGGCTCTGGAGGACCGACCTAAGGATGAGAACCCGGTAGCGGTCCGGTTCGAGATTTCGTCGCGGTCGCCAAGTCCGGCGGCCCCGGCCGGTCGCCTGAAACTCACTCAGGTCGGCCTTCCGAGCGACTCCCCCATGGAGATCTCAGAGCGCCTTACCGCTGGGAAGCCGATCGAAGTCCAGCTCATGCCGGGCACGGCCTGGATGGCCGAGGTGGAAGCCTTGGGATTCTGGGTGCGCCGCACCGCGTTCTCGGTCGCTTCGGCGAAACCTCAAGTTCTTCGTCTGGAAGCCTGGCCGCTCGGTGAAATTTTTGGGCGCCTTTCCGCGGCCGAAAAGACCGCGCTGCCCAAGAAGTTGATCGTCACGACCCTCCCATCTCGGAATTCGAAAAAAAGCGAGACGCCCCCAAAGGGGGAAATCGAATGCCCTATCGACTCGGTCGGACGCTTTCGTTGCGATCTACCCGCGGCGGAGTACGACCTGTCTCTCTTGGCGGAGCCCTTCGTTCCCCTTTACGCCTGGGACGTCGACGTCATGGCGGGCAAAGCGACCGACCTCAAGACCTTGACCCTTCGACGCGGTACCTCCCTTGCGGGATGGGTGGAAGGGAACGCAGGCAGCGCGATCGATCTGCAGACTTGCCGCGTCATCCTCACTCCTCTGCCGGCCGCGGGGATCGGGAACCTCGGCGAGGCCGAGAAGCTTTCGTCAATGCAAAGGCAAGTCCTCGTCAATCCTCGCGGCTTCTTTCAATTCGTGGGCATCGAGCCCGGGGTGTACAGCGTCGAGGTGGATCAGGGCAAAGCGTTCGCCGAGCCGCGAGGCCCCATTCGGGTCGTGGCAGGCGAGGAGACTTACCTTTCCGAGCCCTTCGTCCTCGAAGCGCCGTTCGATCTCGAGCTCTTCGTCGATCCACCGCGAGACCGGCACGGGCACGCATGGACGGTCGAAGTCGAAAGGGCTCTGGGTCGCGATTTTCGAACCGAAACCGTCTACCAGGGCAGGACTTCCGACGACGGAGAAGCGCGGGTCGCGCACCAGCGAGCCGGCCGATACACGGTGCGGATCTACGACTCGACAGGTCAAAAAATGCTCACGGAGTCCGACCTCGCCTTCGATCCCTCGACTGGAGGGCGGCGCGTGTTCGAGATCCGTTGGATCGAAGTGGAGGGAAAAGTTCTCCTCGGGAAGGCCCCCCTCCGCGCCGCGCTTTGGTTTGGCGGCCGCCATGGTCTTACCTCGGTCCGATTCGACAGCGACGATGAGGGGCGGTTCGAAGGCTCCCTGCCGCGCGGCGGGCACTGGCTGATCGAGATCGAGGCGGCAGAACCTCACGCCATCCTAGAAGCGCATCGCACCCTGGATCCGAAGAGCGGACACGCCGAGATCGAGATCACGATTCCCGCGACACGGATTTTCGGCCGCGTCGTCGGTGCAAAGGGCCGACCGGAAGACAAGGCGATCGTCTCGGTGGTCGAACAGAGCGGCGCGAACCAATGGCTCATGACGGACGCCTCCGGCCAGTTCGAGTTTCGGGGTATCGCTCCAGGCTCGCTGAGTTTGGGAGCCGAATCGCGTGGCAACGGAGGAGGCGCGACGGAGCAGAGTCTGAGCCTCGCCGAGGACGGAGAGGTAGGTCCGATCGAGCTCAAGCTCAAGGAACAGGCGCTCTTTCTCGGGCGGGTTCTATCCTCGCGAGGGCTCGAAGAGGGCGCCGCCGTCACCGTCGCAGGTGCGCGTCCCGCGCGCTACGGATTCGGCTCCGGCCGCAGCGCAAAGGACGGCGGCTTCGAGGTCCGGCTTCCCGCCGGGGTGGAGAGCGCCGTGGCGGCGGTGGGGGTCCTCGGCTCGTCGCTCACGGCGTTTGAGATGCGGCCCGGTCAGAAAGCGGATCTGGTGATCTCCGAGGTCGGCGGCATGGTCGAGGTCGACCTCGGCACGAACCTCGGTCGGCACCTCACGGAGCAGGACGCCTGGATCATGCTGTTCCAGAACGGCCTGGAGTTGCCGAGTCCAGCGCTCGGCGCCTGGGTTCGCACTCACCGGGCCGCACCCTCGAACGGAACGACGACGAGCTACCCGAACCTGGCACCCGCGGAGTACACGGCTTGTCTGGTTCCGCTTTCGGCACGACTCGACATGACCCGCGACGGCTGGTCGCCGGACCTTGCGATCGAATGCCGAACGGGAACGCTCGCGGCCGGGGAGACTTTGCGACTTGCGTTCGAGGGTGGCGCCGAGTCGAATCGATAGCTGCTGGTCTTGAGGCCAGAGATCACAGCCGCGGAATCGGCTCGCCCCCGGCGGAGCCGGAGGCGTCGAACCGATACCCGCGGCTCTGGAACCAGGCGATCGATGCTGGCCCAGAAGCGGAAACAAACTCAGTTTGCCAGGCGTCCGCCAATCTCCAATCCGGGGTTCAACGGCCTCAGGCGCCGCTCTAGGTCGGCGATCTTTTCGCCGAGGTCGGCCGCGAGGACTTCGAGCGCCAGGCAGAGCCGCTCGTCCTCTTCGGTCACGATGGAGGTCCACCGGGTCGCGGCGAGAGCCAAGAGCGCCTGTTGCGTATGAAAGAGGTCGGAAACACCGGCGCGCGAACAGGCTTGAAGCCACGGCTCTCCGCCGCCCACGCCCAACTCCTCCTCCAAGGCTTTTTCGGCCAGAGCCTCACAGGCGTCTTCCAGGCGTCGACGCAGCTCGGGCCGGGTGAAATGAACCATCACGGACTCGCGCCACGGCGCCATTTCCGCCCAGCGGCGCTTGGAGCCGCTGCTCACTCGGGAAGCTGCCCGCTCCCTTCCGGTGCGGCCTCCCGGCGCCGGCCGAGGCGCCGCTCCAGCACGAGGGCGAAGTAGGCATCCGGCTCGAAACCGCCTCGGGCGAGGATCCGGGCAAGCACGCGAAGGCGCAGCCGGGCTCCGACCGGCAACGGCCTGACGAGCAACAGGGCCTCCATACGAGCGGACAGCTCCGGCAGCAAGCGACCGCGCCCCTGGCGGAGAAGAACGGCACCGAGCTCCAGGAAGGCATCCGCCGACCGATAGACGTCTCCCGCCGCCCGGAAACCGCGCGCCGCGCGCCCGAAGCGCCGCGCCGCTTCCTCGAGGAGGCCGTCCTTGCGGGCTTCCTCGGCCCGCGCGAAGTCTTCCTCCGCCGCCCGCTCCAAGTCCGCCGACCTCGACCGAGAACCACCGAACGTCGGGCGCGCCGGTTTTCTTGCCGGCGCGGCGGGGGGCTCGGCGGCAGGGGCGATGGAGTCCGGAAGCCGGCCGCGGGCGGGGATCGAGCGCATGGCGCGCAGGGTAAACGTGAAGGTCTTCTCTAGGCGCCGAAGCGGCGCGATCGAAGACGCAGTTCCCGAATCCGACAACCTTCTTGGGGCGAAAGCCGAGGGGACGTCACCGACGATGGGGAGGACCAGCGAGACGAGGGCTCGGTCTCCCCTCGGCGAGAGCCTCGACGGCCTGCGCCGCGCAAGGCGAAACCTGGTTTCCGATCCGCGCCGCGGTCGGCGCGGCCCGCCGGCCGCTTGTCCCGAAAAGCGATTCAGCGGCAACAGGATCTATGGAAGATCCCAAGGAGATTCGATGCCGAAGGTGAAGCTGCCGGTGACCAACGCGGCATGGGTAACCCTGCGAACGTTGAAGCGCCTGACGCAAGAAGAGGCGGGCGAGCGGACCGGCAGGCCGTCGCAGGTGATCGAGATCGAGAACGGCCGGAGGAAGCTGCCGCGTCCCGAGCTGGACGAGATGACCGGCAAGATCGATGTGCGGCCCTCTTCCGTGCCCGTGGCGCTCGCCCTGGCGGCCGAGGAGATGCCGGGGGGCGAGCCCGACCACCCCTGGGAAGCGACGCCGGAGGATCGCCTGGAAGTCGAGCGCGCCGCGGTCGAGGCATCGGCCACCGTACGCAAGCTCCTGCTCGCCGAGGCGCGCGCGGCGCGCCACGCGGCCGACCGCGCCGAAGCGGGGCGCCTTTGGGAGCTCCTGAAACCGCACAGGCCCGAGCGTCGGCGGGTGATGGCCCGTCTCCAAGACTTCGCCACCTGGGCGATGTCCGAGCGGCTCTGTATCGAAAGCCTCCGCGAGGCGCCGCGCAACCACCGCATCGCCCGGTCCCTCGCCGAGCTGGCGGTGGAGATCGCACGGCGGCTGCCGGTCCGGAAGGGATTCAGCGACCGGGTGGAGGGGTACGCTCAGGCACACTTGGGGAACGCGCTGCGGGTCGGGAACGATTTCGAGGAGGCGGATCGCGCCTTTTCCTCGGTGGCGAAGCTCTGGCCCGACCCGCAGTCGAGCGACGCCTGCCCGCTGGACGCGACGCTCATCCCAGACTTAGAAGCATCACTTCGTCGCGCGCAGCGCCGCTTTCCGCTAGCGCTCGATCGGATAGAACAAGCGCTCGCCCTGGCTGTCGACGATCCGACCCGTGGGCGCATCCTCCTGAAGAAGGCCGACGTTCTCGAGCACTCCGGCGACCCCGAGGGCGCGGTGGCGACGCTCCGGATCGCGCGCCCCCTGGTGGACCTGAACGCGGACGCTCGATTGAGCTGCGTTGCCCGATTCAATCTGGCGGTCAACCTGCTCCATCTCGGCTTGCCCTCGGAAGCCGAGCCACTGATCGCCGAGGTAAGAACGATGGCGATCGAGCAGGGAAACGACCTCGACCTCGTACGCCTTGGCTGGCTCTCCGGCCGGCTCGCAGCGGCGAAGGGGAATCGAGCCTCTGCGATCGCGGCGATCGAGGAGGCGGCGTTCCGCTTCTCCGAACGGGACATGGCGTTCGACGTCGCGCTCGCCATTCTCGACCTTGCGGCGCTCCTGCTCGAAGCGGGAGAAGCGCGGGAAGCGGCGCGGCGGGTCGCCGAGGTGCAGCCGACCTTTCACGTGCGCAACGTACAGCGCGAAGAGCTTGCGAGCCTCCTCTTGTTCCTCCGCGCCGTCGAAGCCGAAGTGGCGACCGCCGCGTTGGCGCGCGCGGCGGCCGAAGCCTGGCGGCTGTTCGGTGTTTGAGGCTCAACCGGGGATTGCTGAATGGGTCATTGCTGGCAATAGCCATTGGGATCGATGCTGCTGCATCCTGCATCGCTGAAGACCTGCGCTGGCGCGCTCGCCACCCCACAGCGGCCATGTGGGTCAAGGCTGCACCCCTCTTCGCCGAAGATCGGGGCTGGCACAGCTACCGTGCCGCACGGTCCATTGGGGTCGAGGCTGCCCCCCCCATCCGTCCAGAACGCGGACAAGAGCGACCAGCCCCGAGCAAACAAATCGGTGAAATCCCATGTCGGCGGAGAGGCACTCGCGGGGATGGCGGACAAGAGCAAGACGACGGGCAGCGCAAGGGCGAGAGCGAGCGGACGCGTCCGAGGGTTCATGGCGGCAGGCTCCTGGTCGGCCCCGAGGCCTCCGGCCGGGATGGCCGGCGGCCCGGTGCGAAAGGGTTGGGGGGTTCCCAAATATTTGGGGTTCTTTCTCGGGGGGATCATGGAACGGAAACCGGTTGGGAAGCGAGACGTGCGCGACGGCCTCGGCGGCGAGGCCCGGACGGAACCCGAGGCGCCGGGCGGGCACGGCGGCGACCTATCCCCCAAAGCGGAGTTCTCCGCGCTGTCCGTGCGCTTCCTCGATGCGGTCGCCGGACCGCGCCACGACCAGTTCGCGGCGGAGGCTGGGATCAGCCCCGCCCGGGCGAGCCTCTACCGGTACGGCCGCACCGTCCCACGGCCGGCGACGATGCTCGACCTCACCCGCAAGATGCGGCTGCCCCTCGCCTGGGTCGAAGCCGTGACGGCTGATGCCCTGTCCTTCCGAGGGCGGAGCCAGGCGCCGGCCGGGAGCGAACCTCTGGACGCCGTGGCCGACAACCTCTCCCGCCGTCTGGCCGGCCGGCTCGCTCCCCGACTCGCGGCGATCCGCGGCGAGGCGGCTCCGCCCCCGCCGTTGCAGCCTTCCCTCGACCGGGCGGCCGCGGACCGCACCGAAGCCACCGAGCGCTGGGCCGAAATCGAGCTCCTCACCGAGGCCGAACGGTCAATCCTGGTGCTCGAGATCTCCTCGTTCCGAACCTGGGCGTTCGTCGAGCGGCTCTGCCGGAAGAGCGCCGAGGCGGAATCGACCGCCGAGGCGCTCGCCCTCGCGAAGCTCGCCGTCCGCCTGTCGCGCCGTGTCGCGGCGAGCCCTGGGTTTCGCGACCGTATTTCGGGATTCGCCCTGCTCCATTCCGCCCGCGCCTACGAGCGCGCGGGTGACCCGTTCCGCGCCCGCGAGGCCCGGGCGAGAGGGATGAGGCTGTTCGCAGAGGGGCGGAGGGAGGATCCGGGGTTGCTGGACGAAGGGATCGACGGTACGCCGAGTTGAGGGGCGCCCTCCGGCGAACCATCCGGCCGGGACGGCAGCCGCCCAGCCTACCCCAGGCCTTCGCCAGCTCAATTCCGAGACCGGCCCGTCCGCAACCTGGCACGGCCACGCCACCTCTTGGCTGGGCCAGCCCACCGCTGGGCGGAGCCGGCTCGGTTCCGTCCTAGGCCAGCCCGCCTCTAACCTGAGCCAGCCCACCTCCGGGCTCGGTCAGCCCACCTCATGGCTGGGTCCGCTCGGTTCTGTGTTCGACCGGCTCACCACCGGGCTGGGCCAGCTTACTTCTGGATTCGGCCGGGCCACCTCCCGGCGGGACCAGCTCACCTCTCAGCCGGGCCAGACGACTCCTGGGCTCGGACAACCCAGAGGTAAGCCCGACCGGACCACCACCCGGCTCGGCCAGCCCACCTCTCGGCTGAGCCAGCCGGGTGCTGCGCTCGGCCAGCCCACCTCTCGGCTGCGCCAGCCCGGTCCTGCGCCCGGCCAGCCCACCTCTCGGCTGCGCCAGCCCGGATCTGCGCTCGGTCAGCCCACCTCTCGGCTGCGCCAGCCCGGTGCTGCGCTCGGCCAGCCCACCCGTCCGCTGCGCCAGCCCGGTGCTGCGCTCGGCCAGCCCACCTCCCGGCGGAGCCAGCCCAGTACGGAGCTGCGCCAGATCAGCCCCGGCGCGGCGGTCTTTTCGTCCGGCGCGAAGCTCGCCGACGGCGAACCGAGGGCTCGGCTGGAGTCGCCTCTCGGCCCCTTCGAGAAGAGCGGCAGCAAACCGCGTCCCTCGGGTGATGCCTCTTCGGGATAACTTTTTATTTTAACCCGGATCGACCCGAGTTTCAAAAGGCCCTTTTGGGCCAAGCCTGTTTCGTACGGTTCGCGGCGTCGGAAAGCGGCACCCACCGGAGCCTCGAGCTCGCCGTTCATGACTTGCGGCTGGCGCTCAAGTCGCCCCCTGGTTCCCGTCGGTAACCGCCCGATCTGCCCCGAACGGAATGTTCCGTCTGGGCGACCTCAAGAAGGAGGCCTCACCGATGAGCCCCAACACCACGACCCCGTCTGTCTCGCCGACGTCCCCCGCCCCGGCCCCGACTCTGAAATCCGAGCGCATTCAGCTTCGGCTCCGGTCCCTGGGTTGGATCGTCTCGACCAACCGGCGCCTGATCTCGCGGCGTTTCCAGTTCGCGACGCAGAAGGAAGCGATGGCCTTCCTCAACCTCGCGCTGGCGCTGGCCGAAAGCTCCCAGGCGTCGCGCCGGCGTCCCCCGGCATTTCAGATCCGGGGTTCGCAAGTGCGGATGTCCATCTCGTCTTGCGGCCCGGCGCTCGCGAAGGCCGAGTTGACTCTCGCACGGTCGGTCAGCCTGCTGGGCTGATCGATTCACGATCGAAAGCGAACCGCGGGCCGCATTCCGCGTCCCGAACCCATGAGGAGAAAGCCGTGCAAGACACTTCGTACGCGGACAAAATCAACAACTGGCAGATCACCGCCCAGAACCTCTTGGAAGTTCAGTCCTCCATCCCCGGATTCGATCCGCCGTTCAACGACTTCAAGCAGAAGGTCGACGATCTGCGGGCAACCCACGACAAGGTCCAGATGCTGCGCGGCGCCTTGCACGAGGCGGTGGTTCTCCGCCGAGCGCTGGATCAGGAGACCCGCCGGTCGGCCCGCCGCCTGGCGGCCGTCACACGGGGACATCTCGGATTCGACAACCCGAAGCTCGTGAGCTTCAACTTCCGCTCGGAGGATTCCACGCGGCGGGGCAAGAAGGCGAAAGCTACCGTGGCATCCATGATCCCCCCCGAAGCGGGACCGGAGCAGCCGTAACCGATGCTCCCGTCGCGCGCTGACGTGCCCCGGGGGGCGCTCGGTGGGTGGCTGAGAAGGCCAGAGAAGGGGTGAGGAGGCGCCGCCTCACCCCGACTTTCCCGGCGAAAGTGACATCGAAACGCGAAAAATCACGCCCTTCTTGACACCTGCAACATAGGCGTGCGATGGTATCGGCAGGACGGTACTTATTATGCATAGGGACATACGACCCGAGTGAACCCGAGAAGACGGCATCCGATTCGGGCGGCATGTGTTTCCCAGGAGGTGCGCCTTGGCGAAGACGTTCAAGATCACTCTGAGAGGATCGCTTCTCGACGCAGTCGAGGAGTTGGCGGCCAATGACGGAGTGACGGTCAGCATGGCGATCGTCCGCGTCGTCCTGCTCTGGAATCTGGCCGGCTCCAATCGGCCTTTACCCGCCGACCTGGAGATCCTGGACGACGGTTTGACCCTGGCGCTGGACGAAGGGATTCGCAGCTACCTACGATCGGTGGACGCATTCGCTCGGTCGCAAAAGATCCTTTCCGAGCTTCCCGCGGTGCTTCAGGCGACGCTCCCCTTCGTGTCGCTCCTCTCCGACCTGGACGTCCTGGGCGACGCGGTATCGCACCTACCGGGTTTGATCGACGAGGTCCGCCAAGGACGGCGCATCGGAGCGAAACTCCTCCGCCAGGCCGAGGCTCACGGGCTCGTCTTTCGCTACGACCGGAGCGGCAAGACGCCAGCTCCCCAAAACGACCCCTAGCTAGATGCCCTGATTGCGCGTCCCGAGAGATTACGCCGCGAAAGCGGCCGGTGCCGCTTCGAAGAGCCGGCGAGGAATCTCTTCGCCGGCCTCTTCGTCCAAGCCTGCGGCATCGGGGACCGCGAGAGCCGGAGAAACCGGCCCGGCCGGCGACCGCCAAGGCGGCGTCAGGCCGAGCACACATTCCTCCAAAGCCTTTGCCGTCTCGAGCGCCAGCACGAGGCGCTGGACCCGCCACATCGCTTCGACCAAGGGCTGCAGCAGGTCTTCCTCCTCGCCCAGGGCTCGCAAGCGCTCGATCGCGGGCGCCGCAAGACGGATCGCGGTCCGCAACTGGCTACGGTTGACGCGGCGCACCGATCGCGAGACCTGCTGCATCGTGGGGTCGACCGGACTCTGCCCCGGGGCGTCCGCCGCCTCGACCTCCTCGTTGCGCTGCCGACGCACCGCCGCCTTGAGGTCCGCCACGTCGACACCGAACAGGGCCGCAACGTGGGCCTGACTCCGGCAATGGCTTTCCAGAGCCTGCCGGTTCGCCGTGGACGGGCGGATCGCCTGGCAGCACGGCTGACGCTCCCGTGGCGAGGGCTGCCAGAGCCCTTCGACCCACTCCCCCTCCGGTTGCGTCCTGCGAGCGGCTCGGGACACGAACTCCGCGAGCGCGAGGCGCAAGCGCCCCACGGGAAGCTCGCTCTCTCTGGACTCCTTACGCTTCGTACGCATGATCTTCCTCGAAAAGTTCTTAGGACACCCACATAAGAGAGTGCATCAAAACAGCCGAAGAGGGACTCAATTTTCCCTCAAAGCGAAACAAGTGTCTCCACTCTAGAACAAACGGGCAAAAACGTGAATTTACGCAGCACCCGAGGAAGCCGGGGCCGCGGAGCGGCTCGCAGCTCCGAAATCTATGGCGGGATCGGCCCGGTTCTTGTACGGTCCTCGAATGGCAATAGCTAAGTCATCTCAAGGCTTCCGAAGGACCCTCTCTGCGCTCTTGGGCATGAACGATCCTGGGGCCTTCGAGGAACTGGTTGCGCGCCTCTTATCCCAATTGATCGGAGCGCCCATCCGGAGAGCCCACTCCGGTTCGCAGCACGGCAAGGACGCTCTGTCCGACGACGGCACCATCGCCATCGAATGCAAGCTCTATCGCGACAAGACCCGTCTCGACACACGAGCCCTGATTGCTGAACTGGCGGAAGCACGAGCCAATCATGCCGACCTCCAACTCTGGGTCCTTGCCTCCACCAAGACAATCGGCGCGGACGCGAAGGAGAAGCTCACCCAAGAGGCTCAGAAGATGGCGCTTGGGGTGCTCGTCCTGGATGCCGCTGCCGCTCGGCATCGCCTCGGCGACATCCCGGCGATTTCCGCTTTGTGCTCGACCGACGTCCATTCGACCCTGGCTAACCTCGCCCGCCTCACCGCGGGCGAACGGCGAGCCGTTCGAAGCGAGCTCGAAGCGATCCAGCGCGCTCCAGGTTTCGAGTCCTGGCGGAGCTGGCTGATCGAGGAAATCCGGGACCGATTGCCCATTTGGCGATTCGCGGTCTCACGCCGGAACCGGACTCTCGCCGAGCGAATTCGGAGAGCAGCTTTCGACTTCGGGACGGAGTACGACGCATCGAAAGCGGTGCCCCGGCGGATACGAGCGGAGCTGGAAGCGTGGTTGCAGAAAGCGATCACAGAACCCTGCGAGAACACTCCCCTTCTCGCCGTGGTCAAGGGCGAGCGTTACGACGGCAAGACCTGGCTCACATACCAGTGGCTCCTCGAAATCGCGGCAGGATCAACGTTGCCTATCTTCTTCGTGAGCTCGGCCCGTGGTTCTCAGTCCGATCGAGACTTGCTGCAATACATCCATGAAGATTTCGCCCCGGCCTTCGGTGGCGCTGATCCTTACACCGTCGGCTCCTATGTCAGGCATTTTCGAAATGCCAACTCGGGAAGCGGGCCCTGGGCCTTGGTGATCCTCGACGGCCTGAACGAATATGAGAATTTGGGCTGGCGAAGACACCTGGCTACCGCTCTGAGCTTGGGCGATCCAGAGTATCGACCGGCCGCGGTGATCGCCACCGTACGCGAGCGGTCCTGGCAAAGTTTGAAGAAACACCTGCCGAGAGAGGCCGGCTCGAATTTGGCGCCATTCATGCCTCCGGCATACTCCAGAGATTGGGGGGGCGGGACGGGCGGAGGAGATCTCTCCAACCTACCAAGCCGCGACTCGGCGAAGCGTGAGTTAAACCTTGCTGAATTTTCCCTCGGAACGTTCGACGAGGAAGAACTTCAGACGGCCCTTACGCGGCTGGGTCTGTCGCCCGACTTCCTGTCGGCGCTCTCCAGGAGCGCTCTGGAGCTCGCCCACCGGCCCCGCTATCTCGGCCTCATCGCGAAGTACTTCGACCAATTGAACCAATACTCCGCCGTGACACCCGAGGTTCTCCACTGGCTTGACCTTGGCGACAAGGTCGGAAGAACCCGAGAAGGACTCAAAGACTGGGGAGCTCAGAAGCTCGGGGAATTCCTAAGAAACCTGGCGAGGAGATGGCGAGCCAGGAGTTTTCTCGACTTGACGAGTGTCCGAGAGGCCCTCGGGAAGCTGACGACCTCGGTCGATGCGGTCTTGTCCGACCTTGAGTCCGAAGGTGTCCTCCTGAGCGACGGCCGACGGTTTGCAGTCGAGCCGGAGAGGTTGGCCATGGGCTACGGCCTATTCCTTAGAGATGCGCTTTTCGAGGCTGCCACGCAGAAGCGGAATCTGGACGAAGCGCTCAGCGACCTCCTCGCGCCGCTTGTCGATGTAGACGAAACCGTAGACGCCTTACGCGCCGCCGCAACGTTGGCGCTTATCGAAGGCGAGGGCTCGTTCCTACAAGGCGACGCCCCTAAAGAACCCACTGAAGTGCTTGATACCCTGCTCGTCCGATGGATCAATTCTCGCAATCTTCGGACGAAGGACCTGGAAGCCATCTATCAATTGCGGCGCCTCCTGTGGCGACCGCTTCTTCGCCTAAACCCGGAGCTTTGGCGAGAATCAGAACGAGATTGCCGCGGGAGAGAGCTCGCTCTCATGGTCTTCGGCGAGCTCGTTGAAGCGGATGGCGAGGCCAAAGCGAGCCTGCGCAGATCCGTTCGCGACTGGTTCCGCCAGATTCCAGCCAAGGGTGGCTGGTGGAGCAGAGCGAAAGCTCGCACAGAGCTTGGCCATGTTGACGATTCCGTAGCGGCGGATGCGGTTCACGCTCGCTTAAGTCACAAGATCAGCGAACCGGAAGCTCAGTCACTGGGCATTTCGATTTCCGAGAATCTTGACGTCTTGAGCCTTCAATCCTTGGGCCTCTATCTGGCTGGCAGAGCCCCCGGCCTCATCGATCCCGACGACCTTCTTTCCTTTGTGGCCAGCCGCTTCATTTTGGAAGAACCGATCGACTCGGGAGACTGCTGGGTGATCCGCCGTGTTCTGGAAAGGACCCCTACCTCATGGTTCCAAGATGCCACCATGAAAGAGGTCGGTCCGACAAACTTGTATGCGAGATCTCTTTTGCAGCTCGTCGAGATCTCAGAGCGTGCCGACCTCGAAGCTTTAAAGCCACGACTACGCTCCTTGGTGCCGCACGAAAGGCGGCGGCGTTTCTCGACTTGGCCGACTCGTAAGAATGTGCATTCTTTACTCCAGGGGCACATCGAAGACGGGGCTGATGTGCGTCCCTTCGCGGAGTCAGTCCGGGGAATTGTTATCGACCCAGAACTCCCGAAGCCACCGAATCGCTTAGGGCAAGCGATCGCACGGCGTGTCGCGAACGCTTGCACGAAGCGAAGACTTGCATATCGGCTTGATCTTCATGATCTGGAACAACTTCTCCCGGCCTTAGCAGCTTGGGCACCAAGAGTCGGCCGAGAGATCGTTAGGAAGACCCTGCAAAATCTACCCGCCGATGTTCTCCACAAGAAGCGGCCCCCGTTGATGGAGCTGCGGGGGCATGCGGCGCTTGCCTCCGGCGCGGCCCGCAGGGCTCTCCAGGAAACACTCACACTGTCCTACCGTCAGGGGAAAGACGGATGGGTTCAGCAAAGGGAGATCACCTTGGCCCTTCTCCCGGGCTCGGGAGTCGAAGAAACGCTGAGGTTGTTGGTCGACATGGGAGATTTCGAACATCGAGAAACCTTTGAACTCGGGGGCGCACTCGCAGAAGCCACCGACTTGAGGAGGCTTGGGGTCGCGCTGGTCAGAGCAAGGAATCCTGAGCGCAAGAGGCGGATTCGAATTCTCCTAGCTTTCGCTGCCAGATCGTCAAATGCCATCAGCGCTGCCTTGAGCACCATTGATCTCCCCCCTGGCGAGATCAGGGCGATAACCGACACCCTTCCCTCGGAGGAAAGGATAAGCCACCCTCAAGAGTACCTGGACGAGATCACAGCGAGCCTTAAGAAAATTACAAGTGCGCAGGCGGCTCAGCAGGGAATGTGGAGCCACCGCCACCTTCCGGCAAAGATGGTCAAGCATCTAGATATGGATCGAGTTTCAGAATGGCTTCCGCTGCTGGTACCTCGTGACGGGATTGCCCAGCCCCGACATTGCGGTCTGATTCTCCCAACTTTCGAATGGTGCCTCGATCACTCAGACTCGCGCGCGGAAAGTCTTTGGCCGTTCGTCAGTCCATTCCAGCGGCAAAGATTTTCGATCGGTATCCTGAGACTCTCCGTAGTCGGCGTGCCCTGGGCGCTCCATCTGCTCAATCGACCGAGTGCAGACGACCAAATGTCGCTACGCTTCTTGAGAAATCTGATTCTCGATGCTCGAAATGACCTTGAGATCTGCGAAATCTCTCTCGGAGCATGCTTCCAGGATCGACGGCGCCTAAAGGAGCTTGCCCAAGAGCTGGCCATCGATCAAAAGGCGGAGATGCGTGCGCGGGGAGTGGCGATTCTCGGCTGGCTCGTGGAAGGGGCCGAGCTACTCAGGAAGATCCAGAAAAGAGATCCCTCCCGCTGGGTCCGAGGCCAGGCTGAGATTGCCCTTGATCGACATGTTGTCGACTCCTGGGCACATCACTGGCTGGATCAATTCTTCGCGGCAAGAACTGCGACCGGGCGCTGGGCGGCTGGGCGGCTATTCCTCGAATCTGCGGATCGCCGAGTCGACAGTTGGGCCTGGAAGAAGGTTCGGAGCAAGAAATGTCGGAAGCGGGTTCGGGGAGAGGCCTTTCTTCTCCTACGAGCTGCTCAGGATCGATCCAAGAAAGACGACTCAAAGCTAAAGGATCACTTCCTCGGATCGAACGTCAAGGCGCTGGACAGCACTGTCGATCCTTGGCGGCGTGACGACGAATGGGTTCTCGCCCACTATGGCCGGGGCGATTGAATGCGAAGGCCCCCTACCCCACCAGCCCCCTGAGCATCCCCCACAACCGCGCCACATCCGCCCGTTCGGTCGCCTCGGCGCCGATCGAGACGCGGACCATCCAGCGTCCGTCGAGCACCGCGGGGGTGAGATAGGTCTCGCCGGAGGCGTTCGCGCGCTCGGCCCAGTCGAGGGTGTGGCGGTCGAGGGCTTCGCCTTCGAGGCATAGGGTGGGGTGATTACTTCGCTGGGTGAGAACAGCGGGACTGTCCATCCTTATCTTGTCGCCAATAAAAGCCTGACTTGACTCACTTACGAACATTCACTAGAATTAAGAATAATTTTAGCCTCACCTACCGAAGCTTTTATCGCCGCCCACTATAAGAATGTCGCGAGGGCAGAATAAATGTCAAGAAATATTGACTTCTCAAAGGTAAACTGGGGGCCCGATGATGCCAGAGGAGACCACAACCTCAACTCCTATTTCGTAGAGGTGGCCAACTATGAAGGGCTGATCGACGGATCGAAACGACTAGTTATTGGAAGAAAGGGAACCGGGAAGACTGCCATTTGCGAGCACCTGAGACTGACAGCGGCTTCCACCCACAGTTCATTTGAATCTAGCTTCTCTCTCAGAAACTTTCCCCTCTCGTATGTCCGCGACCTCAGAGACAAGTCTCTCAGAGACAAGTCGCAATTCGTGCCGGTATGGTCGTTCCTCTTGGCGCTAGAACTTTCTCGCCTCGTGCTCGAAGACAACTCAGCTGGCCCGCTCGAAGTTGTTGATGAGCTATCAAGGTTTTTGAAAATGAACTTTCCGAAGGACGCAGTCGGTCTCACCGAGACATTGACGCACCTGCGAAGACGGGAATCGAAGATTGCAATTTTGTCGCAATGGATTGGCAAGGAACAGTCGTCAGGCTCGGCTTTCGAGACTGTCGGCGGTGTCCACTTTCATCAAGTGACCTCCACGCTCGTAGAGAAACTTTGCAAGATTCACAGTGAATCACTCTTCTACATTCTGCTTGACGAACTCGACGAGGGCTATCACGCTGGCGACAAGAGTCTACGCCTGCTTCTCCTATCCCTTCTGCGGGCGGCCTCCGACCTGTTTGTCAAAACCAAGGACTCAGGACTCAAGGTGCGCCCTATAACCGTATTGCGCTCCGACATCTTTGATGAACTAGATGACAATGATCTGAACAAATATCATGACTACATCATCAGACTCCACTGGACCGGGCGACCCAATTCTCAATTTAGCCTGAGAAAGATAGTCAATGCGAGAATCCTTGCCTCTGGGTTAGATGTGGATTCCGAAGACCCCTGGCTTAGCTGCGTTGACGGAACAAATTCCACTGCGACAAAACTCTGGTGGTACTTGGTACATCGCACCCACCAACGACCACGTGACATCATTAAGTTCCTTAAGCTTTGCGGCACTCGCTGCCGACAGACATCACTCCACGCGGAAGCAATCTACGATGCAGAGCGAGAATACTCAGATTGGCTCTATCATGAAATTGGCAATGAGGTTCATAGTATTTTGTCTCCTTGGCGGGAAGCCATGCTCTGTATTTCCCAACTTGGTGAAATTTTTCCACGCACGGGCGCGCTCCGGAAGAAACTTGGAGAAAACCCCGAAATCAAGTCCTGGATTTCCGAGACCGGCAAATCCCCCGACCATGTACTTTCAGCGCTTTACAGAGTCAGCGCGATTGGGCACATGAACCGGGCAGGCCGCTTCATTTTTCGATATCAGGACGAGTCAATCGATGACTGGGATCCCGACGGTAAGCTCTTTATCCACCAGGGCCTACACAAGAAGTTGCGCCTGCGCACCGTCGGGAAGGAATCTCTACAAATCCAAGCCACCCAATCGGCCATCGAAGGTTCCCAAGGCTAAGCGGTCTGGGAGCGTCTATGATCTGGGATGCCTTGTAGCGACCGCTCGGGCGCAGTGATTCGTGCCCCTACCCCACAAGCCCCCTGAGCATCCCCCACAACCGCGCCACGTCTCCCCGTTCCGTCGCCTCGGCGCCGATCGAGACGCGGACCATCCAACGTCCGTCGAGCACTGCGGGGGTGAGGTAGGTTTCGCCGGAGGCGTTCGCGCGCTCGGCCCAGTTGAGGGTGTGGCGGTCGAGGGCTTCGCCTTCGAGGCCCGGGGGCTCGTGGCGGAGGCAGACGGTTTGGAGCGCCACGGGGGCGAGGACGCGCCAGTGTGGTGTCGCGGCGACCTGTTCCGCGAGCCAACGGGCGTTTTCGAGGTCGCGGTGGAGGCGGGCTCGCAGGGCTTCGAGGCCCTGCTCGCGCAGGTGGAACCAGAGCTTCAGGGCGCGGAAGCGGCGACCGAGCGGGATGCCCCAATCGCGGAGGTTTTTCACCTGATCGTCGACCGCGGAGCGCAGGTAGCTCGGCCGGGTGGACATGACTCGGATCAGATGGTCGGGGTCGCGGACGTAGTAGAGCGAGCAGTCGAAGGCGACACCGAGCCACTTGTGGACGTTCCAGACCAGGGAGTCCGCTCCTTCGATCCCCTGCCAGAGCGGCCGGCATTCGGGCAGGATCATCGCCGAGCCGGCCATCGCCGCGTCGACGTGGAACCACAGGGCGTGCCTGCGCGCGATCTCGGCGATCCGCTCGATCGGATCGAAAGCCGTGGTCGTGGTGGTCCCCGTCGTGGCGACGACCGCGCAGGGCCTATGCCCCGCGGCGAGATCGGCCTCGACCGCCGCCAGAAGCGCGTCCGGCCGCATCGCAAAGGCCTCGTCCACGTCGACCGCACGAACGTTTTCGCGGCCGAAACCGGCGAGGAGCGCCGCTTTCTCGACCGAGCTGTGGCTGTGCCCGGAGACGTAGACGCGCAGGGCCTTGCCCTCCGCTTGGAGGCCGCCCCGGGCGAGGCCGAATTCGGTGGAGCGTTCGCGGGCGCAGATCAGCGCGATCAGCGAGCTGGTCGACGCGGTGTCCTGGATCACCCCGCTCCAGGCGTCCGACAGTCCGACCGCCTGGCGCATCCAGTCCGTCGCGACCTCTTCGATCTCGGTGAGCGCCGGGCTCGACTGCCACGACAGGCCGAGCACGCCGAGCCCGGTCGAGAGGAAATCGCCGAGCACGCTCGCGAGCGACCCGTTCGAGGGGAAGTAGCCGAAGAAGCTCGGATGCTGCCAGAGCGAAAGGCCGGGAACGATCAGGCGATCGACGTCGGCGAGGATCTCAGCGAACGGCTCCGGCGCCTCGGGCGGGCTCGCCGGCAGCTTCGCCTTGATCTCCCCGGGGGCCGTCCCGGCCATCACCGGCCGGCGGTCTCTCAGGCCGGCTCGATAGTCGGCGATCCAGTCGACCAACTCGTGGCCGAAACGGCGGAACTCCTCCGGGGTCATACCGGTTTCCGCGCCGATTCCGATCAGTGGCCGGGCGGCTGCTCCGGCGCCTGCGGCGCCGGCGGGGTCGCGTCGGGCGAGATGGCCGCCGCGGCCGCCGCGGCGGCGGCCGCCGCATCGGGCACGTTCCGCGCGGGAGCGTCGGCGGCCTCCAGCGGATCCTCCGGCGGCACGCCGATCAGGCGGCGGAAATTCGCCGCTTCGGCGGGCGGACGGGCGACGATCAGGGAATTCTTCTCGAGCTCTTGCTCGTACTGGGCGAAACGGTCGCGGAACAGCCGGTTTCGCTCGCGCGCCTCGATCTCGGCCTGGACCTCGGGGAACGGCCGGACGTAGGACGGCCGCCGTTCGACCATCTGCAGCAGGTGCGTACCTCCCCGCCCTTCGGTCGGCTCGCTCATCGCACCGGGCGCGAGGCTCCAGGAGGCCTGGACGATGCCCGGGTCGAGATCGCTCTGCGATAGCCAACCGAGGTCGACGACGGTGCCGCCGAGCCCTTGGTCGACGAAGGGCTTCGCGGCTTCTTCGAAGGTCTTGCCGGCGGCGACGGCGGTGCGGATCTGGTTCGCGATCCGCTCGCGCTCGGCGGCGCTCGCCGTCTTGTCGGACAGGAGGACGGCGTCGCGCAGGTGGACCTGCTCGGGCACGCGGAAGAGGTCGACGTTCTTCTGGTAGTAGCGCCGGAGGTCGTCTTCCTCGAGCCGGATCTTCCCCTGTACCTCGCGGCCGACCAGCTCGCGCACGCGCAGGTTCTTCTTGAGGTTGTCGCGCAACTCTTTTTCCGTCATACCGCTCTGGGCAAGCGCGCCGCGGAACTGCTCGTCGGTGGTCAGGTTGAAATTGTCCCGCATCTGTTGGACCGCGGCGTCGATGTCCTGCTCGGGGGCGGGGATGTTCAACTGGTCCGCGCGAGATTGGAGCAGGAGGTCCTCGTAGAGGTTTTTGTAGACGACTTCGCCCGCGGCGGCGAGCTCCTGCTCGCGCTCGGCCGGATCGAGGTTCTTGCGGCCGATCTCGCGGCGCAGGTCGTCCCGTCCGGCCTCGTAGTCGTGCAGGGTGGCGATCCGGTCGTTGATGCGGAGGATGATCTTTGCGGCGACTTCCCCCGAGGCGGGCACGGCGGCTCCCGCGAGCAGCAGGAGCGGGAGCACCATCCCGAGGCGGCGAGCGGAGCGCTCCAGCTTCCCAAGGGTGAGCTCAGCGGTGAGCGGTCTGCGGATCATGGTAGGCGCCTCGATATTCAAAGGGGAGATTTCGCGCATAGATCTCGACATTGTAACGATGCCGCGCTTCGGCGACCAGCTCGACCAGGCGCACGTCCGCGCGCTCGCGGCGAAGGCGACGGCGGATCTCTTTGCTCGCCCGCTCGAGAGGCATCGTCTCGGCGGGGAACCGCTCGGTGACCTGGAAGATATGGAAGCCGTAGTCGGCCGGGACGACCGGGCTCACCTCGCCCGGCTGGAGTCGGAAGATGACGTCGGCGAACGCCGCCGGCAGGTCGGCCGCGGACAGTTCCCCCTGATCGCCGCCGCGCTCCGAGCTCGGATCGCGCGAATACTTGCGCGCAATGGCGGCGAAGTCGGCTCCCGACGAGAGATCCCCGAGCGCGCGCTCCGCCTCGCTCCGCCGCTCGACCAGCACCTGGCGCAGGCGAACCCGCTCGGGCCGCGCGAACTCCGAGCCGTGGTCGCGGTAGTAGGCGGCGATCTCGGCGTCGGTCGGCTCGGGGACCTCGACCGCGAGCAGGGCGTCGATTCCCCGCCGCCCCCGACGCCCGTCCGGCTCCGCCGCCCTCGATTCGGCCGCGCGCTTGGGCACGAGATTCCTGTCGGCCGCCAACCGCTCGAGCAAGCGCTCGTCCAGGAACTGGTCGAACAGCGCCGAGAGCACGTCGCTCGCGAGCAGGCCCGCCGAGCTGCCCACCACCTCGGAGACGTAGACCCGGAATTGCGGATAGCGCAGCTCCTGCTCGCCGATCCGCGCCACGGCGTCGGGCGCGGGGGGAGGGGTCCGGCGGCAGGCGACGAGCGCCAGGAGGCCGAGGCAAGCGGCGACGAGCGCGCGCCGGGAGCGACGGCCTCTCCGGGGCGGAGGCGGGAGCGGGGGTCCGAGAGGGAGCATGGATAGAGAAGGGTGGCTCAGGGGGTGGCGAGGCTCTCGAGCGTTTTCGTCGCGGTCGCGAGGGCGTCCGACCCGGAGGTCACCGGCAGGGTCAGAACCCCGGTCGGACTGAAGCTCGCGCCTTGCAAAGTAGACACCAAGTCGATCAGGCGGGAGACGTCGATCCGGGCGTCCCGCCGCAGGCGGAAGGTGAGCTCGCGGCCGCGGCTCGCGATCGATTGGATCCGGAGCGTCTCGGCCGTCCGCTTGAGCGCCGCGACCTCCACCAGGGTGAGGACCGCGGCCGGCGGCGGGCCGAACCGGTCGGCGAGCTCGGCGAGCACCTCGTCGCGCGGCTGCTCGGCGGCGGCGATCTTGCGGTAGATCTCCATGCGCAGGTTGGCGTCGGCGACGTACCCCTCGGGGATCGCCATCGCGACCGGCAGATCGATCTGCGCCGACGGCGCCTCCTCGATCGCTTCGCCGCGCAGCTCGCGGACGGCCTCTTCGAGCAATTTGAGGTAGGTCTCGATGCCCACCGCCGCGATCTGGCCGCTCTGCTCGGCACCGAGCAGGTTGCCGGCGCCGCGGATCTCCAGGTCGCGCGCCGCGATCCGGAAGCCGGCGCCGAGGTCGGTGAACTCGCGGATCGCCGCGAGGCGCTTGCGGGCGGTCTCGGACAGGATGCGGTCCGACGGGACCAGGAGGTAGCAGTAAGCGAGCTGGTTGCTCCGTCCGACCCGGCCGCGCAGCTGGTAGAGCTGGGCGAGGCCGAACCGCTCGGCGCGATGGACGATCATCGTGTTGACGTTCGGGATGTCGATACCGTTTTCGATGATCGTGGTCGCGAGCAGGACGTCGAAATGCCCCTCGGTGAAGGCATGCATGCGGCGCGACAGCTCCGCCTCGTCGAGCTGGCCGTGGCCGACCGTCACCCGCACGCCGGGCACCAGATCGCGCAGGTAAGTGAGCATCTTCTCGATCGTCTCGACCCGGTTGTAGACGTAATAAACCTGGCCGCCGCGCTCGATTTCGTGCTCGATCGCCTCGCGGATCACCTCCGGATTGAACGGCAGGATCGCGGTCTCGACCGCCATCCGGTCTTTCGGCGGAGTTTCGATCACCGACAGGTCGCGCACCCCGGCGAGCGACAGCTGGAGCGTGCGCGGCACCGGGGTCGCCGACATGGCGAGGACGTGGACGTTCTTCTTCACCTGTTTCAGGCGTTCCTTCTGCGCGACTCCGAAGCGCTGCTCCTCGTCGACGATCATCAGGCCCAGCTTCGGCATCTCGATGTCTTTCGACAGCAGGCGGTGGGTGCCGATCAGGATGTCGACCGCCCCGCTCTTTAGGCGTTGGCGGAGCGTTTTCGTTTCCGGCGCCGAGCGGAAGCGGGAGATCATTTCGATCGAGACCGGAAATCCGGCGAACCGCTTGCGGAACGTTTCGAGGTGTTGGTCGGCGAGGATCGTGGTCGGCGCGAGCACCGCCACCTGATAGCCCGCGTCGACCGCCTGGAACGCCGCGCGCATCGCCACCTCGGTCTTGCCGTAGCCGACGTCGCCGCAGAGCAGCCGGTCCATCGGCCGCTCGCTCTTCATGTCCTGGCGGATCGCCCCGATCGCCTCGTGCTGGTCGGCGGTTTCCTCGTAGGCGAACGCCGCGGCGAACTGCCGCACCCAGTCGGAGTCTTCCTCCCCACCGAGCGAAGGGGCGCGCGCGAGCTGGCGCTCGGCGTAGAGCTTGAGCAGCTCGTCGGCCATGTCGCGCAGGCTCGACTTGACCTTCGCCTTGGCCTTGTTCCACGAGGTGCCGCCGAGCTGGTCGAGGCGCGGCGCCACGCCCTCGATGCCGCTGTACTTCTGGACCTGATCGAGGCGCGAGAGCGGCAGCAGCAGCCTTCGGCCGCCGGTGTACTCGATCTCCATCACCTCGGACTCGATCGCTCCGGGGGTGGCGAAATCGCGTAGCGCGGGCGGCAGATGCGCCTGGTCCTCGGCGCCGCCGCGCACCGATCGGAGCGCGACGAAGCGGCCGATGCCGTGGTCGGAATGGACGACGTAGTCCCCGACCTTCAGGTCGCGGAGACCGGAGAGGAATGGGCCAAAGCGAGACTTTTTCGGCCGCCGCTGGAGCTTCGCCTGCGGGAGGATCTGTTGCTCGCCGTAGATCGCGACACCCGCGCCCGGAAGCCGAAAGCCGCGCGAAAGCTCTCCAGCGGCGAGCTCCACGCCCGCCCTTCCGATCTCGATTTCGCGGCCGGCGAGCAACTCCTCCATCCGCCCGTGATGGGCGAGCGGCGCCACGATCACGCAGCGCTCACCGCGCGAGCGGGCGGTCGCGACCTCCTGAGGGAACCGCGGCAGCTGGCCATGGAACAGATCGGTCGTCGATGCCGCGAAATCGACCGCCGCGACGGGCGCGCCACCGACCGTTTCGGAGAGCACGAGATCGCCGATCCGGACCTCGGCGCCCGACAGCAGAACCTCGACCGCCTCGGCCGGCCATTCGAGGTCGTCCGGCGCGACGGCGATCCGGCCGTGATCCCGACGCGCCCGCCAATCCGCGGCGAGGCGCTCGGCGTGGTGCTCGACCTCGCCCCGGAGCGCCGGAGGGTCGACCGCCAGGATCAGCGGTCTGCGGGCGGCGTCGGATCCGAGCGCCTCGGCAATCGTTGCCGTCCGGGCCGAGAGGAGTGGAAGGTAGTTCTCCCAACCGGGGAATCCGTTCCCCTGGGCGAGGGCGGACAGCCGCTCGGCGCCTTCGGGCCCGAGGTCGTCGCCCGAGGAGGCGAGCAGCAGATCGGAGAGACGCCCCGACGCGTGCGGCCCGCCCGGAAACAGCAGGAGAGGGAGGATGCGGATCGAGTCCAGCGTGTCTTCCGACCGCTGGCTCTGGGCATCGAACCAGCGGATCGACTCGATCGTGTCGCCGAACAGGTCGATCCGGATCGGCGCGTCCTCCCCCGGCGGAAAGAGGTCGACCAAGCCGCCGCGCACCGCGTACTCGCCGATCTCGTAGACCAAATCGGTCCGGTGGTAGCCGAAGCGGTCGAGGTGCGCGACCAGCTCGTCGATCGGCAGGTCCTCGCGCGGCCGGACGTCGAGCGCCGCGGCGGCGAAGTCCGCGCGGTCCGGGAGGCGGCGAAACAGCGCCCGCGGTGTCGCGACCACCGTGCGCGCGGCCCCCGAGACGATCCGGTCGAGCGCCACGGACTCCTGCGCCCGGACGAGCAGCGAGATCTCGGTCTCCTGGTACGGCGTGAGCGAGGGCGCCGGGAAATAGACCGCCCGTCCTGAGCCGAACAGTTGCACCGCCTCCAACCAGGCGAGCGCGTCCGCCTCGCGCGGCACGAGCACGAGGAGCGGCCGGCGGAGGTCCTCGGCGAGCAGCTCCCCCACCCAGGCCGCCGCGGGGGCCGGCAGACGCACGACGTCGCCGGGCCGTTCGAGTAACGCCCGGTAGGGCGCGCTCGCCCGTATTCGTTCGGAGGCCTCGCCCCAAGCTCGATCGGCCATGCAGCCGGAAAGCATAGCGCGCGAGGGCCCCCTCCGGTGAGTTCAGATAGCCGGCGTGCTATCGTTTGACCGCTTCTCAACCCATCATCCAACGAACCTTTTCTGAGAGAGGGCTCGAATCATGACCGTCGCCTCGCCTCCTCCTCCGCCTCCGCAAAATCCATACGGTGCCGCCCAGCCGGTCGGCCCCAAAAAGACCTCGCCCTGGGTCTGGGTGGGGGTCGGCTGTCTCGCGATTCTCCTTCTGCTCGCCGGCTTCTGCGCCTTCGTCGGCTACAAGGCCAAGCAGAAGCTCGCCGAGTTCGGCGACAACCCGGAGGTCGCCGCGGTCAAGCTCGCGGTCTCGCTCAATCCGGACGTCGAGCTGGTGAGCTCGGACGACCAGGCGAAGACGGTCACCGTCCGCGACAAGAAGACGGGCAAGGTCGTGACGCTGAACTTCGAGGACATCAAGAACGGCAAGTTCTCGATGGAGGGATCGGACGGTCAGAAGGTCAACATCGGCGACGGCCAGGTCCAGGTGACCGACGAGAAGGGGCAGACCACCACGATCGCCGGCGGCGTCGGCACGTCCAACCTGCCCGATTGGCTTCCCGCCTACCCCGGCGCCACGGCGACCAGCTCGTTCTCGGCGACCGGCGCGAACGGCGGCGCGGTGACGATGCTCGAGACGACCGACTCGGCCGACGACGCGCTCTCCTTCTATGAAGGGAAGCTCAAGGACGCCGGCTTCAAGGTCGAGAAGAACTCCTACCAGGTGAACAACCAGACGGCCGGCGGCACGGTCACCGCGAAAGAGGGCGGAGACAAGGGTGACGTCACCGTTCTGGTCGGCGCCCAGGGCGGCAAGACCTCGATCACCATCACCCACTCCAACTCGTAGCCATGGCGAGCGAGGGACCTGACGACGCCGGGTCCCTCGCTCCACCCCCTCGCGACTTCCTCCCGTTCAACCGTCGACGCCGGTGGCCGACTCGAGGCCGAGCCTCGTTCTGGTTCGCCGCCGCGCTCGCGCTCGCGGTCCCGCTTCGGGGCGCCCCTCCCGCGCGTCCCCCCTGGGAGGCGTGGCTCGATCCGCGCGAGCTTCCCCGGCTGCCGCCGGGCGATCAACTCCTCTTGCGCAGCAGCCACTGCCCGAGCGGATGCCGCTTCGATCGAACCTCCGACGGCGATCCGCGTTTCCTCCGGATCGAAGGAGACGAGGCGGTGATCTTCGAGGAGGCGGGAGCCGGCGCGGTGGTCCGGATCTGGATGACCCAGGGTCCGGGAGTCTCGGCGCCGCTCGATCCCGCGATCCGGATGCGCGTGCGGCTCGACGGCGAGGCGGAGCCGCGGATCGACCTGCCGCTCCACGCCCTGTTCGACGGCACGACGCCGGGCTTTTCCCCTCCGCTCGCTTACGACCGGGAGCGATCGAGCGGCGGCAACGTCCTCTACGTTCCGATCCCCTATCGACGCGGCTGCAAGATCTCGTTGGTCGGCGCCGAGCACGCCCGCCTCTGGTTTCAGGTGACGTTCCACCGGCTGGCCCAGCCGGGATCGATCGCGACCTATATGGGCGCGGAGGATCTCTCCCCCTGGCGCGCGTTGCTCGCGCGTGCGGGGAGCGATCCCTGGCCGGACGCGGGCGCACCGGGAGCTCACCTCGACGCAGGGAACGCCTCGCTCTCCCCCGGCGACGAGATCGCGATTCCCGCGCCGCGCGCCTCCGGCTACCTGCGCTCGATCCGTCTGAAAACGAGCGTCCGGGGCGCCGAGCGGTTGCGCCTGCGCCTGCGCTTCGACGGCGAGCTCCGCGCCGACCTGCCGCTCGCCGATTTCTTCGCGGTCCGCGGCGCCCCCGTCCCGCCGCGCTCGCTGCTCGTGGGCCAGGCCGCCGATGGCTTCCTCTACGCCTACTTTCCCGCGCCGTTCTTTGCCTCGGCGCGGGTCGAGATCGTCGACGCCGGGGCGCCCGGCTCGCGGCCGGTGCGCGTCGATTGGCGGATCGGCTGGAACGCCGAGCTTCCGCCGGCCGACAGTGGACGGTTCGGCGCGGATTTCCGCGTCACCGCAGAGACCTCCCCGGACGGCCCCGATCTGCCGCTCCTGTCCGTCGACGGCCGAGGCAAGTGGATCGGGCTGTTCGCCGAGATCGGCAGCGTCCGGACCCTCTCGCGCGAGGTGCTCGAAGGGGACGAGCGGATCTACCTCGACGGCTCGCGCCATCCGGGAATCTACGGCACCGGCGTCGAGGACCTGTTCAACGGCGGCTTCTATTTCGACCTGGGTCCGTTTTCCTTGCCGCTCCACGGGGCGCCCGCGCACAGGATCACACCGCGCGCGGAGGATGTGACCTCGGCTTACCGGCTGTTCCTTTCCGACGCGATCCCGTTCCGTTCCTCGATCCGCGCCGGGCTCGAGACCGGCCCCACGGGAAACCTCTCCCTCCGCGCGCGAACCGTCGCCTACTACTATTCGCGCCCCGAACCGGCGCTCGCTTTCGTCGATCGGCTCGTCGTGGGAGATGGGATCTCCAGCGTTCTCCACGGCTACGAAGTGGTGGGAGCCGAATGCGAGGGCGGCCCGTTCACCGGCCGCTTCGAGGGAGGTCCGTGGGTCGCGCTGGAGGAGCCGGCGCTCGCCTGCGCGTACTCGAATCCGGGCGGCCGCAGCACCTTCGGCTTTCATCGGCCGTCCTCCGGCGGATCGGTGCGCCTGCGACGCCGCCTGGACGCCCGAGAGCCGAACCCGCCGGCCGACGTCTACGTGAACGGCGTCCGCGTCGGGACCTTTCCCTTTCAGGAGGCGAACTCGTTCCGCCGCTTGCGTGAGGTCGACCTCGACCTACCTCCCGTTGCCCTCGGCGGCGCGACCGACCTGAGCTTCGAGATCGTTCCCCGGCTTGCGCCCGGCGACGGGACGAGCCACACCGAGGTGTCCTATGAGCTCTGGACTTCCCGCTAGCCGCAAGCCGAACGCGCCGAAGAAGTCGCGTCAGGAAAAGCTGGCCTCGATCGCCGAATGGGACGAGATCATCCGTCGCTATCCGCCCGGCGATCGCGCCTCTCTCGTTCGCCAGGTCGCGATGATGCTCGTGAGCAACGGCTTCGTCGTCTATCAGCTGATCACCGGCCGGATGACGCCGCTCCATCTCGTGCTGCTGGTGGCGATCGAGGCGGTCCTGCTCACGACGCTCGCCTATCTCCAATCGCTTACCGTGCCCGCCGCGGCGCGGAAGCCGTCCGACCAGACGGTCGGCCAGCGGCTCTTCGCGCTCGGCTTCGGTCTCTTTTGGCTCACCGCGGTCTACGCGCTGGTCTTCGCCGCGTTCCTCCGCTCGGGGGACGAGATCGCGGCCCTCGTGCGGCATCCCTGGGCGACGCTCGTCGAGGCGGGACTGCTATGGCCGCTCGGGGTCACGCTGGCCGCCGCCCTCCTCGACGCCTTCAACGACGCGAGCTATTTCGCCGAGCATGGCGGGGCGTTCCTCTCGACGCCCGGCTTGAACGGCGTGGCACGCTGGCTCACCCTCTTCCTCGGCGGCATTCCCTTCTTCATCCCGCTCGCGGCCGTCGGCGGCCTGATCTCGATCGTGGTGAAAAAGCTCGAGCGGCGGTTCGACCCGAGCGACCCGGAAGCGAAGCTGGTCCTCCTGGTCGTGCCACTCATGGGGATCGGACTGTTCAGCGTCATGGGCGGCCTGATCAAGGCCGGCCTCTCCGGCTGGGCGATCGGCTACACCTCGGCCAAGTTCGTGAGCGAGCTATTCATCCTCTGTATCCCGGTGATCGCCGTGAAAGCCAAGGCGGAGGAGACGGCGGCGCTCTGAAGGGAGATTTGCCTCAGCGTCGGAGGTCGGCGTAAGGTCACGGTACAACGAGAGGTCCCGAGAAAACGATAGTTTTTGGGAAACTTTGTTTTTTCTCTCGGCGGGCGCAATCGAAAAAAGAAGACCCGCCGAAAACTATCGTTTTCTCGGCCCCCTCGGGTGTAAGGTAAGGACGTCCCCGCGACAGCCCACCGGTGTCCTCGTCCAGACCACCCCTGATCCGGTCCGAATCGCCTCTGATCTCGTTCAGGCCACCGGTGTTCCGGTCGGGATCACGCCTGATCGGGTCCAGGCAACGAGTGTTCCGGTCCGAAGCACCTCTGATCTCGTTCAGACCACCGGGGATCCGATCGGGATCACCTCTGATCTCGTCCAGGCCACTGGTGATCCGGCCGGGAACACTGCCGATCTAGTGCAGACCACCAGTGGTTCCCCTCAGCTCACCAATTGCGGCGACGAGATCACCACCGATCTCAACGGGATCAGTCGATCCCGAACTCGATCAGCTCGACCGGAAGGCTCGACAGGAGGGCGGCGTCGATGCCGCTCGGCGGATTCACCCTCGGATGGTTGGTCGTCGAAAGGCTGAGCATTGCGCCGAGACCTGCCGATGTCGGAGCGAAGACGCGGATCTGGTTCGCGAGAGAATCCGAAACGTACAGCCGGTTTGCGGCGTCGAACGCCATGTATTCGACCAGGCTGCCGGTGATCCCGTTCGAGCCCGATCCGACCGCGGCCAGATTGCACGAGGAGTCCACCGAAAACAGCGTGAGCTCGTTACCCAACCCGCCGAACGCCGCGAGCGTTCCGTCCGCCCGGATCGCGCCGTAGCGCGCCGCGGTCGAGGTCGCCGCGGTGTTCGTCGCGGTGAGGATTCCGGCCGCGTCGACTTTGAAACCCTGGACCGCGTTCGCGCTGCCGAGCGCCGCGACGCCGCAACCGTTCGGGGCGATGCGCACGCCGCGGGCGCTGTCGACCGCGATCGTACTGGCCGCCACGACACCCGGCAGCCGAGTGGCTGGAGAGATCGGGAAACAACCGAGATTGTTCGAGTTGGTTCCGGTCACGCAAAGGTGGCTGCCGATGCCGGCCCCGATGACTTCCGCATCGCGCGGCAAATCGATCCCTCGCAATGCGACCGCGCCGACGTTGTTGACGTTGATCACCCCGCCGGCCGAGCAAGTGACCGCGAGAGTGACCACGCGGCCAGAGAACTCTTGGGAGGGAGGCGTCGCGATCGAGATCGGTACGTAGAGCGCGCCTCCGTCCGGCGCCCAGGCGAGCGACTGCCCGCCGCCGCCGAGACCTATGAAGACGGGCGTTCCAGGGACTGCGAACAAACCGCCGGAGGCGGTGACGCCGAAGATCGCCACGGTGTTGCCGCCGTTGTGCGTTTGAGCGACCAGCGAGCAACCCGGAGCGTTCGACTTGAAAACCCGGACCTGATTGAACGCCAGGTTCGTCGCGGTCCCGGTCGTCAAGCCGCCGCCGATCTCCGCGCCGTAGCTCATGGTCGTTCCGGAGAACGAGGCGTTGATCAGCGGGTCCGGAGTGTCGTTGGAGCCCGCGTAGACCTGAGCCTGTTGGGCGGGGGCTGCCGAACCGAGCCAGGCCATCGTCGAGGCGACCGCCCACAAGACCAGGAAACGAGCTCCTCCGGCGTTCGGGCGCATCGAGGCTTCCTCCTGAGGACAGGTCGGTTTGCGGTGCCGCCAACCTACCACTCAAGCCGGCCGCCGAGCCCCTCCCTTGAGGCAGGCGTCCCCCAACGCAAAGCGGCGGGCTCGTCGCCCGCCGCCGTGCAACACCGGACCTCGAATCGACGGTCAGTCGATCTCGTACTGGATCAGCTCGACCGGCAGGCTCGAGAGGAGGGCCGCATCGATTCCGCCCGGGGCGTTGATCGTCGCGTGGTTCGTGGACGTTGTGCTGAGCGCCGCGCCGATGCCCGCGCCGGTCGGTGCGAAGACGCGGATCTGGTTACCGAGCGAATCGGAGACATAGAGGCGATTGGAGCCGTCGAACGCCACGTACTCCACCAGAGTCGTGGCGATGCCGTTGTTGTTCGAGCCGACCGCCGTCAGCATGCAGGAGCCGTCGACGGAAAAGACGGTGAACTGGGTGCCGAAACCGCCGAACGCGGCGAGCGTGCCGTCCGCCGAGATCGCGCCGTAGCGCGGATTGGTGGTGGTCGCCCCGGTGTTGGTCGCCGTGATCGTGCCGCCGCTCACCGAGAAACCCTGGACCGTGTTGGCGCTGCCCACGCCGGCCACGCCACAGCCGTTCGGCGCGATGCGCATTCCGCGGACATTGGTGACCGTGATCGTGTTGACCGCCGTGGTGCTCGGGATGCGCGAGGTGAGCGCGAAACAGCCGATGTTGTTGGAGTTGGTTCCGCTCACGCAGAGGTGGGTGCCGTTGCCCGCCCCGATCACTTCGGCGTCGCGCAGAAGGTTGAAGCCGGTGAGCGCCGTAGTCCCGGCGTTGGTCACCGTGACGGGGCCTCCTGCGGTGCAGGACACCGTGAAAGTGATCACGTTGGAGGCACCGGAGACCGCGAGCGGAACGTAGAGCGCCCCGCCGTCGGGCGCCCAGGCGAGCGACTGGGTGCCCGCTCCGGTCGCGAACGGCGAGCCGGTGACCTCCGAGATCCCGCCGGTCGCGTTGACCACGAAGATCGAGACGTTGTTCGAGTTGTTGTGCGCCTGGGCGACCAGCGAGCAACCTGGCATGGTCGATTTGAAAGCCCGCACCTGGTTGAAGGCGAGGCTGGTGGCGATACCCGTCGTCGAGCCCGTGGTCGCGACCTCCGTGCCGTAGGTCATGGTCGGGCTGTTGAACGTGGCGTTGATCAGCGGGTCCGGGTTGTCGTTCGAGCCCGCCCAGACCTGCGCCTGCTGGGCGGAGGCGGCCGACGCGAGAAGGATCGTTACCGTGGCGACGCCGATCGTTCGGAGCCCAGCCTGGAACCTGCCGCGGCTCATTGCGCACCTCCCGCGAGCACGACGGTCAAGGTCGCGCCGGTACCGACGGTCGAGCCCTTGGCAGCCCCTTTATCCGCGATCACCGAGATCTGGGACGAGGTGGTCGTGACGGTCACCCGGCCTTGGGCATCCGTTCGGCCGACGGCATCCATCTCGTCGGCGGCGATGAGCACCCGGGCATCGGCCACGGGGGCTCCGTTCTGTTCGACGACGATCGTCACCGTTCGCGACGCCGCCGCCCCGAGGGGGATGGCGACGGCGAGAAGGGACAGCAGGCAGAGTGGAACGATTCTCCTCCGCATCGGCTCTTCCTTTCTATATCCGCAATTCGATTCTTCGGGCACTCTACGGACAGCCCTGTCAGGAGTCAATGGGAGCCACGGGAGAAAAGTCCGGGCGAAGTGGACCGGCGGTATCCCGACGAGCGGGATCCGGCGCGCCGGTCTTACCGCCCGGTCCGAGCGGCGCGCGCGATCTCGAGCAGGTCGTCGCCGATCACCGTCTGGCGCCAACCGACCAGCTCGCCCGGGAGCCGGGGTGGCTCCGTCCCCTCGACCGAGCGGGAGAGGGCGGCGAGCGGGCGGCGCGAGGCGAGGACCTCGGGCGCGATGCCAATCTCCGTCGCGCGCTCTCGGACCTTCTGGCGCAGCTTCTCTTCGAGCGCGTCGACCGCTGGAGGCGGTTTCCTCCGGTCGACGAGCGGCGGAAGCTCGGATTCGGGCAGGGCCGCCACCTCCCGCAAGATCGCGAGCCATCGTTCGCCGTCGCGGGCGATCAGCCCTGGATGGGCGCCGGGGAGTTTCTTGAGCTCGGACGCCTCCTTGGGCTGCCGTTTGGCCAGCTCGAGCAGGAGGTCCTCCTTGAGCACCATGTTGCGCGGCAGGTCGCGACGCCGCGCTTCGCGCTCGCGCCAGGCGGCGAGGGCGTGGACCGCGCCGAGGCCGCGCCGGTCGAGCCGGCCGGCTCCTTTGATTCGCCGATGAGCCTCCGCTGGATCGTCGTCGAAGGTCGCGTCGAGCAGCGCCTCCGAGTCTTCGAGCGCCCATTCCCAGCGCCCCATCGCTTCCAGATCGGCGCGCAGACTCTCGAAGAGGGGAAGCAGATAGACCACGTCCGCGGCGGCGTAGACGAGCTGCGCCTCGGTGAGTGGGCGCGCCGTCCAATCGGTGCGCGTTTCCCCTTTGGCCAGCTCGACGCCAAGCCGCTCGAGCACCAGCCGGCCGAACCCCATGCCGGGGCTTCCCCCGGCGAGCGCCGCCGCTTCCTGCGTGTCGAGGATCGGCCGCGGCATCCGGCCGAGCGCCCGAAAGAAGACCTCCAGGTCCTGGCTCGCCGAGTGGATCACCTTGAGCGTGCCGGGCGCGTCGAGCACCGAAGACAGGGGCGCAAGATCCCCGACCGCCAGCGGATCGATCAGGGTCGCCCGTTCGCCGTCGCAAACCTGGATCAGGCCGAGCCGGGGGAAATAGGTCCGCTCGCGGACGAACTCGGTATCGATCGCGAGAACCGGGGCGTCGCGCCAGCGCTCGATCGCGCGGACGAAGTCGTCGGGCCGGGCGATCAGCTCGAAGGTCTCAGGGGGGATGTCGGTCACGGCGCGGGGATTGTAGCGCGGCGGGCTTTGCGCCCCTCGGGAGGCTTCGGCATCCACTCCGCCGGATCGCCGATCCGGAGGGGACGGCGTGCCCTCTAAGGGGGACGAGGCGCCCCTTTTCGAGCACGGACCGGAGCAGCGTCGCAACGAACGGCCGTGCGCGCCGATTCATTTCTATGGATCGACGCCTCCTCGGAGTCCCCTTCGAAACGCCTCCGAATCGGTGAAAACCACACGATCCAAAAGGTTTATTTCGCGCGACGCGGGGTTGGCACCCGACTTGCGAAACGCTGCCGCATGGATCGCCACGAGACAGCGCACGGACCGGGCTTGCCCCCCGCGGCCGGCGTCGGTTCGATGGCGTTCGTTTGGGGCCGGCGGACACGTTCCACCGGCCTTTCGTCACGTCTCGACCGCCGCCCGCCCCAGGGTGGACGGCGGTCCACTTTCTCGCTACCAAACCTCGCGCCTATGATCCCGTAGAGAAAGTCTGAGGAGGAACGGACTATGCCGCTCACCGCACTGATCGCCGACGACGAGCCCCTTGCCCGCCAGCGCCTCGCGGACCTCTTGGCCGCCGAGGAGGACGTGGTCTTGATCGGCCAGAGCGCGGACGGCGCCGAAGCGGTCTCGGCACTGCGCGAGCTCGAGCCGGACGTGGTGTTCCTGGATGTCCGGATGCCCGAGCTCGACGGCTTCGGCGTGATCGAAGAGATCGGACCGGAGCGCATGCCGGCGGTCGTCTTCGTCACGGCGTACGACGAGCACGCCCTCCGCGCATTCGAGGTCCACGCGATCGACTATCTGTTGAAGCCATACGACCGGGAGCGCTTCCGCGCGGCCCTGGCGCGCGTCCGGGCTCAGGTGGAGCACCGTTCGGTCGACGAGCTCCGGCGCCAGCTCGCGGCGCTGCTCGCGACGACCCAAGTCGACCGCCGGCGCCCCGACCGTCTGGTGGTGAAGACCGCTGGCCGCGTGCAGTTCCTCAAGGTCGACGACCTCGACTGGATCGACGCCGCGGGCAACTACGTGCGGCTGAACGCCCACGGCAAGAGCCATCTCCTGCGCGAGACGATGGCCGGCATCGAGGACCGCCTCGATCCGGGCCGCTTCGTGCGCATCCATCGCTCCGCGATCGTCAACCTCGATCGGGTCAAGGAGCTGGTACCCGGCGTCCACGGCGATTACGAGGTCGTCCTCCAGACGGGCGCGCGGCTGCCGCTCTCCCGGAGCTGTCGGGAGCGGCTGGAGACGGCGCTCGGCGCTACGTTGTAGGTTGGTCCGCAGGCCCCCCTCCTAACCTCCCCCGCTTGCGGGGGGAGGAACGACTCCGAGCCGCAAGCTACTGACGGCCACCAGCCTGAGCTCCTGAGCTGTTCCTCCTTCCCCGCTTGCGGAGGAGGGACGATTTCGAACCGCTCGTGATGGGCGCCCGCCAGCCTCCCCTCTTGGAGCTGGTCTTCCTCCCCCGCTTGCGGGGGAGGACCGAGGTGGGGGTCAGGCCGCCTCGAGAAGGATCCGATAGACTCCTGGGACGAAAACCTGCGGGAGGGGACGAAACGTCGGTGCCTCGGGATCGGGGTCCGCGGAGCGTTGGGCGAGGCGCGGGTATCATCCGAAGGGCGGTTTCTCGATGCTCAACTCTCCAT
>JBGAGQ010000054.1:0-46377 GCA_044226625.1 Thermoanaerobaculia bacterium
CCGCCACCACCCCCGCCACCACCACCGCCGCCCCCGCCACCGCCGCCACCGGTCGCGAGGATGACCAGCGTTGAGGTACCGCGCGTTCCGTCGATCGACGCGCCGCTGGCGTTGGACAGGGTGAGCTGGATCGTCTCAGCGCCTTCCGGAACGTCGTCGTTCAGGATCGGCACGGTGAAGGTCTTCGTCAAGCCGTCGCCGGACGCCCAGGAGAGCGTCCCGGACACGGCCGTGTAGTCGGCGCCGGCGGTGGCCGTGCCGTCGCTGGTCGAGTAGGAGACTGAAGCCGCTCCGTCCTCTCCTTGCGAGCGCTCGACTCGAATCACCGCCACGCCGGCGGTCTCGGCCACCTCGAACGTCACCTCGTCGAATTTCAGGACTCCGGGTCCGCCGGCCAAAGCGGGCCCGGCCATCAGGAACGATGCCAGGAGCAAAATCTTAGGTCGTTTCATTCACGCACCTCCAAGCGGGATGGGTAGCCGCTCCGGCCCTGAGAGTCAGGGGGCGACGCGGCCTCTCGGCGTCCCGAAGAGGCTATCGACCGGGACATGACAAGGGGATTACAGCCCTGTAAGGAGGGTGGCGAGCGGGGCGCTCACCTTGGTTGAGCCGGGTGAATCGAGCGGGCCTTGCCCGCCTCGCCTCAGGCGACCGTCTCGTCGCCGTCGAGCCGCGAACGGTGCCGGAACGATCCGGTGCCGTCGAGGAGCTTCTCGCGCACCTGCTTGAGCGCCCCCACGGTCTCGACGTCGCGCAGCCCGAGCTCGATCGCGCGTTGGAGGTTTTCCTCCGCGCCGCGCAGCCAGTTCGGATTCTGGGCGAGCGCGCGACCGAGCGCGGCGAAATACTCAGGCTGGGGATCGGTCCGTACCGCCTGCCGAAGCAGCTCCACGGCGAAATGGAAATCCCCTGTGCTCGACAGAGCGCCCGCCCGCTCGTACTGCTCGCGGGCGAACTGGCGAGTCTCTTCGGCCCGGACCTCGCCGCTCGGCCGCGCCAATCCCCCGACGCCGAACTCCCGGTCGTAGCGGCGCCGACGGTCGGGGTGATTGAGCGTCAGATAGGCCGCCGTGGCGCGCTCGAACAGCAGCTCGAGCACGCCTTCGCGTCCGGCGAGCCCCACGGCGGAAGCGTGGCTCGGATGCACCGACCGGGCGAGGCGCTCGTAGGCGTCGTGGATCTCGTCCTCGGTCGCGCTAGGCGATACGTTGAGCAACTCGTACCAATTCGCCGTGCCGACGGCGCCGATCAGGCGCGCGATCTCGCGACGATGGTCCGAGGACTCGCCCTCGAACGGATGGTCGGCGAGGCTCCGCGCGATCCGGCGCGAAAACTGCGCGAGCTCTTCGGCGTCCGGCGCCTCGCCTTTCCAAGTCGTCTCGTTCATGCCCGGTGCTCTTGCGGCGATCCTCTCGATGCCCTTTGGCTACGACCTCGTTTTCCTACGACTTCTTGCCGCGACGATTCCCTCAACCTCTTTGCAACCTCTTTGCAAATTCCCTGCAAGCCTCGAACGCCGGCCTGGAGCTCCTACCACCCCATTCTCTCTATGGCGTAAGGGAGCATCTTTCGCCACCAGGGCCAATCGTGATTCACGTCGTGCCCCCACATGTCCAGCTCGTGCGGAATCCCCTTCGCGCTCAAGATCTCGGCGAGCTTGCGCGAGGCGTCCGGTGCCTCGTAGGCGCCCTGCCCGGTGAGGATGTGGATGCGCGTCTGCTGGCGCAGGAGGTCGAGCGCCGGACCTTCGAGCTTCGGCAGGTACCAGGCGGGGTTGTTGAAGTAGCAGTTCTCGTCCGAGTACCCCTTGAGGTAGTCCGGCCCGAGATCGTAGAAGCCGCTCATCGCGATCACCGAATCGAACAGGTCCGGACGGCGGAAGAAGCAGTTCGCCGCATGGAACGCGCCGAAGCTCGCGCCGGAGGTGGCGACCCGGATCGCCGGGCTCTGGCACGCCTGACGGATGAACGGGATCACTTCCTCCTCGACGTAGCGGACGTAGAGCGCCTGGCGCCGCGCCTGCTCGGGCACCGGGAGCTTGTCGTCCATCCAGGCCTGACTGTTGATGCTGTTGATCGAGAAGACGCGGACCTGGCCGGCTTCGATCTGCGGCTCCACCGCCTTGATCAGCCAGAAGCGCTCGTTTTCGAGGTAGTCGGCGGCGGCGGTCGGGAACAGCAGCAGGGGATGCCCCCAACTGCCGTAGGAGACGATCGGCATGTCCTGGCCGAGAATCGGGCTACGCCAACCGTCGAGATGCTTTTCCATTATGCGGCCGACCTCCTCCGGAAAAGGCGGCCGCTTCCGCGGCGCCGTGTCTTCTGGGAAACTGGTGTCAGGATATCCGGCCGCGGACCGCCCTTCAAGCTCCATGCCGCAGGCTCCCCCTGGCGGGCGCGCCTCGAAGTCCCGATCGCGAAAGACGAAATCCGACGTCCGCTCCCGAAATCGACGCCACGCAACCGAATCCCTCCTCGCTCCGAGTCGCCCCTCCGAATCCCATGCTGGCCTGCTCCGTCCGCGCCTGCCGCGCGCCGCTCGCCCTCGATCCGGAGAGCGCCGGCCGGCGCGCCGTCTGCCCGAACGGCCATTCCTACGACCGCGCTCGGAGCGGCTATTGGAACCTCCTCCAGCCGCAGGACCGCCGATCCGACGTCCCGGGCGACTCAAAGGACGCCGCCCGCGCCCGCCGGCTCCTCGCCGATCGCGGCCTCGATACGCCACTCTTTGCCGCCCTGGTGCCAATTCTCGACACCCCGCCGCTTCTCGAACGGGCGCCGATCCTCGACGTCGGCTGCGGTGAAGGGAGCTTCCTGGCATACCTCGGGAGACACCGAACGATCGAAGGCGTGGGAGTCGACCTCTCGACCCCGGCGATCGAGCTCGCCGCCCGCCGGGACCCCCAGGCGATCTGGGTCGTGGGCAACGCCGACCGTCGGCTGCCGCTGGTCGACGCGGCATTCGTCCGCATCACCTCGCTCACCGCGCGGCGAAACCCCGAGGAGTTCCATCGGCTGCTCGCTCCGGACGGCCGGCTGGTGATCGCGCTACCCGGCCCCGACGACCTCCTGGAGCTGCGCGCCACCGCCCTCGGTCGCGCCGACCGACGGGAGCGGCTGGAGCCGGCGGTCGCCGAGCTGGCGCCGTTTTTCGAGCTGGAGGCGACTGAGAGGATCACCTGGACCGCGACGCTCGACGAGGAAGGGATCGCCGCCCTGCTCGCTTCGACCTACCGCGGCGGACGGACCGGGCGCGAGGGACGGGCGATGGCGCTCGCGGGAAGACCGATCACGTTCAGCCGAGACGTGGCACGACTCAGGACAATCGAGAATGGCGAATCAAGAATCTAGAATTCGTGATTCTCGATTCACCATTCGTCATTACTCCCAGATCGCCACCTCGAACCGGCCGGAGGCGTCCGCGGCGCCGCGGAACATGCCGCTCGAATTGAACACCAGGGCGATCCGGCCGTCCTTGCCCACGGCGATCACGCCGCCGTCGCCCGGCGCGAGCTCGCCGATGGTCTGCTTGGCCGCCTCTTCGAGCGACAGCCCTGCGAACTGCACCCGGGCAGCGATCGTCCGCGCGACCGTGTGGCGGATGAACTGCTCCCCCACGCCCGTCGCCGAGACCGCGCACGAGCGGTCGTCGGCGTAGGTTCCGGCGCCGATCACCGGCACGTCGCCGATCCGGCCGAACCGCTTGTCGGTGAGCCCGCCGGTCGAGGTCGCCGCAGCCAGATGCCCATGGATGTCGAGCGCCACCGCGCCCACCGTGCCGAACTTCTTCGGCACGCTCCCCGCGGCCTCATCCTTCATCGCCTTCTGCCACTGGTCGTAGCGCTCCTGGACGAAGAAGTAGTCCGGACCGGCGCGCTCGATCTTGGGGTTGCCCGCCATTTCGTCCGCGAACTTCTCGGCTCCGGGACCAGCGAAGAAGACGTGCTTCGACTTCTCCATCACCAACCGGGCGAGCGAGATCGGATTCTTCACCGTCTTCAAGCCCGCGACCGAGCCGCAGCCGAGCGTCGAGCCGTCCATGATCGCCGCGTCCATCTCATGCTCGCCGTCGTGGGTGAACACCGCCCCCTTGCCGGCGTTGAACTTCGGATCGTTCTCGAGATCGCGCACCACCGCCTCGACCGTATCGACCGCCGAGGCGCCCTTCTCGAGCATCCCCTTGCCCAAGCTCAACGCCCGCTCGAGCGCGGCGAAATACTCTTTCTTCTTCTCCTCCGGCATCGACTTGTCGATCACCCCCGCGCCGCCGTGGATCGCGAGCGACCAGCTGGTGACGTCGCCTTTCGTCAGCACGACCTGGGCACCCGGGACTTCGGGTGCCTGGGCTTGCGCCACGGACGGAACGAACGGAACGGAAGCGGCGAACATCGCGAGGCCGAAGGCCCCGAAGCGGCGTAGCGGTCGCATGTGGATCTCCTCGGGTCTCCTCGAAACGGCTCGAGGATGGTACCACCCGAGCGAGATCGGCCTACCCCGCCCGGCGCACCAACACGACCGTCTGGTCGTCGGCCTGGGGGTGTCCTTTGGCGAAGGCGCTCACGGCGAGGTCGATGGTGTGGATCAGCTCGGGCAGCGGAAGGTGCCGGTAGGCGGTGAGGATCTCGCCGAGGCGGCCCATGCCGAACTCTTCGTCGTCGATCGAGGTCGCCTCGGTGATGCCGTCGCTGTAGAGGCAGAGGAGATCGCCCGGGAGGAGGTCGGTGCGTTGGGAGGCGAAGCGGGCGGCGCGGATGAGGCCCAGCGGGACCCCTCCGGAGCCGAGCTCGTCGAGGGCGCCGTCGCGGCGGAGGACGAGCGCCGGGTTGTGCCCCGCGTTCAGGTAGTCGAGGGCTCCGGTGTTGGGATCGAGCTGGGCGAAGAAGAGGGTGACGAACTTGTTCGCCGTCGAGGACTCGGCGAGGTGGGTGTTCAGCCGTTCGAGGAAGCCCGTGCCCACACCGTCGCGCTCGGCGAGCAGGCGGAGCGCCGAATGGAGCGTCGAGACCAGCAGCGCCGCCGGCATCCCCTTGCCCGAGACGTCGCCGAGCGCGAGGCCGAAACGGCCGGCCCCGGCGTCGAGGAAGCCGTAGTAGTCGCCGCCGACCTGCGCCGCCGGGCGGTTCCAGCCGGCGATCTCGTAGCCGGCCAGCTCGGGCGAGCCCTTCGGAAGGATCTGCTTCTGGATCTCGGAGGCGAGGCTCATCTCGCGCTCCAACCGCTCTTTCTCGAGCGCCTGGAGGTGGAGCCGGGCGTTTTCGAGCGCGATCGCCGCCTGGTTCGCGAACAGCCCCAGCGAGCGCCGGTCGGCAGCGCGGAACGGGCCCACGCCCCGCCGGCTCTCCTTGTCGCCGACGGCGATCAGACCGCGCGGGCTTCCTTCGATCTCGATACCAACACCGAGCAGGTGGCGCGCCCCGGGCAGGAGCGCCTCCGGCGGATCCCCTCCGGCGAGGAACCGGGCGAGCGCGGGATCGCCCGCCTCGAACCCCTCTTCCGCCTCGCCGCCGAAGGTGCGCTGCAGGCGGTAGCCCTCGGAGCCGAGCAGGTAGAGCGCGCCGCGGCGCGCGTCGAGCAGCATCACGGCGTGGAGCAGGATCTCCTCCGACAGCTGTTCGAGATCGAGGGTGCCGGCGACCTTCAGGCCGACGTCGTAGAGCGCCTCGAGCTCGACGCCGCGGTAGTTCGCCTGGAAGCGCTGCTCTTTCAGCTGGCGCAGCAGGCGGAGCGCCTTCGCCGCCTCCGAGATGAGCAGGGTCGAGGCGTCGGCGAGCGGCACGTCGCCGGGGGCGTAGATCAGCGCCCCGGCGGGAAGCCGCACGATCGCGAAGCCGCGGGCGAGCTCCGCCTGGGGCGCCGCGAAGTCGTAGATTTCGGGAAAGTCGCGCCCGCCGTGCGCACACTCGCGCTCGAGCAGGTTGCCGCGGTCGAGATAGAGCGCCGCGGCCTCGGCGTGATGCGCCTGGCACCAGTGGGCCAGCAGGCGGGAGAGGAGCGGGCGGGCGGAGCTCTCGGACTGACTGAGGACCAGCAGGTCTTCCCAGTCCTCGCGGGATAGAGAGGTCACGGCGGCGGTACCGCGGAGGGAACGGTCAGGCGGGGGCGCGGAGAGACGCGATCGCCTGCGTCTCGTCCGGGAAGATCTGGGCGTACTGCGACAGGCCCATGATTTCGAAGGTCTTCGCGATCGTCGGCGTCAGGCTGCAGAAGCCCAGCTTGCCCTCGATCTCGATCATCTTCTCGATGATCTCGATCAGGATCGAAATGCCGATCGAGTTGACGATCTTGGTGCCGTGCAGGTTGAGCAGCAGGACCTTTCGCCCCTCGTCGATCAGCTGGTAGGCCACCCGGGCGATCTCTTCGCCGCCCTGGTTGTTGATGTAGCCCTCCGTGTAGACGATCGCGAAGCCGTCCTGGCGATCGACGGTCACGCGCAAACTTTCGGTCATCGACGTACCTCTCCACCTTCCGCGTTCTCGGCCGAACCCTCCGCGGATCCTTCGGCACCGGCCGCCCGCTTCTTGCTCATCACCACCGTGGTGCCTCCGCCCGCGCTCGAATCGATCTCGACGCTGTCCATCAGACCTTGGATGATCTCCAAGCCCCAGCCGCGCTTGTTCTCGGCCTTGAGCTTGCTCGCGATCCGGGGCTTCTCGCGCCGATCGGGCGAGAAACCGATTCCCGTGTCGCGCACCGAGATCCGCAAAAGCTCCGGCTCGCCCCCGCCCAAGACCTCGAAGGTCATGTAGACCTTCCGGTCCGGCGCGTGGCTGTGCTCGAACGCGTTGATGCACGCCTCGATCACCGCCATGCGAACTTCGTCGATTCTATCCGGAGTCATCTGCATGTACTCGGCCATGGCGGTCGCAGTCTTGCTCGCCGCGACTTCCATGTCGGGGAGCATCGGGAGCGTCAGTGTGACCTCCCTCAATACCGCGTTGCCGGTCATGGTTCGAGCGTCCTGGTTCCGCGGCCTTAGAAGGTCAGGTAGAGCTCGAGGGCGTAGATGACGATCGGGTGCACCGCATCCTGGGCTAGAAGCGCTAGGAAACTCGCACAGGTCACCACCGACAGGATCACCGAGCTCGAAACGCGGGGAAGAGCAATGGACTTGCGGACGGAGTCTAGCATGTCGGGCGTCTCCTCATTCTCGCCGCCCTCCTACCGCAAGGGTGTTGCCAACCCCGGGAAAGCCTCGGCCCACCGCGCGCAAGTGCCTCGAATCACGTCGTTTATCCCGATCGCCAAACGTTCGGCGCGGAGCGAACGCTGGACTGCACCGCGACATTTCGCCTCACGCTCTCCGTTCTCGACTTCGGGACCGCCGCGGAAACGCCATACCGATGGGGCATGCCGCTCGGACCGAGACAATATGTCCCAGAGAGTCATTTTGTCGCAGGCGTCCCGCTTCACGTCAGAACCCTTTGCGCTGCAAGGTTTTGCGGTCGATGCCGAGGATCTTCGCCGCCTCGGTCTTGTTCCCCTGGACGCTTTCGAGCACGTGGGCGATATAGCGGCGCTCCAAGCTCGCGAGGTCGAGTGCCGGCGGCTCCTCCGCGCCGCCCTCTCCCGGCGCGTCCGCTGCCGTCGGGGCGGAGGCGGCGGACGAAGCCGAGGCGCCGATCAGGGAGCGCACCAGCTCGCCGTCGACCTCGTCCTCGGCGAGCGAGGCCGCCCCCTCGACCAGGTTCTGCAGCTCGCGCACGTTGCCCGGGTAGTCGTAGGCCATCATCCGTGCCAACGCCTCGGCGCGCAGCCCGGGCGCCGGGATCTCCTCCCGGCGGCAGAACTCTTCCAGGAAATGGCGCACGAGATGCGGGATGTCGGCCTTCCGCTCGCGCAACGGCGGCAGCTCCACCTCGACGCCTTTCAGGCGGTAATAGAGATCCTCGCGGAACTTCCCCTCGCGGACCCGCCGCTCGAGATCCTGATGGGTGGCCGCGACCAGCCGCACGTCGACCGGAATCGGCCGACGGCCGCCCAGGCGCACCACCTCGCGCTCCTGGAGCACGCGGAGCAGCTTCGCCTGGAGGGAGGGGTCCATGTCGCCGATCTCGTCGAGGAACAGCGTGCCCCCGTCGGCGAGCTCGAACTTGCCCGGCCGGGCCTGCACCCCCGTCGCCACCCCGCCCTCGATGCCGAACAGCTCGCTTTCGAGCAGCGCCTCGGGGAGCGCCGCGCAGTTCAGCGCGATCAGCGCCCCGGTGCGCCGCGAGCGGAGGTGGAGCAGCTTCGCGATCAGCTCTTTGCCCGTGCCGCTCTCGCCGCGGACGAGGACGGAGACCCCGCGCGGCGCCACCCGCTCGACGATGTCGAGCACCCTGCGCATCGCCGGAGTCGAGGCGATCACCCGATGGCCGTCGACCTCGTCGACCAGGCGCCCCTTGAGCGCCTTGTTCTCCTCCTCGAGCTTCTCGCGCTGGGTCTCCAGCCGCTCGACCTGCCGCGCCGCGTCGAGCGCGATCCCGGCGAGCGTGCCGACCGAATCGAGGAAACGCCGGTCGTCTTCCGAGAACGACGCCTCGGAATCGCCGCGCGCCTCCTTGTCCAGGATCGCGAGATAGCCGAGGAAGGTGCCGCGATAGACCAGCGGCGTCGCCACCAGGTCGTGGAAGCGCCGGCCGGCGAGCTCCCCCTCGCTCTGCACCAGCAGGCGCCCGGCGGCGAGCAGCTCGCGCCAGAGCGGCGCGGCGAGCAGCGCCGTCCCCGAGACCGCCGGCCCGGTCCAGCCCACCGTCGCCACCCCGCGCGGCCCGCCGTAGGCGTCGCGAGTGACCGCCACCGCGGCGCCGGGGTCGAGCACCGCGCACACCCGCTCGAGCAGCTCGTCGACCAGCTCCTGCTCGCCGCGCTGCGCCTGGAGCGCCAGCGCGAGATCGTAGAGGGTCTCGAGCTGGAGGATCCGGCGGCGCTCGGCGAGAGAGGAGTCGGCTCGAGGCATCGGGAACATTTTATCCAAGGGGATGCGGGCCGCTGGCGACCCGCACCTGAGGTTTGGTACCTTAGGCCGATTTCTCGCCATCCGCGCAAGGATTTCCGATGACTCGTGTCAACGCTTGTACGATCGTGTCGAACAACTACCTGGGCATGGCCCGGGTCTTCGCCGAGTCGTACAAACGTCATCATCCGGGGGCCGAAGTGTACGTCTGCTTCGCCGACCAGCCGGACCCTTCGATCCATTACGGACAGATGCCGTTCGTGCCGATCTTCGCGGCCGAGCTGGGGATCCCGGCGTTCGCGAACTTCGCGTTCCGTTACGACATCCTGGAGCTGAACACCGCCGTCAAGCCGTACCTGCTCGAGCATCTGCGGACCAAGCACGGCCTCGACCGGATCTTCTATTTCGATCCCGACATCCTCGTGCTCGACTCGGTCGAGCCGCTCGAACGGCTGCTCGACGACCATCCGGCGGTGCTGCTGCCCCACATCACCCACGGGCTCGACGACGGCCTGATTCCGCCCGAGCGGATGATCTTGCTCGCCGGCGTCTACAACCTCGGATTCCTCGGCCTGCGGCTCGACGCCTCGACCGCCGAGTTCCTCTCCTGGTGGCAGGACCGCCTCTACCGTTTCTGCGTCAACGACATCCACAACGGGGTGTTCGTCGACCAGTCATGGATGGACCTCGCCCCCGCGTTCCTCGACGACGTGGCGGTCGTGCGCGATCCCATCTACAACGTCGCTTACTGGAACCTCGCGCAACGCGCGACGGCGCGCGACGGCGACCGCGTAAAGGTCGACGGGCGGCCGATCGCCTTCTTCCATTTCAGCGGCATCGAGTTCGACAACCTCGAGGTGATCAGCAAACACCAGAACCGCGTCTCGCTCACCTCCCGGCCGGAGCTGCGGCCGCTGTTCGAGCGCTATCGCCAGCTGGTGCGCGAGGCCGGACATCCCCAGTTCGTCGGCATCCCGTACGGCTTTCGCCAATTCACCGGCACCGACGTGACCATCCCCTGGGTCGCGCGGCGCCTGCTCCAGCGCATGGATCCCAAGGGGAGGCGCTGGCCGAATCCGTTCGACCTCTACAACGAAGACAGCTTCCTCGCCTTCCTGGTCGAGCCGGTCCACTACCCCGGCGGCGTGCTCACCCGCGCTGCGCTCGCCCTCTGGGAGCTGCGCGAAGACCTGGTGCGCGCCTTCCCGGAGGTCTGCGGCCGCGATCTCAAGCGCTTCGCCGACTGGCTGAAGCTCCACGGCGAAGGGGTGCGCGCGGGGCTCCATCCGATCTTCCTCGAGCCGGTCGGGCCGAAGGACGGCCATCGTTACCGCCGCTCGACCTTCGGGCCGCAGCTGCACCCTTACGAGACGATCGCCACCGAGCGCGCGGGCGAGCTGCTCGCCAAGGTCGACCTGTCGCGCCCCGAGTCCATGACCGCCTGGCTCAACGAGCCGATCCCCGGCGCGGCGGAGCGAACGCCGTGGATCACCCGGCTCGCCCTGCTGCTCTGGCGCATCCGCCCCGACGTCCAGCGCAGCTTCCCCGATCCGCTGGAGGCCGATCAGGCCGCCTACGCCGACTGGTTCTGCCGCCACGCCCCGAGCGAGTTCCACCTCCACCCCGACCTCGTCGAGCCGGTTTTGAAGACGCTGCCGCGCAAGACCCGCATGGCGTTGAGAGTCCGCCGCCACGCCGCCGAGGCGCGCCCCGCCCGGCTGGTCGCCGCGCCGGAGGCGCACGACGCCGCGGGCGCCCCGGAGCCCAGCGCGGCGCACCCGGTCGCGAGACCGAAAACGCTCGCCGCTCCGCTCGAGGACGGCGCTGGCCGCCCGCTCGCGGTGAACCTCGCCGGCTACTTCGGCATGGACACCGGCGTCGGCGAGATCGCACGCGGCAGCCTCGTCGCGCTGGCGGCGGCCGGGATCGAGACCTTGCCGGTGCCGCTCGACCAGGACCTGCAGAGCCGGATGATCGACGGGCGGCTCTGGCTCGACGACGGCGCGCCGCACCCCCTCACGATCCTCCACGCCAACGCGGACGAGACGCCGCGCGCGCTTTCGATGATGCCGATCGCGGGCGCCGCGGGCGGCTTCAAGGTCGGCTACTGGTTCTGGGAGCTGTCGCACTTTCCGCTCGCGCTCACCGACCGTTTCGGCCATCTCGACGAAGTCTGGGCGCCGAGCCGGTTCTGCGAGGCGAGCTTCGCGCCGGTCGCGACCGTACCGGTCCGCTACGTGCCGCCCTGCGTGCCCGCGCCCGAGCCCCAGCGCGAGCCGATCGCGGCGCTGCGCAGCCGGCTCGGCCTCGAGCCCGGCCGCTTCACCTTCTTCTTCGCTTTCGACGTCCTTTCCGTCCCCGAGCGCAAGAACCCGTTCGCGGCGATCGAGGCGGTGCGGCGGCTCGCCCGGCGGACCCGCCGCCCGTTCGGCCTCGTGCTCAAAGTCTCGCGCGGCAAATACGACGGCGCCCTGGTCGCCCGGCTGCGCGAGACCGCGCGCGGGCTGCCGATCGAGATCCAGACCGCCCCGGCGTCCCGCGCTCAGATCGAATCCTGGATCGCCGCCTGCGACGCGAACCTCTCGCTCCATCGCTCCGAAGGGCTCGGCCTGCTGCCGATCGAGACGCTCTACGCCGGCAAGCCCGTGGTGGCGACCGGCTACGGCGGCGTCACCGATTTCCTCGACGAGACGACCGGATACCCGGTCCATCACCATCTGGTCCGCCTGGAGCGCGACCACTCCCCTTATCCCGCGGGGGCCGTCTGGGCCGAGCCCGATCTCGACCATGCGGTCGACCAGATGCTCCGCGTGCTCGAGCATCCCGACGAGGCCGCCGCGCGCACGGCCACCGGCAAAGCCCGGATCGAGGCGCTCTACGGCACCGAGGCCGCCTCCGCGCGCTTCGCCACCGAGGTCCGGCGGATCTACGCCCAGCTCCACGCCGAACGGTCCCCCGCGCGAGGCTGACAGCGCGTGGACCTCGCCGACGCGCTCCTGCTCGGCGGCTCCGCCTTCGGCGCCGGGGTGATGAACGCGATCGCCGGTGGCGGCACCCTCCTCACCTTCCCCGCTCTGGTCGCCGCGGGCCTCCCCGCGATCGCGGCGAACGCGACCTCCACGGTCGCCCTCCTCCCCGCGTCGGCGAGCAGCATGGCCGGCTACCGCGCCGAGCTCCGAGGCCACGGCGCGTGGCTCCGCGCCCTCTTCCTACCGAGCCTGATCGGCGGCACGGCGGGCTCCCTGCTGCTCCTCTCCACTCCGGAAAAGGTCTTCGCCCGCCTCGCCCCCTGGCTCGTCCTCTTCGCCACCGCCCTCTTCCTTCTCCAAGGGCTCCTGGCGAAACGCAAATCCCGTCTCTCCGCCCCGACCCAAAGCACTGTCCCACCATCTCCCGCAGCAAGCACAGCCTCTCCGTCTTCCGGTAGCCGGGGCTCGGCCGGCCTCGCGAAGGCGACTGGCAGCGCCGAAGGCGCGCACCCGATGGAGCCGAGCGAGGCCGGACCGAGCCCCGGCGCGCTCCCTCGCGGGCCCGGAGGCCACCCCCTCTGGATCGCCGTCTTAGCCCAGCTAGGAATCGCCCTCTACGGCGGCTACTTCGGAGCCGGCATCGGCATCCTGATGCTCGCCCTCCTCGGCTTCCTGGGGCTCGGCGACATCCACACGATGAACGGGCTCAAGAACTTCTTCAACCTATGCATCAACCTCATCGCCGCGGGCCTGTTCGTCGCCCACGGCGCGGTGGTCTGGCCGGCGGTGCTGCTGATGCTCCCTTGCTCGATCCTGGGTGGCTACGGCGGCGCCCGGCTCGCCCGCTCGATCGGCCGCGAGCGGGCGCGCGTCGCGGTGGTCGCGATCGGCGTCGCGATGGCGGCCCTGCTGTTCTGGCAGCAGAGCCGCTGAGGCGCGCAACGCTTCCGGGTGAAGCGCCTTGCGCCGCTCCGTTTCGCCGCGTTAAATTGCCGCCAGTTTTTTCGTGATCTGAGAGGAGAGCCGCGTGAGCTCCGAGCCGCTTCGTTCGAATGCGTCTGGCGGAAACTCGTCTATCCCTGCGGTCTTGGGCCGAGCCCTCGTTCTTTCGGCGGGCCTCGGCTTCGTGAGCTTCGCGTTGTCGGGCGCCGGCTCGGGAAGCGCCGGGGCCCCGGCGCCGGCCGCGGCGGTGACCCGGACTCTCCCCGCCGTCGCCGACACGACCCTCCGCCAACAGCAGGCGAACCAGAACCGGGGCACCGACGAGCTGCTGCGCCTCGGCTGGGCGCAGGGGAGCCGCGCGCTGGTCCGCTTCGATTCGAACGCCATCCGAACGGCCGTCGGAACCGGCCGCCTGCTCTCCGCGCACCTCGAGCTCTCCATCGACGCAACCGGCGAGAGCTGGGGCAACGCACCCCAGAACGTCGGCGCCCATCGCGTCACCGTCGCCTGGACCGAGAAGGGCGCCACCTGGAACTGCGCCGTCGACTCGAAGCCGAGCGACAACCGGGCGGATTGCAATCCGCAGTGGAGCGGCGGCGCGTTTGACCCGGCCCCGACCGCGACCGTGCCGCACACCAAGCAGAGCCGCGGTCTCGTGCGTTTCGACGTCACCGCGGACGTCGCCGGCTTCCTCACCGGTACGGCGAACTACGGCTGGCTGCTCAAGAAGGCGAACGAGGCGCTCTCGGGGCGGATCGACTACGTCTCGCGCGATGGCGAGGACGACGAAGAGGACGACGACGCCCCGGCGGGTGCGATGCTGGATCGCGACGACCGGGATGACGACGAGACGAACGGCCCGCGCCTGGTGCTCTCGATCGACCCGGGCGGCGCTCCCGACACGACCCCGCCCACGACCTCGTTCGCCGCCCCGGCCGACGGCAGCCTCCTCGCGAACGCCCGGCCCACCGTCGCCGTCACCTGGTCGGACGCGGGCTCCGGCCTCGACCTCGCGACCGCCAAGCTCACCGTGGACGGCGCGACGCGCACCGCGGAAGCTACGGCGACCGCCGCGGGGCTCACCTTCACTCCGGCCGCGCCGCTCGCCGACGACTTCCACTCCGTCACCGTCGAGATCCGCGACCGGGCGGGCAACGCGAGCTCGGCGACGCTCGGGTTCACGACGGACGAGACGGCGCCAGTCGTCGCGTTCCTCGAGCCGGATGGCAATCCCGTCACCGGCTCGCTCTCGCCCACCATCTCCACGTCGTTCCTCGACGCCACGTCGGGAGCGGACCCGGCGACGGTTCAGATCACTCTCGACGGCGCACCCCTTGCCGGCTGCCTGATCGACCCGGTCTCGGCGAGTTGCTCGCCGCCGCGACTCGCCTTCGGCGCGCACGTCGCAACGCTTTCGGTCCGCGACCGGGCCGGCAACGCCGCGACGACCAGCCTGCCGTTCGAGCTCGCCGACCTCTCTGCGCCGACCGTCGCGATCGACACCCCGAACGCGGGCGTCTACCTCGCGACGCCGACCGTCGACCTCGAGGTCACCGTCGAGGACGACGTCGAGGTGGCGACCGTCGCGATCAACGGCGTGGCGGCGGCCGCGATCGACGAAGGCCCGTTCGGCCGCTACCACGCCGAGGTCCCGCTCACCGAAGGGTCGAACCACCTGATCGCGGTCGCGACCGACGCAGCCGGCAAAACCACGAGCGTCGAGCGCGAGGTCTTCCTCGACAGCGTCGCGCCCAAGGTAACGATCGACGCTCCCGCTCCCGGCCAGCCGGTCAACACCGGCATCGTGCGGGTCGCCGGCCTCGCGATCGACTCCAACGCCATCCTCGCGGTCGAGGCGAACGGTCTCTCGGCCGTCCGCTCGGCGGATCGCTACGAGGTCATCCTTCCCGTCGGGTCCGGCCCCCAGACGATCAGCGTGCGCGCCCTCGACGCCGCCGGCAACGTCGGAACCGCCTCGGTGCAGATCGACACCGTCGCGCTGCCGACGATTTCGATCACCTCGCCGGCCGACCTCGCGACCGTCGCCGCGACCACGGTCGACGTCGTGGGCTCGGTCTCCGATCCCGCCGCCGTGGTCTCCGTCAACGGTATCCGCGCGGACGCCTCGGGGGGGACCTTCATCGCCCGCGACGTGCCGCTGATCGAGGGAGGCAACCTGATCTCGGCGGTCGCCACACGGGGAGCCGGCGCGGGCGCCTCCGCCGCCAGCGCGACGATCAACGTCGTGCGCGACCTCTCTCCTCCCTACCTCGCGATCGCCGCGCCGGCGCAGAACGCCCGCGTCCATACCGCGACCGTCACCGTCTCCGGGCTGGTGAACGACCTGGTCGCCGGCACCGTGAACGCCGGCGAGGTCTCGGTGAAGGTAGGCCCCGTCACCGCCGAGGTCTCGAACCGCTCGTTCCTGGCCCGCGACGTCCCGCTCGTCGAGGGCACCCAGGACCTCGCGGTCGAAGCGGTCGACGCGAGCGGCAACCGGGCGACCGCGACGCTCACCGTCCGTCGCGCCCCGCCCGGTACGGCGCGCATCGAGATCGCCTCGGGCGACCTGCAATCCGGGCCGATCGGCTCGCTGCTTCCGCAGCCGCTCACCGTGGCGCTCGTCGACGCCGCGGGCGTTCCCGCGCCCGGTCGGATCGTGCTCTTCGAGATCGACGGCAACGACGGCTCGCTCGCCGGCGGCAAGCGGCTGATCGCGGTGTCGACCGACGCCGCCGGCCGCGCCGCGACACCGTTCACGCTCGGCAAGCGGGTCGGCGCCCAGCGCGTGACCGCCGCGTCGGTCGCCTTCGCCGATCCGGTCGTCTTCAACCTCGTCGCCACCCACGGCCCGGCGAGTCTGATCGTCGCCGACGACGGCACGCTCCAGGTGGGCGTCGCCGGCCTAGAGCTGCCCCGCCCGCTGATCGCCACCGTCACCGACGCCGGCTACAACCGGCACCCGGGGATCCCCGTGCGCTTCCGCGTCGTCAGCGGCCAGGGGACGTTCGCTCCCGGCGACCCCGCGGCCGAGAAGGTGGTCACCACCGACGACGACGGCCGCGCGATCGTCTCGTTCTTCCTCTCGCCCGAGGAAGGGATCGCCAACAACCGGATCGAGGCGCGCATCGACGGCCTCGCGACCAGCCCAGTCGCCACGTTCGTCGCCTCCGGCCGCGCCGCGGGCGATCCGGCGGCGACCTCGATCTCCGGCGTCGTCCTCGACAACTCGAACCGGCCGGTTCCCGGAGCCACCCTGCGCATCCTGGACAGCCCGATTACCGCCACCTCCGACGCCGAAGGGCAATTCCGCGTCGAGGGGACCCCGATCGGCGCCGTCAAGCTGATCGTCGACGGCTCGACCGTCACCCGTCCCGGCAGCTGGCCCGATCTCGAATTCGTCCTCTCGCCGGTCCCGGGACGAGACAACCCGCTCACGATGCCGGTCTATCTACTGCCGCTCGATCTGTCCCGCGCCCTGCCGGTCGACGAGACGCACGGCGGCACGGTCACGCTCGCCGAGGCGCCCGGCTTCGCGCTCGAGATCGTGGCCGGCTCCGTCACCTTCCCCGGCGGCTCGCGTAGCGGCACGGTGTCGGCCACTCTGGTGCACGCCGACAAGGTTCCGATGGTGCCGAACTTCGGCCAGCAGCCGCGTTTCATCGTCACCATCCAGCCGGCCGGCGCGCGCTTCGATCCCCCCGCGCGGCTCACCCTGCCGAACGTCGACGGCCTCGCCCCCGGCGCGGTGACCGAGATGTACTCGTTCGACCACGACCTCGGACACTTCGTGAGCATCGGGCCGGCGACCGTCTCGAACGACGGTCGCACCGTCCGCTCGAACCTCGGCGTCGGCGTGATCAAGGCCGGATGGCATTGCGGCGGCAACCCCGACACCTCCTGCGACTGCGAGAGCGACGACCCCTGCTTAACGGGCGCGGGCATGTGCGAGGAAGAGGACTGGAGCGTCGTGATCGACGCCCCGAACGAGGCGGCGAACCTCGACATGACCGTGGCACCCGCCATGCCCGCGATCACGGCCCGCGCGCGCATCCAGGGGAACGCCCGGGGGCTCGCGACCTTCCAGTGGACCGCCGAGATGAAGCTCACCGGCTGCCTCAAGCAGAGGCCCGACCCGATCCTCCACGCGCCCCCCATCCCGGGCGGCAACGGGGCGACCTACCAGCCCAACATCTCGCCCATCATGAGCGGCGATCTGACCCTGACCGTCGTGGCGACCGTCGACGGCGAGACCCGGTCGGCGCAACGCAACGTCGTGATCCGCGGCGCGAACCCGACCTGCGCCGCCGTGCAGCAGGTCCTCGGCGAAAACACCCTGAGCCGCCTCGCCTGCCAGGAATCCGGAATGAGCCAGTTCGACGTCGTCGCCGGCGGCTTGAACAAATGTCCGTTGTTCAACCGAATGGGCGACGGCGGCGTGGGCATCGGGCAGATCACCTCCAACCCCACCTTCGAGGACTACTTCAACTGGCGAGTCAACGTCAGCCACATCCGGCAGCACCTGATCGCTACCAAGGGCCCCGCGGTCGACGGCTACCGCAGCCAGCTGATGGGCGGCTCGAACCTTCAGATCCCGGCGATGGACAAAGCCCTTCGCGCCCTGTTCGACTCCTACAACGCCTGCCGCACCAAGCAGGGTAAGGCGAAGCTCACGCGGCTGATCCTGCCCGCGTTCGTCCAGGGCGGCCTCGGCGACAGTCCGGGGCAGTACGAAAGGGACCTGCTGCGCGCCTACAACGGGCTCTGCGGCCCCCGGTACCTCCACTATCCCCGGCACCAGTTCCAGCTGCAGGAAGACTCGATATGCGGGCTGATCCTCACCGTCGACGAGGACAACCTCGCCGGCACGGCGAGCTGGGTCGAGGTCGATCCCGCCGTCCGCTGCAACGCCCCGAGCCCTCCCCGCTGCCCAAGGAACGGCCGCAATTATGTGGAGAGGGTGCTGAGCTTCACGCTGCCCAACTGCTCCCGTCCGGCCATCCAGCCGACCTGCCCCGACGAATCCGTCTCCCCCGCCGAGGTCAAATGCCCTTGATCACGAGCGCTCCGATGGGACGCCGGTTCCGCGGCCTCGGCCTCGTCGTCGGGCTGTGCTGCTGCGCGATGGTCGGCGGAGTCGCGGCCGCCCAGGAGCTCTACGTCGTCGACGGCGGCGGCGGGTTCCTTCGCTTCGAGCTCGGAACGGGCAAGGTCTTCGCCGCCTGGTCTCTCGACCCGGTCGCGGGGCTGGGCCCTCTCGCCGCCGCGGCACCGACACGGGGCGGCTCGGCGGGTCAGACCCCCGCGGTTCCGGCGGAGGCCGATCCGGCGGTCGCCGTGGGCTCGACGCACGTCGTCGTCGCCTTACCCGGCCCTTCCCCGGCCCCGAGCCGGGAACCGAACCGAGCGGCCTATCGGCTGGCGTCGCTCGCGCTTCCGGATCTCACCCCCACGGCCGCCCGCTGGACCGTGCCCCAACCGCTCGTTCTCCCCCCGGCGCTCCTCGCGAGCCCGGTGGAAGATCGCCTGCTCGTTCAGTGGCGCGACGAGCGGGCGGAGGTTACGGCGACGGGATCGACGCTCGTGCTCCGGACCGTGGCGCTCAAGGCCTCGACCCTCGAAGAGGTGGAGCGCTGGGTCGCGCTCGTCCCGGACGACGCGCCGGCCTCCCCTCTGCTCGACGGCGCGAGCTTCGCCGCGGACGGCCGGACGCTGGTCGCCCCGGGCCGGGTGATCCGTTTCGAATCCGGCACCTTCCGCGCCGAGCCCACCCACGTCGCGTGGACCACGGAGCAGCAGGCGAAGCTCGCGAGCTACTCACCGCCGGTGCCGGGCTCGGCGGCGCCGTCCTTCGTCTACGCGCCGATCCACGCCGCGGCCGGGCGCGAGCTGGTGCTCGTCCGCTCCGAGCGGCCGGAGGTCGCGGGCGACCTGCTGCTCGTCCACGATCCGCTCACCGGCGCCTCGTCGCCGCTGTTCGAGGTGCCGCGCGCCACCGCGGCGCTCACGCCGGACGGCCGCCGCATCGTAGTGCAGGAGGTCGTCGCCCCGGCGAACCGGGCGGTCTCGCTCACCCGCACCACCGGCAAGCTCCGCGTCCTGGACGCCGATACCGGGCGAGCGATCGCGAGCCTCGAGAGCCCGCTGCTCGCGGGCACGCTCGAAAACGTCCGGTTCCGCTGCGCCTCGCCCGACGGCCGGACCCTGATCTTCCGCGGCGCCATGGCCGAGGTCGTCGTCGTCGAGCTCGGCCCGGGCAAGGTCTGGACCCCCAACGTCGGTTTCTCGGTCGATTTCGCCGCGCAATGCGCCTTCCTCGAGGATTGAGCCGGAATTCGCCGGATTTTCGGAGATGAGGTTTCGGAGATGACACCGAACCAGGTCGCACGCCAAGCCCTTCTCGCCGCCGCCTTGGGCGCCTTCGCGCTCGCCGTTCCGGCGCGGGCGCAGCTCGACGCGAGCTGCGTCGTGAGCGCTTTCAACCGCTCGGCCCCGGTGCGCGAGGACGGCTCCTGGCGCCTGCCCAACGTCCCCGCGAACCAGGGACGGGTGCGCGTGCGCGCCACCTGCGTCGCCGACGGCGCGGTGCGCTCCGGCCAGTCGCCGTTGGTGACGCTCGAGGCGAACGGCCAGATCGTCGTGCCGCCGATCGATTTTTCGACCTTCCGGCAGATCCCGTCCCGGCTCGCCCTCACCGCGCCGGAGGTCCGCCTCGCCGAGGCCGGAGCGACCGTCCAGATCCTCGCCCTCGCGACTTACCCCGACGGCTCGACCGAGGACGTCAGCGCGGGAAGCCTGGGCACCAGCTACCGCTCGAGCAACCCGGCGATCGCGGACGTCGACGGGGACGGCCTCGTCACCGCGCGCGCGAGCGGCATCGCGCTGGTCAGCGCGGTGCAGGAGGGCGCCCTCGCGATCCTGGAAATCACCGTCGTCGTCTCGGGCGACAGCGACGGCGACGGCATTCCGGACGACCTGGAGATGGCGAACGGCCTCGATCCGCACGATCCGGTCGACGCGCTGCTCGACCTGGACGGCGACGGGCTGACCAACGCCGAGGAGCTGCTCACCTACGGCACCGCGATCCGCAACGCCGATACCGACGGCGACGGCCTTTCCGACGGCGAGGAGGTCACCCCCGGCGGCGACGGCTTCCTCACCAACCCCGCTCTCGCCGATACCGACGGCGACGGCGTGGCCGACGGGCTGGAGATCGAAACCCATACCGATCCGACCGATCCCGCGAGCTTCGACCTCGCCCTCGCGCTCGCCTCGATCTCGCTGTCGCCGCAGAGCCTGGTCCTCACCTTCAACCCGCTGTTCGGCGAGGTGTCGCGCCAGGTCGCCGTCACCGGGCATCTGCGCGACGGGCGGACGCTCGACCTCACCTCCCGGGCCCGCGGCACCACGTACCTGTCGAGCGACCTGTCGATCTGCAACTTCGGCTCCGACGACGGCCGGATCTTCGCCGGCGCCGAGGGGACCTGCACGGTCACCGCGACGAACGCCGGCTATTCCGCCACCGTGCTGGTCACCGTCCGCTCGTTCCGCCCGACGGCCCTCTCCTACCTCGACCTGCCGGGCTATCCGAACAACGTCGACGTCTCCGGCCCCTACGCCTTCGTCGCCGACGGCGACGCGGGGCTCGCCGTGGTCGACGTGAGCGTTCCCGACGCGCCCTCGCTCGCGACGATCCTCAGCGTGCCCGGGATCGCGAACGACGTGCGCGTGGTCGGCGATCTTGCCTACCTCGCCGACGGCAGCGGAGGCCTCGCGATCGTCGACGTCTCGAGCCCCGACGCGCCCCAGCCGCGCGGCCTCCTCGCCCCCGCCGGCGTCGACTTCCGCGACGTCGTGGTGCGCGGGGGCGTCGCCTACGTCGCCGACCGCAACGGCCGCTTCTGGCGGATCGACGTGAGCGATCCCGACGCCCCCGCGGTGATCGACATGCTCGACCTCACCGACGCCGACGGCGTACCGCTGATCCTCCGCGGCGTCGCGGTAGCCGCCGACGGCACGTTCGCCACGATCGTCGCCGCGAGCGGCGGCGGGGGCGGAGGCGGCGCCGACCTCCGGTCGAGCGCCATCGCCGGCAGCGGGCTCACCGTGATCGACCTCACCGACCCGATCGGCCTGCGGGTCGCCGGCACCGTGCCCACCGGCGACGCGCGAGACGTCGCGATCGAAGGCCGCACCGCCTACGTGGCCGACCTGGCGTTCGGTCTGACCGTCGTCTCGCTCGCCGATCTTTCGGCGCCCGCGGTGGTGGCCTCCGCGCCGGCCGACACCGGCGGCCTGCTGCTCGACGTCGAGCTCACCCGCGGCCTCGCCTTCGGCGCCGACGTCGTCTTCGTCAACGGCGTCCCGATCTCCGCCATCTCCGGCGACGCCCCGCCGCAGCCGCGGGCGATCCTCGACTTCTCGGCGTACGGCGACGAGAACGGCTCCGGCATCGCGGTCGACTCCGAGCTGGTCTACCTGACCGCCGGCTTCGCGATCGGCGACGAGCAGACGTCCGGCGGCGGACGGCTCTACATCGGGCGCTACGCCGAGCGGGCCGACGATCAGGGCGTCCCGCCGACCGTCGCGATCGCATCGCCCGCCGACGGCGCGACCGTGTTCGAAGGGGCCGAGCTGCCGGTGGCCGCCACAGCCGCCGACGACGTGGGGGTGGCCCGCGTCGACTTCCTTGCCGACGGCGTTCCGCTCTCTTCGGACGTCGCCGAGCCGTTCGAGGCCAAGGTGGTCGTTCCCACGGGCGCCACGGCGCTCACGCTCGGCGCCCGCGCGGTCGACTTCGGCGCCAACGAGGCGCTCGCGCCCGAGGTCACCGTGCAGATCGTCCCCGATCCACTCACCACGGTCGTCGGCTCCGTCCTCGCCCCGACCGGCGAGCCGATCGCGGACGCCCAGGTCGAGAGCGACGGGATCCCGGGAATCGTCGCGCCCGACGGCACCTTCTCGATCGCCGGCGTGCCGACGATCCACGGGCCGATCGTGGTGAACGCGAGCGGCACGCTGGACGGCGAGCCGCTCACCGCCCGCTCGGCTGGCACCGCTCCGGTCCCCGGCGGCACCACCGACGTCGGCACGATCGTCCTCCAAGGGGCGGCGTGCGCCACCGGCGAGCTCTCGTTCGACGCGATCCCGGCGTCCCTGCGGGCGATCTTCCTCTGCCGAACCGGCCCGGTCACCCAGCCCGTCGACCTCTACCGCCTCACCGACGGCGGCGCCGGGATCGCGGCACGCGCCCGCCGCACGGCGTCGGCACACATCGGAGGCGATGAACCCGGAGGCCGGACCGGCAACGGCACGGCGGCGGGCGAGGAGTTCCTGGGGCAGGTCGTCCCCGACTCGTCCGGCCGGTTCTGCGCCGAGCTCCGCACCGGCGACCGCTATCTCCTGCGCGCTTTCGTTACCTGCGAGGACGGCCAGATCCAACTCTGCTCGGCTCCGCTCGAACGGCATCGGTCCGACATCACCGCGCACTGCTCCGACGCCTCGCCGGTCTGCGAGAGCCTCGGGCCGATCGTCTTCCCCTGCGAGCCGGTCGTGCTCGACGAGCTCGGGGGCCGATGACCCGGCTCCCCTCGGGCCCGACCCGCCGTGAGCTGCTCGGCGGGCTCGCGGCGGCGGCGCTCGCGCCTCCTGCGGCTCGAGCGATTCACGCGGTCGACGCGGGGGAAGCAGGAACGCCGGCGCGGCACGCGCCGGCCGCCGCCGCGAAGCTCGACCCCGCGCTCGAGCGCGCCTACGAGGTGCGGGTCGCCGCCGCGCGGTTGGCACGCGACGCCGGATCGGCGGCGCAGCGGAGCAACGGCGACGAGGAGCGCCTCCCCGCTCGGATCGCCGCCTTTTCCAAGGGGCTGCCGCACGACGCCGCCGGGCGGGTGGACGAAAAGTCCTACGCCGTGCTGCTCGCCGCGCTCCGGAGCGGCGCGCCCGAGGATTTCGAGCGGGTGCCGCTCGGCGGCTTCGCCAAGCTCGCCAACCCGCAAGCCGCCTGGGCGATCGGCCTCGTCGGCCCCGATCCGTCACAGCTCGCCTGCCCCCCCGCGCCGGCATTCGACGGCGCCGAGCAGGGGGCCGAGCTGATCGAGCTCTGGTGGCAGGCACTCCTGCGCGACGTCCCGTTCACCGCCTACGAGAGCCATCCGCTCGTCCGCTCCGCGTGCGACGAGCTGTCGCGCCTGCCCGCCTTCACCGGTCCGCGGCTCGGCGGCGCGGTCACCCCGGCGACGCTCTTTCGCGGCGCGACGGAAGGGGATCTCGCCGGGCCCTACCTCTCGCAGTTCCTGGCGAAGCCGATCCCGCTGGTACCGACGATTGTCGAGCAGAAGAACCGCACGGCCGTCCCCGGCCTCGACTACATGACCGAACGAGCCGGGTGGCTCGCGATCCAGAACGGCGGCCTGTCCGGCGTCAACCAATTCGAGGCCAAGCCGCTGTTTCCGCGGAACGGCCGCGACCTCGGCGAATACGTCCATCGCGACTTCTCCTACCAGCCGTATCTCGCGGCGGCGCTCCAGGCGATCAAATGGGGGACGCTGCCCGACGGCGGCAACCCTTACAAGCACTCGCGAACGCAGAGCGCGTTCGCGACCTTCGGCCCGCCCTATTTGCTCGCGCTGCTCGCGACGGTCACCCAGGCCTGCCTCGCCGTCTGTTGGTACCAGAAGTGGCGGGTCCATCGCCGGCTGCGTCCGGAGGAGATGGCCGGCCGGGTGGAGATCGCGCGCGGCGGCCCCGACGAGGCCAGCGCGCTCCTCGCGTCGCACCTGCCCCCCGGGCTGCTGGATTCGGCCGCCCTCGCCGAGGTGACGAAGCGCGCGGGCACCGCGCTCCTCCCTCAGGCCTATCCGGAGGGGTGCCCCATCCATCCCTCTTACCCCGCCGGGCACGCGGTGATCGCGGGCGCGTGCGTGACGGCGATCAAGGCCTGTCTCGACGAGTCGCACGTCGTGCCGGCGCCGGTCGTCCCCACGCCGGACGGACTCGCGCTTGAGCCCTACCAGGGTCCGCCGCTCTCGATCGGCGGCGAGCTCGACAAGCTTGCGAGCAACGTCTCGCTCGGCCGCGATTTCGCCGGCATCCACTGGCGGAGCGACGCCGCCGCCGGCCTGCGTCTCGGCGAGGAGGTCGCGATCCGCGTCCTCGCGGAGATGAAGCTCACCGGCAACGAAATTTTCGAAAGCTGGAGCCTGCGCCGCTTCGACGGCCGGCGCGTCTCGGTCTGAGAGAGCCACGAACGCAAGACCGGCCGGGCCCGATGCGGACCCGGCCGGCCGGTTTTCGATCTCGACTCCCTACTGCGGATCCCACTCCACGATCAGCCGCGGCCGGTCGGCCGGGGCGGCCGCGCTGGAGAAGTAACGGGCGAGGTCGGATTTCTGATCGTCGTCGTCGTCCTTCGCGCAGAGCAGCCGGACCTGGGTCACCCCTTTGTCGTCGATCGGCGGCGTCCAGTTTGGATTCGGGAACGGCTGGTAGAACAGGTTCGCGTGGGACCACTCGCCGACGCTCGCGTAGCCGAGGACGCTCACGTTCGAAGCGGTCGCCGCCGCCTCGAAATCGCCCTTCTCCAGGGCCGGGTTCAGGCTGAAGCCCCCCTTGTGGTGGACGTCCACCCGGCACTGCCCGAGGGTGAGCTGGGTGTCGCCGCCGAGGTTGGTCTTGAGCTTGAGCAGCACCTCGGCGCCCGCGAGCGGCAGGCCGTCCGGCAGCCACGACGTGTCGAACGAGACGAACCCCTTCACCTGCTCGTCGTTCGCCGTGTCGCCGACGTCGATCGTGTCGTTCGGCCCGACCACCGGCTGGACCTGGCCGCCGACGTTGCCGTTTTCCCCCTCTTCGATCACCGAGCCGTCGAGACCCGGCGTGGAGGTCAGCGTGAAGTGCGGACCGAAGTCCGGCGGCAGGCAGGTCTCGACCTCGACGTCGTCGACGAAGAACGTCGACGTGCTCGCGTCGCCGTCCGAGATCGACCGGAAGACGATCTTCACCTTGCCGCCGAGCCAGGGGGTGAGGTCGATCCCCTGCGCGTCGAGCCAGACGTCTTTCGGCCAGCCCGAGTCGCGCCGGTCGACCACGGCGAGCACGTCGCCGCTCGCCGGATCCTGGATCTCGACGTTCAGGTAATCCCGGTAATCGTTCGTGTTGTTCTGCTCGAACGTGTCGAGCAGCGCCCGGAACCGAAGCGTGGCCGTCGACATCACCGACGGCAGGACGACCGTGAGCGAGGCCTCGTCCGCCTTGTCGACCGCGAGGGCGTGGTTGCCGCCGCCGTTCGGATCGAGCTCGATCGAGGCGCCGCCGAGGTCCCAATCGCCGGCGCCCGATTCGAAGTCGGACCCTTCGCTCGTGCAGGTGTCCGCGAGCTGCGCCTGCCAGGAATAGACGAGCCCGAACGGCTGCGGCCCCTCCGGCAGGCTCGCCGCGCTCACCTGGACGGTCCAGCTCCCCTGCTCGGGGTCGTCGACCACCACCTGTTCGAGCGTGTCGACGTCGTTACCCGCCCGCGCGGCCGGCAGCTCCGGCTTTGCCGGATCCAGCGTCCACGCCTGGAAGTGGACGCCCGACGGGGAGATCAGCTCCAGCGTGAGGTCGTTCACCAACGGCGTCTGCACGAACTCCGGCGGCGCCGGATCGTCCCAGGCGAGCGTCGCCTTGAACGACGGCAGGTCGGCGGGCACCAGGATCGAGTAGGTCCGGACGGTCGGCGGCTTGACGATCGTGTCGGTGCCCCATTGCGGCCGGTCGCCGTTGCCGAGCTTGCCGTCGTCGGCGCGCTCGAGGTCGATCAGCTCCTTGGCGTCGAGCAGACCGAAGCCGTAGACGTAATCCGGCCCGACCGGCCCGCGGTCGTGGGCGGTGTGGGCGAGCATCGCGCGCACCAGCGCCGGCAGCGGCCGCTCTTGGTCATCGCCGTGGCCGTTCTTCCGCCAATCCTCGATCAGCAGCGCGATCGTGCCGGTGACCGACGGCGCGGCCATCGAGGTGCCGCACCACGGGGCTCCCCCGGCGTCCGCCGAATAGTCGCCCCCGACAATCGAGGAATAGATGCCGGACTCTTTCGTCACACGGCCGGTCTCGCAGCCGGGCGAGACGATCGTCGGCTTCAAGCTGCCGTCGTCGCACGGCCCCCAGCCGGAGAAGACCGTCATCGAGCCGCCGTCGGAGTGGATGGCGCCCACCCCGACGATGTTCTTCGCGCACCCCGGCGGGCCGATCGTCGTGTAATCGGTGCCGCATTCCGGGTGGCCCCGCTCGTTGCCGACCGCCCACACCAGGCTCAGCGGGCGCTCGATCTTCGGATCCTTGCCCGCGATGATGTTGTCGACCGCCCGGCTGTAGTTGCCGTAGTCCCCTTGCGGTCCGCAGTTCAATTCCGGGCCGCCCGAGACCGCGAGGCCGATCGAGTTGTTCGCCACGTCGACCTTATTTTGGTTCGCCGCCTCCTCGTAGTCCTTTTCGAGGTCGCCCAGGTTCGAGAGGAACTCCACCTGGACCGGCGACGACCCAAAAGCCACGCCGGCCGAGAACAGCTGGGCCGCCGGGGCGACGCCGCGCCCGCGGGTGCCGCCGTTCGCGTCGTCGCTGCCGTCGCCCGCGAGGGTTCCCGCGACGTGGGTCGGGTGATCGCTCACCGGCTCGTTGTCGATCCTCTTCACGCGGCTGCCGTTGCCGTCGTCGAACGTCGGATGGCTGTCGTCGACCGTGCCGTCGTCGTAGACGAAGACGCGAGTTCCGTCGCCGTCGAGCTTGTACGGGGAGTCCTGCACCAGCCGGGCCCGCGTCTGGACGACCACGCCGTCGTTGAGCGGAGAGAGGGCGGGCGGCTCCTCGCCGATCCAGAGCACCCCTTCGAGCGCCGAGAGGTCGCCGATGCGCCCTTCCGGCAGCCAGAGCGCAAAGCCGTGGATCGACGAGACGTCCTCGAGCGGGATCGCCCCGAGCGCTTCGACGACCCCGCGCGCCTTCTCGAGCGAGAGGTCGCGGGCGAACGTGACCAGCAGCTTGACCCGGCCGGGCATCTTCGGATGCCGCGCCCGCGCCGAGAAACGGCCGGCGCGGACCTCCGGATCGAGCTTGCGCTCGGGGCTCCAGGCCGTGGCGAAGCGGATCTCCGGCCGGCGCAGCAGCCGGCCCGCGCGGCCCGCGGGCACCGCGGCGATCCAGGCGCCGTCACCCGCGTAGTCGCCTAGCTCGAGCCCCTCGGCCCGCCAAGCCTCGCGCTCGGCGGCGGACAGGTCGCGGTCGAGCTGGACGAGCAGGTGGAGATTGCCGTCGGCGGGCGTCCCCGCCTTTCGGTCGAGCTCCGCGAGGAGACGTTCGAACGCGGGTTTCGAGACCGTGACGTCGCCCGATTTGAGGTGGATCTTCGAAAGCTCGCGCGGCGCGGCATAGGCCGAAGCGGCGGCGCCGAGCGCGAGGGCCAGCTGAGGCAGGAATCTCGTATTTCGTCGCATGGCGGTTTTTCCCCAGAGTTGGCCCCAGGCGCTCTCTCGGGAATCCGCCCCGAGAGCTGGGGGTCAGGCTCAGGAGACGCCCCGCCGGTGCGCCGGTATTAGGGACCGTCGTACGATTTCCCCATGACCGCCCCGCTCCCCCCGGACCTCCAAGCCCTCGCCGACCCGCTCGACGCCGCCGACCGCGACGCCCGCGACCTCGCCTCCGGCCTCTCGGAGGAGCGCGGCACGACCCGCCCCACCCCCGACGCCTGGAGCGTCGCCGAGTGCCTCGATCACCTCGCGACGACCAACCGCGTCTACCTCGAATCGTTCCTCGAGCCCGCACGCAAGGCCCGAGCGGCGGGCCGCCTCCGCCGCGGCCCCGCGCGCCCGGGTTTCTTCGGAGCGATGTTCGTCGCCTCCGTCGAGCCGCCGCCCAAGTGGTGGAACAAGCTCCCGGCCCCGAAGAAGATCCGCCCCCACCCTTCACCCCCGCTCCGCGCCTCGCTCGACGCCTTCCTCGCCTCGCAAGCCGCCGTGCGCGACTTCCTCGCGCAGAACGCCGACCTCGATCTCTCGGGCGTAGGGTTTCCGAACCCGTTCCTCCCCGGCGTCCGCTTCAGCCTGGCGACCGGCCTCACCGTGATTCCAGCGCACGATCGAAGGCAGCTGTCGCAGGCTCGGCGGGTGTTGGGGCGGTTGGGGTGAGGCGGGAAGGAACAGCCTGGAGGCGATCGGAATGGAGATTTCAGGCAAACCCCTGGTCGTGGTGGTGGCAGGCCCCAACGGCGCGGGCAAGAGCACGAGCGCCCCGCGGCTTCTCCGCGACACGTTCGAGGTCCGAGAGTTCGTCAACGCCGATGCCATCGCTCTCGGACTCTCGGCGTTTCAGCCGGAAGCCGTTGCCATCACGGCCGGGCGAGTGATGCTCACGCGAATGAACGACTTGGCTCGAGAGGGGGCGGATTTCGCCTTCGAAACGACCCTCGCCAGTCGGTCGTTTGCGCCTTGGCTTCAGAGCCTACGAGGAAGAGGCTACCGCTCGCATGTCATCTTTCTCTCATTGCCGAGCGCGGACCTCGCCGTGGCCCGCGTCCGGGATCGAGTCGAGATGGGAGGGCATCACGTACCGGATGACGTCGTCCGCCGTCGATTCGTTCGCGGCCTGAGTAACTTCTTTTCGCTGTACCGAGATGCTGCGGATTCCTGGCAGTTCTACGATAATTCTACGGTGGCGGCACCAAGGTTGATCGCCGAAAGAGAAACGGGCCTAGAGGACCGCGTTTTCGACCCAGCTGCATGGAAGAGCATCCAAGAGCGAGCGATATGACGATGGCAAAAGACACCCGCCCTCCTTCCGAACGAGTCAACGACACCGCCCTCGTTCGGGAGAGCCTGGCCCTGTCGATCGAAGATGCGCTCGCAAGGCACAAGCAAGCCGGTAAGCCCGTCGCCGTCTGGCGCGATGGGCAGGTCGCTTGGATTCCGCCGGAAGAGATCCCGGATCGGGTCGAGCGGGAGTGACGGCGCCCGGCAGGCTCCGTGCCCTCCTCGGCGTAGCTTTCCTGGCGCTCTCAGCCGGCTGTTCGCTCGCCTCCTCTCCGGCCCCTCCTCCGTCGGCCCTTCCTGCCTTGGCGCTCGCGCCCCCGGTCGAACACCTCGACGGGAAGGCGAGAGAACCGATGGTCGTCGAAACCCCTGAGGGCACGCTGTTCCTGGCCGGTTACGGAGAGGGCCATCCGACGCTCTGGCAGAGCGGGGACGGTGGCGCCACCTGGACGAGCGTCTCCGTCGGCACGATTCCCGAGGGAGGGAGGGGCAACTCCGACGTGGACCTCGCCCTGTCCGCCGACGGTACCCTCTATTTCGTCGCGATGTCCTATGACCGCACGGCGGGCGAAGGCACCGCGATCAGCGTCGGCGCGAGCCACGACAAGGGAGCCACCTGGACCTGGACGCTCCTCTCGAAAACGCGCTTCGACGATCGCCCCTGGGTGGAGGTCACCCCCGACGGGACCGCGCACGTGATCTGGAACGACGGCGAAGGCGTCCGCCACGCGACCAGCCGAGACCGCGGCCGCACTTGGACCGAGCGGGAACGGATCGATACGGAAGGGGGATCGAGCCACCTCGCGGTCGGACCGAACGGCGAGATCGCCGTACGCGTGACTCCGCTTTCCGCCTCCGGCAACAAGTTCCATCCCGGCGTCGACCGGATCGCCGTGAGCACCGACGGCGGCACCACCTGGCGGAAACAGCCTGCCCCCGTCCGGCGCAGCTGGATTTTCCCGATGGCGGACGACGATCCGCGTCCTCGCTGGGTCGAGCCCCTCGCCTGGGACGCCCGGGGTACCCTCTACTCCCTCACCACGAACGAAGAAGGGCTCTGGCTCGCTCGCTCCACCGACCGCGGCGCCACCTGGTCGAGCTGGCGCATCGCCCAAAACGCCGATCCGATGTTCTACCCCTACCTCGCCGCCCGAGGCCCCGGAGAGCTCGCCGCCACCTGGTTTTCCGGAACCCTCAAGACCCTGGAAGCCCACGTCGCCCGGATCGATCTCCCCCCCGGCAACGTCCCGCCGCGAGTGTCCGAAGCCCCACCGTTCCAGCCCGACAGCTGGAGCCTCGAGCCGGTGCCGGAAGGAGGCTCTCCGATCCCTGACACCGCGGGCGAATACCTGGCCGTCCTCTTCCTGAAGGACGGCGATCTCGCCGTGGTGAGCCCGATCCAGAATCCGAGCGCGAAGCGGTTCGGGTTTGCTTGGCGGCGGGTGCGGGTGGAATAGGGACATCTAGGAGGGCCGACCGAAGCGGTTGCTGGGTCCTTGACACCTGTGGCCGCTTCGACTTAATCTGCGCAAAGCCTTGATAAATATTGGAGTTGAAGCAAAGCGTTCCGCGCCGTCAAGCCAGGAAATGAATCGCCGTGTGCTGGCACCCGCCTTTCCGCCCCGCCGAGATGCGCCGCGCTCTATGAGTCGACCGCTATGAAGCTCGAAGAGCTGGTACCCGACGTCTCCGTACGAGGGATCGTTCCCGGGGCGCTCGTCACCATCGTGAGCGTCCAGCGCCACGGTACGGAAGCGGTCACGCTGATCTACCGCGAGCCGAGCGGCCGCGTCGCCAACGTGGTCCTCTACCGGGACGACGCATCCCGCCTCGAGATCGCGGAGTCGGGGCGCCCCTGGCGCTTCGACGGCGATGGCGCGCGGTTCCGGCTCGTGGCCGAGGCCCATCGCATCCGCCTCGCGCATTTGTTCGACCCGGTGCTCGCCGTCCATACCTCGCTCGTCGAGCCCCTGCCTCACCAGATCACCGCGGTCTACGAGGCGATGCTCCCGCGCCAGCCGCTTCGCTTCCTCCTCGCCGACGATCCCGGCGCGGGCAAAACGATTATGGCGGGGCTCTTGATCAAAGAACTGATCGCCCGAAGCGACCTGCAGCGCTGCCTCATCGTTTGCCCCGGGAGTTTGGTTGAGCAGTGGCAGGACGAGCTCCACAGGCGCTTCCACCTGCCATTCGAGATCCTCACCAACGACAAGCTGGAGGCGGCCCGAACCGGTAACTGGTTCTTGGAAAACGACCTCGCGATCGCTCGGCTCGACAAACTGTCTCGGAACGAGGACGTTCAGGCCAAGCTCAGCGCCCCCGATTGCCGTTACGACCTGGTCATCTGCGACGAAGCGCACAAGCTCTCGGCGACGTTTTTCGGCGGCGAGATCAAGTACACCAAGCGTTACCGCCTGGGCCAGCTCCTCTCGGGGCTCACGCGCCATTTCCTGCTGATGACCGCGACGCCCCACAACGGCAAGGAGGAAGATTTCCAGCTGTTCATGGCGCTGCTCGATACCGATCGGTTCGAGGGGAAATTCCGGGACGGCGTGCATCAAGTCGACGTCTCGGACCTGATGCGGCGCATGGTCAAGGAGAGCCTCCTCCGTTTCGACGGCACGGCGCTCTTCCCGGAACGGATCGCCAATACGATCCCTTATCCCCTGTCCCCCGGAGAAGATCGCCTCTACCACCAGGTGACCGAATACGTTCGAGACGAGTTCGATCGGGCCGAAAAGCTTAAGAACGACAAACGTGCGGGCACCGTCGGCTTCGCGCTGACGGTCCTTCAGCGGCGCCTCGCCTCCTCGCCCGAGGCGATCTATCAATCGCTCCGCCGTCGCCGCGAGCGGCTCGAGGCGCGCCTCCGAGATCTCGACCTCACCCAGCGCGAAGCCGCCGCACAGGAAATGTTCCTCGGTTTACCGGTGCTCGATCTCGATGACCTCGCGGACCTGGACGAAGCTCCGGAGAACGAAGTTGAAGAAGCCGAGGAAGCGGTTCTCGACCAGGCCACCGCGGCGGCGACGCGAGCCGAGCTTCAGATCGAAATCTCGACCCTGGGCCGACTGGAAGCCCTCGCCGCCGAGGTTCGGCGAAGCGGCGAGGACGCCAAGTGGCGCCAGTTGGCCTCTCTGCTCACCCTGCTGTTTTCCCCGACTCCTGCAGACTCGGCCGATGCGACCCAGGAAGAAAACGCGCAGCGCCCGAGGCCGGTCCCGTCGCCGCACCAGAAGCTCGTCGTCTTCACCGAGCATCGCGACACGCTCAACTCTTTAGAGCGTCTGATCGGCTCTCTTTTGGGGCGGCCGCAAGCCGTCGTAGCGATCCATGGGAGCCTTAAGCGCGAGGAACGTCAGAGAGCGCAGGAGAGCTTCCTCAACGACCCGCAAGTCAAAGTGCTGCTCGCAACCGATGCCGCGGGCGAGGGAATCAACCTCCAGCGCGCCCATCTGATGGTCAACTACGACCTGCCGTGGAATCCGAACCGTTTGGAACAGCGTTTCGGCCGCATTCACCGAATTGGCCAGACGGAGGTCTGCTACCTCTGGAACTTGGTCGCATCCGGGACCCGGGAAGGCGAGGTCTACCGGCGGTTGCTCGACAAGCTCGAAGAGGCGCGCGTCGCGCTCAAGGGCCAGGTTTTCGACGTGCTGGGCAAACTCCAATTTGAAGGCAAGCCGCTACGGGAGCTGTTGATCGAGGCGATCCGTAGGGGTGACGACCCGGATGTGCGCGCCAAGCTCAACCGTGAGATCGATTCAGGGATGGACCGCGCTCACCTCCAGGACCTGATCGAGGAACGGGCGCTCGCCAACGACGTGATGGATTCGAGCCGGGTCGCCCGCGTACGTGAAGAGATGGAGCGCGCCGAGGCGCGACGGCTTCAGCCTCATTACATCGAAGAGTTCTTCCTCGAAGCGTTCCGTCGTTTGGGCGGCACAATCCGGCAACGCGAGCCACGGCGCTATGAGGTGACGCACGTGCCCGCCATCCTTCGGAACCGCCCTCGCCGCTCGACCGGCGGCGATCCCATCGTCCCTCGCTACGAGCGGATCGCCTTCGAGAAGAGCCTGATCGCTCCCCCGAATCAACTGCGCGCCGCCTTCGTCTGCCCGGGTCACTCGTTGCTCGACGCGGTGATCGACCATACGCTCGAACGGGATCGAGACCTGTTGAAATGCGGCACGGTCTTGGTCGACGAGCGCGATCCGAGCACGCAGCCGCGGGCGCTGTTCTTCCTTGAGCACGCGATCGAAGACGCGAGCCTGCTCCCGAACGGCGAACGCCGGACGATCTCAAAGCGCATGCTCTACGTGGAGATCGACGCCGAGGGACAAACCCGCCATCCGCAGCGCGCGCCCTACCTCGACTACCGCCCCCTCGCCGAGGACGAGCCTCCTCCGGCGGATTTTCTCTCCCGTCCGGAGTGCGCCTGGCTGACGGGCGAGCTCGAAGCCCGGGCACAAGGCCATGCGATCGCCCACGTCGTGCCCGAGCACATCGCCGAGGTGCGCGGCCGGCGGATCGCCTGGGTGGATAAGACGAGGGCCGCGGTGAAGGACCGGCTGACCAAAGAGATCACCTACTGGGATCATCGCGCCGAGCAGCTCAAGGACCAGGAGCAGGCGGGCAAGGCGGGGGCGCGGCTGAACTCTCAAGAAGCCCGTCGTCGAGCGGACGACCTCCAGTCCCGACTGGAAAAGCGTCTCGCGGAGCTCGAACGCGAAGCCCAAATCTCCGCGCTACCGCCCGTGGTTCTAGGCGGACTCGTGATCGTGCCGATCGGCCTCGTGGCGGAGATGACGGGCCGGCCGCTTCCTCCTCTCTACGCTCTCGACACGCAGGCCTCGGCCGCGCGGGCTCGAAAAATCGTCATGGAGGTCGAGCGAAGCTTGGGGTTCGAGCCGGTCGACCGGGAGCTCGATCACGTCGGCTACGACCTCGAGAGCCGCGATCCTCTGGGGGGCCGGTTGCGCTTCTTAGAGGTCAAAGGGCGCGTCTCGGGCGCGCCGACGATCACGGTGACCAAGAACGAGCTGCTTACCTCGTTCAACCTCCCCGAGGATTTCATCCTCGCGATGGTCGAGTTCCTGGACGAAGCGAACCACCGCGTGCGCTACCTGCGGCAGCCCTTCGAAGGGTGCGGCGTCACCAAGGATTTCAACGGCGCGAGCGTCGACTTCGTCTTCCGCGATCTGCTGGGCCGCGCCGGGGAGCCATTATGAGCCTTTTTGAAGACACCAACCCCCGGGCCTTGAAGGAGCTCTTGGCGGAGATCCACCAGCGCACGACGGTGTTGCCGGACTTTCAGCGCGACTTCGTTTGGGAGCCTGGCGCGACCCAGGAGCTGATCGTCTCGATCGCGAACAACTATCCCGCCGGCAGCATTTTGCGGGTCCGCGACGCCAAGCGAGTTTTCGCCGCACGCGAGTTCGAAGGTGCTCCCACCCTCGATGGCGTTCGACATGTCTTTCTCGTTCTGGACGGCCAGCAGCGCCTGACGTCGCTCTACCAAGCGTTCTACGGGGTCGGTGACCACCGCTACTACCTCAATCTCCGCATGCTGATGGACGGCGCCGATTTCGAGGAGGCGATATCCCACGTACGCGCTACGACGAAATCGGCGAAGGATCGCGAGGATCTTGCGGTACAAGCCCAGGAGCTCTTGCTTCCTCTGGGGGTGTTGAAAGGCGGCGCCGGCGGATTTGGTCAATGGTGCCGCAAAGTGGCTCGACAGCTGCCGGAAAAGGAACGGGTGGAGCTAGAGGATGCGCTGGACGCGATCGACCAGCGATGGATCGCGGCGATCGACGACTACCACTTCCCCGTCGTAACTCTCTCGGACCAGACCGAGCCGGACGCGCTCTGTACGATCTTCGAGACGTTGAACCGAACCGGCGTGAAGCTCAGCGTGTTCGAGCTGCTGACCGCCCGCTTCTGGCCCCAGAACATCCGCCTCCGCGCTCTCTGGGAAAAGGCGCTCGCCAACTACCCGGTGATCGAGTTTTTCGACGTCGATCCCTACTACATCCTCCAGGGCATCTCGCTCGCGAGCCGCAAATCCCCCTCCTGCAAGCGCGGGGACGTGTTGAACGCCTCGGCAGCGGACATCATGACGTGGTGGGATCCCGTCGTCGCCGGGCTCGCGAAAGGCCTCGAAATCCTGCGGGACGACTGCCACGTGATGCTTCCTAAATGGCTGCCGTATCAGACGATGCTGCCGCCGATGGCCGCCGTGCTGGCGCGTGCCGGAAAGCCCAGGAAGGCAGTCGCGGGCGCCCAACGAGCACAGCTCACACGCTGGTTCTGGTGTGCCGTCTTCAGCCAAGCTTATGAAAGCGCGGCGAACAGTCGCTCGGCCAAGGACGTTACGGAAATCTCGGCTTGGTTCGAGGGCGGTGATCCACCGGAGGTGGTCTCAGCGTTCCGGTTCGATCCGCGCACCCTTCGCGATGCTACGCCTCGGCAGCGTTCGATCTATCGAGGCGCCATCTGCCTTACGCTGGGCCACGGAGCCCGCGACTTTCACACGCAGGCGGTGATCTCTGGAAAGCTGATGCTCGATGAGGGGATCGACGATCATCACATTTTCCCTGCTGCGTATCTAGAGAAGCGCGGTGTCTCACCAGCGCGGCTCCGCGACTGCGTGCTCAACCGCACGCTTATCGATCGCACGACCAACCAGATGATCGGTGTCCGTGCTCCGTCGGACTACCTTGCTGAGATCCGCCGCACGAAGGGATTTCCATTTGCCGAGGTCCTCGCGTCGCATGGATTGCCGGCGGAGTCCAGGTCGCCACTTCTTCGGGACGATTTCGAGGCGTTCCTCACATTGCGGCAGGAGCGCCTGTGGAAGGAGATCCAGCGGGTGACCGGGACGACCGTTGCCGCGGATCTGGAAGCGGATCAAGAGGACTCTGAGTGAAGACGCGCAAGAAGCTCATCGAAGTCGCCCTCCCCCTCGACTTGATCAACAAGGCCTCGGCGCGCGAGAAGTCGATTCGCCACGGGCACCCGAGCACGCTCCACCTCTGGTGGGCGCGCCGGCCGTTGGCCGCCGCGCGGGCGGTGATCTTCTCGCAGCTGGTGGACGATCCCTTGGAGTACGTCGATGTGCTTCGCGAGGATCCGAAGCTGCGGCGTAAGGCGGAGTCAGAGCTCAAGGCACGCCGGAAGGTCTGGGAGGACGCGCGGGCGGTCGCGGAGAAGGCGAAAGGTTCGGGCCTCGCGATTCCGGAGCCGGGCCCGGAGCCGACGCTCGACGGAGTCTTGGCGGATCAGGAGCGGCAGCGCCTGTTCAAGATCATCGAGGATCTCGTGCAGTGGGAGAACACGACGAACGAGAAGGTTCTCCAGGCGGCGCGGGATGAGATCTGGCAGAGCTGGCGGCGCACCTGTGCGGAGAATGCGGACCATCCCCGAGCGAAGGAGCTGTTCGACCGCCACAAGCTGCCGGCTTTTCACGATCCCTTCGCGGGTGGCGGGACGTTACCGCTCGAAGCGCAGCGATTGGGGCTGGAGGCGTATGCAAGCGATTTGAATCCGGTCGCGGTGCTGATCAACAAGGCGATGATCGAGATCCCGCCGAAGTTCGCGGGCCAGCCGCCGGTAAATCCGGAAGCGCGAGCGAACCCAGGCTTGCATGCGAAGCCCTGGCGCGGCGCGGAAGGGCTGGCCGAGGACGTGCGGTATTACGGCAAGTGGATGCGCGATGAGGCGGAGAGGCGAATCGGGCATCTATATCCCAAGGTCGAGATCACGAAGGAGATGATCGAGGACCCCAGCAATCCGCGGCCGGACCTGAAGCAGTATCTCGGGAAACAGCTGACCGTGATTGCTTGGATCTGGGCGCGGACGGTGAAGAGTCCAAACCCGGCGTTTGCCAATGTGGACGTTCCACTTGCTTCGACGTTCATGTTGTCGACGAAGGAGGGTAAGGAAGCGTATGTTGAACCCCTGATGGCGCGCAACGGCTATCGCTTCACGGTCAAAGTTGGCAGACCGAAGGATGCCGAGGCGTCAAAGAAGGGCACTTCAGCTGGCAAGCGCACAGCATTCAAGTGCGTGATGTCTGGCACGCCACTCCCCTACGACTACATCCGGTTGGAGGGCCAGGCCGGGCGAATAGGCACACGATTGATGGCAATCGTAGCAGAAGGGACTCACGGGCGAGTGTATCTTGCGCCTACGGCGGAGGCCGCCGCTCTTGCGCTGACCGCGGAGCCGAATTGGAAACCGGAAACAGCGCTGCCGGTAAATCCCCGCGATTTCAAAACGCCTAACTACGGGTTGACTACCTTTGGAGATCTCTTTACCCCCCGCCAGCTCCTGGCGCTGACGACTTTCTCCGACCTGGTGCAAGAAGCCCGCGAGCGGTTGAAGGGCGACGCCCTGGCCGCGGACTTGTCAGAGAAGACTAAGAGCGAAGGCTCCATTGGCGTGACGGCATATGCTGATGGAGTCACCTTATTTCTGGGATTGGCGATCAGCAGATTCGCAGACCGCAATAACGCTCTTTGCACCTGGGACTCAGGACCCGCAGGAACTAGATCCTCGACGGGAGGCTCCGCCCGCACCGCAAGTCTGAGAAACTTGTTCTCGCGCCAAGCGATCCCAATGGTTTGGGACTATGGAGAGGCGAACCCATTCAGCGACTCAGGGGGTGGATACAACAGTGCTCTTGATTGGATCGAGCCGGCAGTTCGAGCACTTATTGGCGCTATCGCGGGATCAGCGACGACCGACAATGCAGAGACCCAATCAGTAAGCACGGACAAGGTCGTCTCCACCGACCCACCCTACTACGACAACATCGGTTACGCCGACTTGTCCGACTTCTTCTATGTCTGGCTGCGCCGTTCGCTACGACCTGCTTTCCCCGCTCTATTCACCACGCTCGCAGTCCCCAAGGCCGAAGAACTAGTTGCCACTCCTTACCGTCATGGCAGCAATGAGAAAGCTGAGTCCTTCTTTCTGGACGGCATGACGCAGGCCATGCGCCGCCTTGCCGAGCAGGCGCATCCGGCCTTCCCGGTCACCATCTATTACGCCTTCAAGCAGGCCGAGAGTGACGGTGCGGACGGCACGACAAACACCGGCTGGGATACCTTTCTGGCAGCAGTCATCGAAGCCGGTTTTGCCATCAGTGGGACCTGGCCGATGCGCACCGAACTCGGCAACCGCATGATCGGCTCTGGTACCAATGCACTCGCCTCTAGCATCGTACTTGTCTGCCGCCAGCTTCCCGCCGATGCACCAACTGCCACCCGCCGCGAGCTAGTCGCCGCACTCAGAATCGAGCTACCCGTCGCTCTAGCAAACCTCCAGCGAAGCAACATCGCTCCAGTCGACCTCGCCCAAGCCGCCATCGGCCCAGGAATGGCCGTATTCACCCGCTACGCGAAAGTGCTCGACGCCGAAGGCAAGCCGCTCGAGGTCCGCGAGGCCCTAGCGCTCATCAACCAAGTCCTCGACGAATCGTTGGCGGAGCAAGAAGGCGACTTCGACTCCGACAGCCGTTGGGCTCTCACCTGGTTCGAGCAGGTCGGGTTCGCCGAGGGCGAGTTCGGAGTGGCCGAACAGCTCTCTAAATCCAAGAACACCAGCGTCGAGGGCATGGTCGAAGCGGGCATCCTCACTTCGAAGCGTGGGAAAGTCCGTCTGCTCCGGCCGGACGAGCTTCCCACCGATTGGGACCCTGTGACCGACCCCCGAATGTCTGCCTGGGAAATGGTCCACCACCTCGTCCGCGTGCTGGCAAGCGGTGGCGAGAGCGCCGCGGCCGAGCTGGTCTCAAAACTGGGCGCGAAGGCCGAGCTGGCCCGCGAGCTCGCCTATCGGCTCTACAACCTCTGCGAGCGCAAGAAGCGCGCTACCGAGGCCCTCGCCTACAACGGCCTCGTGCAGAGCTGGCCCGAGATCGTTCGGCTAGCCAATGAGAGCCGAGGGGCCGAACGCCAGACAGAACTGTTCGGGCCGTCATGACGACCTCGTGGCGATGGCGATGAACGACGTGCCCTCACGGGAAGAAGGAATCTGATCCGTGGCCATGACCAATCAAGAACGCATCGGCAAAGCGATCGAGCTTCTTCGCGTCGGGCTCGCGCCTTTCGTGGAACGGGAGATGTTGCGGCCCGGTGCGAATCTCCAACAACGCGAGCAGCGGATGAAGGGCATCGCCAAAGAAGCCAAGCTCGCCGACAAACCGCTTTCCGAGTGGGACGCCGCCGGGCTGCTTCGGCTCGTCAGCGAAGCCTGGTTCGAAGCGTTCGCGAGCACGTTGGGTTACGCCGAGCAGGCCCTGGTCACGGAACTGCGGGGCGTGCGTAACGACTGGGCGCACCAGAAGCCGTTTACCAGCGACAACGCCGATCGAGCCCTCGATTCGATGGCGCGCCTCTTGACGGCGGTCTCCGCGCCCGAAGCCGACGAAGTGACGAAGATGAGGCTCGACCTTCGTCGTCACGTGTACGACGAGCAGGTCCGGGGGGAGAAGCGGAAGGCGGGCGGCTCACTGATCGAAGCGGCCGCTGCCGGCACGCTCAAGCCCTGGCGCGAGGTCGTGACCCCGCACGCTGACGTGGCGTCCGGCCGTTACCAGCAGGCCGAGTTCGCGGCCGATCTCTGGCAGGTCCACCTGGGCGAAGGATCGGACGAATACCGGAGCCCGAGAGAATTCTTCCGCCGTACCTATCTCACGGAGAGCCTGCGCCGCCTGCTGGTCGGCGCCATCCAGAGAATCTCCGGCTCGGGCGGCGATCCGGTCGTGCAGCTGCAGACCAATTTCGGCGGCGGCAAGACCCACTCGATGCTGGCGCTCTACCACCTCTTCTCGGGCACCGAGGCCAAGGAGCTCGCGGGCATCGACAGCGTGCTCACCGAGGCGGCGGCCCAGAAGCTCCCTCGCGCGAAGCGGGTGGTGCTGGTCGGCAACAAGATCTCGCCGGGGAATCCCGTCACCAAACCCGACGGCACCGTGGTGCGCACCCTCTGGGGCGAATTGGCCTACCAACTCGGCGGATCCCAGGCGTTCGCCCGCATCGGCGCAGACGACGAGCGAGCGACCAACCCGGGCGACGCCCTGCGCGAGCTGCTCAAAGAGTACGGCCCCTGCCTGATTTTGATCGACGAGTGGGTCGCGTACGCCCGTCAATTGCACGACCAGAGCGATCTGCCGGCCGGTGGCTTCGAGACGCAGTTCACCTTCGCCCAGGCGCTGACCGAATCGGCCAAGCTCGCCGGCAACTGCCTGCTCGTCATCTCGCTCCCCGCCTCGGATACCTCCGGCTCGCCCCACACCCAAACCGACGACGTCGAGGTCGGCGGAATCCGCGGGCGCGAGGCGCTCGACCGACTGCGCAACGTCGTCGGACGGGTCGAGTCGTCTTGGCGGCCGGCGACCGCCGAGGAAGGCTTCGAGATCGTGCGGAGGCGGCTGTTCGAACCGCTGTCCGGACCGGACGCCTGGAAGCAGCGCGACGTCACCGCGCGCGCTTTCTCCGATCTGTATCAGGCCCAAGCTTCCGAGTTTCCGCCCGAGTGCAAGAGCGGCGACTACGAGAAGCGCATTCAGGCCGCCTATCCGATCCATCCCGAGATCTTCGACCGGCTCTATACCGACTGGTCGAGCCTTGCCAAGTTCCAACGCACGCGCGGCGTGCTGCGGCTCATGGCCTCTGTCATCCACTGCCTTTGGGAGAAGGGAGACAAGAACCCTCTCATCCTCCCCTCGACGATCCCGATCGACGATTCCCGTGTGCAGAGCGAGCTGACCCGCTACCTTTCGGATAACTGGGCGCCGATCCTCGAGAAAGACGTCGACGGACCGAGCTCGCTGCCGCTCCGAATCGACGCCGACCAACCGAACCTGGGAAAGCTCGCCGCCACGCGGCGGGTGGCGCGCACCATCTATCTCGGCTCCGCCCCGACGGCGGCGGCGGCTCATCGCGGGATCGAAGACCGTCGAATCAAGCTCGGCTGCGTCATGCCGGGAGAGTCCCCCGCGGTTTTCGGCGACGCGCTCCGCCGGCTCGCCGCGACGGCGACCTACCTCTACCAAGAGCCGCCGCACTATTGGTATTCAACACAGCCGACGGTGACCAAGATCGCCGAAGACCGTGCGGAGTTGCTCAAGCGCAATCCCGACAAGGCCGCTCAGGAGCTGGACGATCGGTTGCGCGTCGAGTTGGACAAGGCGCACGATCTGATCCGCATCCACCGGATGCCGAGGACGAGCGGCGACGTACCGGACGATCTCGACGCGCGGATTGTGGTTCTCTCCTCTGATCATCCCTACACTCGAGAAGCAGGCAACGCCGCGGAAGTCGAAGCGAAGAAGATCTTAGAAACGCGGGGCAACGCGCCGCGCCTCTATCGCAACACGCTCGTGTTCCTCGCCGCCGACAAGGCCCGCCTACAAGACCTCGACGAGGCGATCCGAAAGTTCCTGGCCTGGAAAGGGATTCTCGAGGAGAAAAAGGCGCTCAACCTCGATCCGCATCAGGAGGGCCAGGCCCAGACCCAGAAGCAGATCGCGGATGGCGCCGTCGCGGCACAGCTACCGGAGACCTACCAATGGCTATTGGTGCCGGAACAGGCCAACCCACAGGCGCCTACGACCTGGCAGGCGGTCCGACTGAATCCAGGCGACTCCCTTGTCGCGCGTGTGACCAAGAAGCTCCAAAGGGAAGAGCTCCTGCTGGGCAGCTTGGGACCGATCATCCTGCGCAAGCACCTCGATGAGGTGCCCCTCTGGCGCGGGGAGCACGCGCCGGTTCGGTTGCTGGTCGAAGATTTCGCCCGGTACCTCTACCTGCCTCGCCTCGCCGGACCGGAGGTGCTTGTCCAGGCGATCCGCGATGGCCTGACGCTCACCAACTGGCCGGCGGATTCCTTCGCCTACGCCGAAAGCTACGATGAGAGCGCCAGCCGCTACCGGGGTTTGCGCGCCGGGCAATCGGCAACCGTCACCCAGGAGAGCCTAAGCCTCCTGGTCCGATCGGACGTCGCCCGGCGTCAGCTCGAAGAAGAGACGGCCGCCGCGGCGCTCCGATCGCAAGTGTCGGGAGAACCGTCAACACCCACCTCCCCGCTCTCCCCGACGCCTACGCTCTCGCTCAGCGAATCCACACCCCCTCCGCCGCCGCGTCCACGCCGCTTCCATGGCACCGTGCGCCTCGACCCCGCCCGCGTAGGGCGCGACGCCAGCCGCATCGCTGACGAGGTCATCGCCCACCTCGCAGGGCAAGTCAATGCCGAGGTGACGATCACCCTGGAGATCGAGGCGTTCCTCCCGGACGGCGCGTCGGAACAAACGGTGCGCACGGTGACGGAAAACAGCAGGACATTGCGGTTCGATAGCCAGGGCTTCGAGCGGGAGTGATGGCAAGCGACGAGAGCCACGGGAAGATCTCGCACCAAGTCGAGCTCACCTAGGGCCGGGTGTTCTCTGAACAGCCATCAAGCCAAGGCCATTGTCGATCTTTAGCGCAAGCATGGCGTCCAGGGACGCGGCTCGGAATTCCTTTGCTGATTCCGTCTCATCAAGCCAAAGAAGCCCGCTGCTGCGGAGCTTTGAATACAACCTGAGGGGACTATCGATGCCTGATGGAATTTCGATCAATGACGCTCTCGTCTTCCTTCTAGGCGCGGTGGGTTTGGTGTGGTACTACCTTTGCCTGTTCTCAGTGGGTTTGAAGCCCTCAGGCGAGCAGCCAAGCAATTTCAGGCAATTTGAGACTCTCTCCATTACGACGATCAGCGTCTCTCTCGCAACCTTCGTCGGAAGCTTGCTCGGCCTGAAAACAGCGGCGACCCAGGTGATCGAGGATAACTCTCAGGCTCTCCAGGCACCGCCGCCCGTGGCGGTGTCGATCTTCAAGCAATTCACATCCAACTTGTCGGTCAGCGATCTCCAATGGGCCTGCGCCGGGCTCTATGTGCTGTCGCTACTGCTTGCGATCGCGTTCTGGGCTCGCGGGCGGGACAAAACGGATCCTGCCATCAGTAACCTTGGCAAATCGCTCCTCGGCCTAGTTGGAGGGGCGTTGGCTATCGCCCTGAAGGCACGGTAAGGGCAGCAGCAGCAGATCCCTAACACACTTGCGCAACGCCTGTGTCTCCTGACCCAGACCTGGGAGCCAGCTCATGGCTCCCGCAACCAGGAGACCTCGATGAGAACGTTTTTCTTTCGTGCATTGACCTGTTGTCTGTTGGCGTTGAGCTTCCAGATGCCGAGCTTCGCCCTCGAACGGAGTATTCCCTTGGCGAGCGAGGAGGCCTTCTTGGCCGCGCTCGGCGATCGAGCGGTCCCCGTCGCTCCGGGGGTCTATGAATTCGAGGCGGCCGGCGGGGACAAGGTGAGGGTCGCCTTCGGCGACGCGGGCCGGCGGTTCGACCGGGAGCGGTTCGAAAAGGAGCTGGCCGAGCTCGAAGCGGTGCTCGCGCGCACCGACGATCCTTCGCGCGAGATGCTGCGCGAGCGGCACCGGCTCGAAGATCTGATCGCCGGCTTGCAGACCCCCATCGTCCGCGCGGCGGTCACGGGCTGGACCTGCCCGGGAACCGCGCTCCAGTACCCCTACTCCCTGGACGGGAGCCTTTCGAGTGGCGTGGTCACCGCGAAGGCGAGCGTGGGCATCGGAGTCGACTTCAGCCCCCGTCCTTCCCGGTATCCGAACCGCTACGCCGACTCGTACGCCACGGCCTATCGAGGGCAGTTCTGCCTCGAAACGACGGTCACCGCGTCCGATTCCATCACGAACGGCGCACTGGGAATCGCAAGCGCCACCGCCTCGGCGTCCTGCTCCGGAACCTGCGTCGCCTGGGAGACCTTCAGCGAGGTGACGGAATCCGGCTGCACCGATGGCTACCGCTCGCTCTACCGCTGGGGCGGCACCCTCGCGAACTGTCCGTAATCGCGATCTGATCCTCGATCACTCGCCGGGCCGGCCCGATGGGTCGGTTCGGCGGGATCCGAGCGCGATCGATCCGAAAGCGCCGCCGCCAGCGCTTCGATGGCGAGGGTCCGAGTCCGATAGCGGATATACGCCGCCGATACGAGAATCGTGGGCACAGGAAGCCGCTATACGCCGCCGATAGCCGCTTTACGCGTCGCAAAAATCATTATCTGCGCCAGATAGCCGCTTTACGCCGCCGAGAAATCATTATCCACGCCAGATAGCCGCTTTACGCCGCCGAGAAATCACTATCCACGCCAGATAGCCGCTTCCCAGGCCAGATAGCCGCTTCCCACGGCAAGAAAATCATTATCCGCGCCAGATAGCGGCTTTACGCGGCCGAAAAACCGCGATCGACGCTCTAGAGAAAGCTATCCGGTCCAGATCGCCGCTATCGGAACGGATAGCCGCTATCCAGTTGGAAAAGCGCGATTTAGGCCCGAGTACGGCGATCCGGGACCGAAAGCGCGACGGAGCCCGCGGAACGCTTCTCGAACGCGGAATTCGGCGCGAGGCGATGCCGACAGCCGCTTCTTCCGGCGGGGGAACCTACCACCCGGCGGGCGCGTGGCGTATCGTCTCGCTCGTCATCCCGATTTCGCTCTGCGGAGGAATCTACCGATGCCCGCTTCGAGTTGTGGCCGCCGCGCCCGGCGGGGCCTTTTCGCCCTGGGATTCGCGCTCGCCTCGCTTTCGACCGCCGCCGCGCGTGCGGCGGACTCGCCTCCGGAGGTCGACCTCGTTTGGGGGGCGAAGATCCCGATGCGCGACGGCGTGCGCCTGAACGCGACGATCTACCGGCCGCGCGGGCAGAAGGAGGCGCTGCCGGTCGTCTTCACTTTGACGCCCTACATCGCCGACAGCTACCACGAGCGGGCGATGTACTTCGCGCGGCACGGCTATGTCTTCGCCCTCGTCGACGTGCGCGGGCGCGGCAGCTCGGAGGGGACGTTCGATCCGTTCGCGCAGGAGGACCGCGACGGCTACGACGTCGTCGAGTGGCTCGCCAAGCAGCCGTTCGCGAACGGCAAGGTGGCGATGTGGGGAGGGTCCTACGCCGGCTTCGACCAGTGGGCGACGGCGAAGGAGCTGCCGCCGCACCTCGCGACGATCGTGCCGGCGGCCTCGGCGCATCCGGGGATCGATTTTCCCTTCGACCACAACGTCTTCTACCCGTACGACGTGCAATGGCTCACCTTCACGAGCGGCAAGACCGGCAACGGCAACCTGTTCGGCGAGAGCGAGTTCTGGTTCTCGAAGTTCAAGGAGCTGTACCTGTCCGGCCGGCCGTTCGCCGATCTCGACGACATCGTGGGCAATCCCCTGCCGGTCTTCGACCGCTGGCTCGCCCATCCGCATCCGGACGCGTTCTGGGACGCGATGGTCCCCACGCCGGAGCAGTTCGCGAAGATCTCGATCCCGATCCTCACCATCACCGGCCACTACGACGGCGACCAGCAGGGGGCGTTCGCGTTCTACCGCGACCACATGAAGTACGGCAGCGAGAAAGCCAAGGCGAGCCACTACCTGATCGTCGGCCCGTGGGACCACGCCGGGACGCGGACGCCGAACCCGAAGTTCGGGGGGCTCGAATTCGGACCGGGGAGCGTGCTCGACCTCAACGCGCTGCACAAGGAGTGGTACGACTGGACGATGAAGGGGGGCCCGAAGCCGAAGTTCCTGGAGAAGCGGGTCGCCTGGTACACGCCGCCGGGGGACGGCTGGCGCTACGCCGATTCGGTCGAGGAGATCTCGAAAGAGACGCGCACGCTCTTCCTCGGCTCGGACGGCGCGCCGGGGGCGGCGACCGACGCGTTCCACGCCGGGCGCCTCGCGACCGAGGCGACGCAGAGCGGAGGCGATGCCTACGTCTACGACCCGAAAGACCTGCGCTCGGTCGCTTGGGAAACCGCCGACGTCGAGGACTTCCTCACCGACCAGTCGGGGACGATGCGCCTCGCGGGCAACGGCCTGGTCTACGTCTCGGCGCCCTTCGCCGAAGCGACGACGATCACCGGCTGGCCGCGCGTTTCGGCCTGGATCGCGCTCGACGCTCCGGACGTCGACTTCTACGTCTCGCTCCACGAGGTCCTGCCGAGCGGCAAGAGCATCCAGCTCTCCGCCGCCCAAGGGCGCGCCCGATACCGCGAGTCGGTCCGCGAGGAGAAGCTCGTCCAGACGACCGAGCCGCTCCTCTACACCTTTGACACCTTCACCTTCTTCTCCCGCGAGATCGCGGCGGGGAGCCGCCTGCGCCTGGTGATCACCAGTCCGAACACGATCGGAGTCCAGAAGAACTACGCCGGAGGGGGCGTGGTGGCGAAAGAGTCGATCCAGGATGCCCGAACGGTCCGCGTCCGGCTGGTCCACGACCGCGAGCACCCGAGCCGGCTGGAGCTGCCGGTGGCGGGGCCGCGGTAGGCCCCCCTCCTGGCCTCCCCCCGCAAGCGGGGGGAGGGACGGTTCGCCGAGAGGTTCGAGAGGTCCGAAGTTGGAGTCGGTGCGCCGGACTTGCAGAAGCCTGGCCGCTTCAGATCACGCGCGTCCCTACCGCAGGAGCCTCGTCCCCCGCTTGCGGGGGAGGATCAAGGTGGGGGCGCCGGGGTTTCCCCATCCCCCCTTGGCGTGGCATGATCCAGGCACGATGAGCGAGATCAGCTACAACGAGACGGAAGTCCGCAGCTACCTGCCGAACGGCTGGCACCTCCGCTGGGACGGCGGCCGGTGGGACGAGAAGGCCGATACCTGGAAGACGTCGGTGATCGACAACGTCGATTTCGACTGGCAGCT
>JBGAGQ010000055.1:0-45788 GCA_044226625.1 Thermoanaerobaculia bacterium
ATCCTGCGGACTGGTCTCTCACCTCCGGTTGCTCCCCACCCCGCCTCACGGCGACGCAGTTTCCTTTGGTTTCAGGCCGGAGAGCGTCTGCCTGGAGAGGACTTGCACCTCTCTGAACGAATGCGCTCACGGGCGCACGGTGCGGCGGCCACCAAGGCCGCCGTGCTCGAACGCATGCCGCGCAGCCGCATCCTCCACTTCGCCACCCATGGTCTCCTGGGCGACGTCGAGAAGGAAGATGTTCCTGGCGCTATTGCCCTCACTCCATCGGGCGGCGATGAGAAGGGGCTGTTGACCGCCGCCGAGGTCATGAGCCTCAGTTTGAAGGCCGAGCTGGCCGTCTTGAGCGCCTGCCGCACCGGCGACGGGCGGCCGAGCAGCGACAGCATCGTCGGCCTCTCCCGGGCCTTCCTCGCCGCCGGGGTCCCCAGCCTCATCGTCTCCCTTTGGTCGATCCCCGATAACTCCACCTCGCTCTTGATGAAAGAACTCTACCTGGCGCTCTCCCAGGGTCTGGGAAAAGCTCAAGCCTTGCGGGAGGCCATGCTCGCCACCCGGAGGCTCCATCCGGACCCGCTCCATTGGGCAGGGTTCGCCCTCCTGGGCGAGGGGGCCTGAAAGAGGCCTCGCCGGACTAATACAAACGCACTCCTAGAGTGTCTTATGGTACGCCATGGAGGACTTCATCCTGACGCTAGTGCCGCTGCCTGACGGGCACTTGGTGCGCGCCGACTGTCAGCTGATTGGCCAGCCCGAGCCGCGCCGGATCAGGCTCGAAGAGCGGCAGAAGCTTGAGGAGCTGGGAGCGCGGCTCGCGGAGCGTCCCCTTAAGGAGATCACGGAAGTGGTGAAGGTCGGCCGAGATCTCTTCGGTCGCCTGTTCGGCAAGGAGCTCGCGGCCCCCTTCTGGGAAGCGTCGGAGAAGGCACGGAACGACGGCGGCTTGAGGGTTCTGCTGCGGTTCGCAAAAGACGACCGCTTGCAGGACCTCCCCTGGGAGCTGCTGCACGACGGCCGCTCGCCTCTGGCCTTAGACCCCGCGACGGCGCTCGCGCGTTATATCGAGATGCCGCAACCGATCAAGGTGCCGCGGCCGAAGGGGCGGCTGCGGGTGCTCTTCACTTCGGCCTGCCCCCCCCTGGCCCAACGGCTTGACCTGGGAAGCGAGGAAAGAAGGGTCCGCCGCGCCCTGGAACTCGCAGGTGTGGACCCCCAGATTGAAAACCGGGTCACCTTGGAGCTGCTGAAGCTTCTCTTGATTCAGGCCGAGCACACGGGTAAGCCTTTTCACGTCTGGCATCACGCCAGCCACGGTTTTCTCGACCGGCAGGGAAGCTTCCATCTTGTCCTCGAAGGTGGTGAAGAGGGGCGGCATGTCGGGACCGACGAGGTCTCCGGCATCCTCGCGCAATGCCCCAGCCTGCTGGCCGTCGTGCTCAATGTTTGCCACGGGGCAGCCCTCGCCACCTCCCTCGCCTGCGCCAAGGTCCCGGTAGCGATCGGGTTCCGCGAGCAGATCCAGGACCGCGCCGCCTTGCTGTTCGCCGAGCGCTTCTACAAGAGCCTTCTAAGGCATCCCGTGGAGGTCGCGCTGGCGCACAGCCGGCTGGCGCTCGCCTACCAGGGCTGCCCACTGCTGAACTGGACGAACCCCATCCTGTACACGAGGACCACCAGGGCGGTCCGCTTCGTGGAGGAGCGCCATGGAAGATCTCACGGAAGAGCCTGAAATTGGCGTAGCGGAGGAGGGCGAGGATTTCGATCCCGCGGTGAGAGATTTCGTGCGCGTAGACGAGGACGACTTGCCGGCGATTCCGCCCCCGCCCTCCCTTCCCGAGCTCGACGTTCCCCCGGACCTACTAGACGACCTGGAGGGAGAGACCTTCGGACCGGCAGACGCCTATCACGGCGAGAACGACGAGAGGGATGTTGAAGAGGAAGCGGAGGAGAAGGAGGATTACAGCGACGACGACGATCCAGCCGCCCTGTGGATCGACAAATCGCTCATCGCGCGCGTCAACCAGATCTTCGTCGCGCCGCCGGGCTACGGCGAATCTCTACAGAAGCTACGCGCGCGGATCCTCAACAGCCACGTCTTCATCCTGCATGGCGGAGAGCATTCGGGCAAGCTGACTTGCGCCCTGCACCTCGCGCAGGACCTCCTCACTCGGAGCGGTAAGGAGCCGAGGATCGGCTGCTATCGCCGCCGCGCGGACGAGTCGCCGTCGCTTCTCGATCTCGTGCGGCAGGATGCCGTCAAGAGAGACCGCGCCTACATATTCGAGGACGCGTTCCCTAGCCTCTCGACGGAGGATCTTGAGCCGCCGTTTCTCAACCGGTTGAACGAGAGACTACAGGACAGGGGGTCTTTCCTCCTTCTGACGACCGAGAGACCGGTGCAGGAGCTACCCGTTAGCGTGGCGAAGGTGCACGTGGCGATCTGCGACCTGAGCCGCGTTTTCCTCAACCACCTCGACGTGTATCGCACCAACCTGATCGGCGCCGACCGCATCGTCATCGACGACGAGGCCCTCGATCTCGCCGGCCAAAACTGGGATGCGCTTAAGGGCGACCTGAAAGACCCCGATCAGATCGACGAGTTCTGCCGACGGCTGGGTGTCCAGGGAGGAGTACCGAGCGCAGAGGAGCTGAAGAAGCTCGCCCGGGAGATTGCCCTGCGCCGGATCGAGGCGGCACGCCCCTGGTTCGCGGGCCTCAGGCTGCATGAGAAGCTTTTCGCCTTCCTGGTGGTCCTCTTTCCGGGCCGCGATGGCCTGAGCCTGTACGAGATCTTCCTCGGTGCCGTCGCCCAACTGCGCGGTCACGGACTTCGGCTGAAGGATCCGCGCGAGCTCGGTTACGACGATCTCCTCGACCGCATTCGGGCTGTGGAGGGGCCGACGCGCGAGATCGATTTCCAGGAGCGGGCTATCGGCGGCGAGGTGGAATGGCAGATTAAGAACTACAACCATCTGCTCTGGTCTCTGGTGCCGTGGTTCCTCGAGGAGATCCAGAGAAGCCTGGGAAAGCAGGGGGCGGAAGCCCGCCGGAGTCTGGCGGTCGCCGTCGGCAGGATCGGGCTCCATCACCCGGCCCAGCTCCGAGACCGGCTCGAGGAGCTGGCAACGCGTCCAGTCGCCAATGTAGCCGCGGCGACCGGCTATGCCTTCAGCGAGGTCTGCTTGCGCAACCGCGATGCAGACCAGAGGGTTTGCGAGGTTCTCGCCGAATGGGTGGCCTCCCGGCAGTCTCGCCTGATGTGGGCGGCGAGCTCCTGCATCTGGCGGGTGTACGGCGCCTTGAAGCGGAGTGGGCGGGACACCGCGAAGACGCGAGAGCACCTGCTGGAAACGCTCGAAGAGCTGATCTCCAGGCTGGCGGAGCCGCTAGGCCCCGAGGATCGCAGGGCCGCTGCGGCGATCGCCAGCGACAACTGCCAAGACGCCAAGGCGGCGAAGCGCCAGACCGACGAGACCCTCAAGTCCTGGGCGGACAAGACCTACAAGGGTGCTCGGACCGCTATCCAGCGGATCGCTGCAGCCGACCCGGAGGGGATGATTGCGAGACTGCGGCTCTGGCTGGCCGGTGGTCGGCCGGCTCTGCGTCGCATAAGCATCGGGGTGATCCGCCAGCTTTTCGCAGACGCAGCGCGGGAATCGGGCCCGCCACCTCGGCGGCATCTGGCGCTTTCCGAGCTCGTCGAGCCCGTCCTCGCGCATTGCGGCGAGGGGAGCCAGACCAGGGAAGCGCTGTTCAGAGCGCTGGCCGGCTGGGTGGGCCAGTCCGAGGCGCCCAGGGCCACGAAGCTGCTGCTGCAGGCCGCCAATCGCCTCCAGGGCAGGGCGGCGAGAGCGTTTCGCAGCAGCCTTCAGCCGTGGCTCGAGGACCCTTCCCCGGATGTCCGGCGCCTGGGGGGAGCGCTGCTCATGCGCTCTCTCCTGCTCGAGGGGGCGGTCGTCCCGGCGCCCGACTCGGCTCTGGGCGCCCTCGTCCTCGACGCTTCCACCGAGGCCTTGGCCGAGACTGACTATGAGCCGATCGCACGGCAGGTCTGGAACCTCTTGCAACCCCGCCTCGGTCTACGGCTGGTCCGCATGGGCGAGGGGCGCGAGCTGGCGAGCCCGGGCCAGCTTTTCCCCGCGCGCGGCGTCCTGGCGGGCGCATCCCGTCCCCGGCTGTTGCTGCCCACGTTCGACGCCATCGGCGCGGAGAGTCTCTGCCTCGCCGTCGTCCTCACCACGGGGCCGATCCTCGACCTCGCGGAGGCCTCAATGGCCGCCTGGTCAAGCAACCTGCTGCTGGTCGATTTGGCCAAGGCGGGCAAGGAGCAGGATCTCCCGCGGGCGGTCTACCTCAACCTCCGTTCGCCAGCAGGGGGTCTCGCCGATCTGACGGCGAGGATCGACGACCGCTTTGCGGCGTTGCTCGCTCCTGTCGGCAGCGGCGTGCACGAGGCCGAGTGCGACGAGATGGAAGCCAGGCTCGAACAGTGGCTCGGGGAGCTTGACGAGCCGCCCAGCCTGGCGGAGCCGCCGGATCGGGCGCTCGCGATTCTGCGTGGGGTGCTGGGGCTGGCGGAGTCCCATCTCGACAGGTGTTCGGCCCTGCTGACGCGCTGGCTGGCGCCAAGCTCCGGCGAACTCGCATTGCGCATGGGCGCCACCGCCGTTCGTCTGCTGCTGCGGATCGAGGCGAACCACCCCCCTCCCGCGGCGCCGGCGCGGGCTCTGCTTTTCGGGTTGGCGACCGCCCTTGGCACCTACGGCCCCGAGGGCAGCCTCGAAACGGCGCTCTCGATCGTGTGCCGCTGGTTGCCGCTAACAGATTGGCGCGCCGCCCTGCTCGACGGCGCTGGCGACAGGCCCGCCGCGCTTCGGCAGTGGATCGAAGGCCTCCTGCCAAGTCATGCGGAGCTGCTATCCCAGACTCTGACGACTTGGCGGCGCTCCGTCGACGAGGGATCGGAGGAGGACGCGCGGCGGCTGAGCGAGGCCGTGGATCGAATCGAGGAGTGGATCGTCGCCGGCCGGATGGCGAATCCTGTAGAGACGCCGCCGAGCGTCGTTCCCGAGGTAGCCAGCCAGCCCCTTCTCGCCCCTGCGGTGGTGAGGACGGCGGTCCACTCCTCCTCCCACACGGCTGATCCCGCGGGCTTCCCCATGGTGTGGATCGAAGAGATCGGCGCCTACATGCACTGGCTGCCCGTCACCAAGCTCCAGTTCGAGAAGTTCGTCACCGAAACTCCCGACCCACTCTTCGACGACGCCTGGTATCGCCGGACGCTCGACCTCAACCCGCGCGTAGCCGTCCCCGAGATCGATCCCGAGAACTACCTCCAGGCCTTCCTCACCGGAATCCTTCCTGAGGAGGCGAGCCGGTTCGCCGCTTGGTGCGGCGAGGACTACGCGCTGCCCACCCTAGCGGATTGGCAAAAGGCCTATGCCGCCCTCGCGGCCGAGCCAACCTGCGCGCTGGCAACTCTCGATCTCTCCGCTACGGCTGGAGAACTCGTGCGGACGTTCCTCACCCGGATCGAATCGTCCGCTGCCGCCCGGCCCGGCCCGGCGCGCACCCGAGTCGATCAGATGCTCATGCGGCGCGGCGTGCTGGAGTGGGTCAAGCAGGACGGGCGGTCCGGCCGCTGGGGGGGGATGGGAGAGCCGGCGCCTCATTTCAAGATGCTCTGGTCCATCGAGAGAGGACTGGCCGTGCCCCGCGACGCGGGTTCCTCCCGCTCCAGCGCCTTCGGGTTTCGGCTGATCCGCAGGCCGGCATGACCCGGGCCTGCAGCAAGCAAGGAGTCTTTCATGAGCCCCGACCGCCAACTCATCTGCCCGCTTAGCCTCAGGGAGACCGCGGTGGCCGGATCCCCGGCGAAGTGCAACTGCTGCAGCGAAGTCCTGCCGCCACTTTACGTCAATGAGGCACAGGGCCTCCAGCCGTTGCCGATTCAGTTCTTCGGCCTGAGCGGACATGGCAAAACCGCTTACCTGGCGGCGCTGACTGTGGCGCTGCAACGAGTGAACTCGGTCTGGAACGGCTTCACGGCAACGCCGGCGACCGAGCAGTCCCGCAGGCTAGTCCGGGAAGCCAATGTCTACTTCGCCAGCGGGCAGCTGCCGCCACCCACGCCCTTAGGGTCCAAGGGCTGTTTCCTGATGCTGCTGAACCGCATTCCGAAGTGGATGAAAGCAGCGCTCATGATCCGCGACTGCTCGGGCCAGGCTTTCCGGGACTTCAACGTCGATCTGCAGGAAGCCAGCTACCTGCTCAGGGCACCGCTCACCTTTCTGTTCATCAGCCTCAAGGACCTCCAGGGCGGGGATACCGTCGATGTCCTGCTCAATGACTACCTCGATGCCCTCGCCGCGCACGGGGTGCGGCCCGAGCTGGAGATGAAGAAGCTCGTGGTCGTGCTTACCAAAGCGGATCTCTTGCAGGAGGAGCTCCCGGACGACCTGCTGCAGGCCGTCCGGGAAGATCGGCTTTGGCAGGCATCCCAGATGGAAACGGAGCCCAGGTGGTCCGCCGTGGCGGACATGGACACCGACCTGGGAGCCCTGGGTGAGATCAGCCGGAGCATCGAAGCTTGGATCTGCCGGCGAGCCGCCGGCCGCACCCTGGTGACGTTGGCGCGCGACCGCAGCATCGAGATTCGGTTCACCCTCGTCTCGTCGACCGGCTCCGCACCGCGCGCTCAGGACAATGTCCTGGCGACTGGCTGGGAGCCGAGCCGTGTCCTCGATCCGCTGATCTGGGCCCTGGAGCTCAACGAAAGACGCATTAAGGATATGCGGCGGTATTTCCGGTGAAACGAACCCGGCGCCGCACGTCGGCGTGGAGGTAGCACCGGCGGGGACGCTCACGAAACGTAGTCGCCGATGTTCGTCTCGACCTTGGCCATCTCCTTCTCCTTCCACATCTCCACGATCCGCTCGGCGATCTCCGATTGAGCGCCCGCGATGCGTTGCATCAAGGTCATGTTCGCCTGCAGCTCGGTCTCCTGCCGCTGCCTGTTCCTCTCCGAGTTAAGGAACATCTCGGTTTTTGCATAGTCGTCGACCTCGGAGGTCTCGTTCCGGGTCTTGACGTCCAGCCTGTGCTGCGTCACCTCTCGGAACTGCTTGGACGACGCGACGACCTGGAACTCGCGGTCCTCCAGCTTCTGCTCATAGGGTCGGTAGGGACTCAGTGTCGACAGCAGCTTGACGCTGATTGGCGCGGTCTCGAGAGCGATGAAAAGCAGAGTGATGAACAGGTTCGCCGAGTGCATGCCGTCGCTCGCGTCGTTGAGCTGGGCGAGCGCCTCGAGCCGTGCCAAGAGCCCGTCCGCTTTCTCCCGCGCATCCGCCGCCTGCTTGATCCGCTGCTTTCGCTCTTCCTCGAGTCTGGAGATTTCTTTCTCGTTCGGTAATATAAGTTCGTTGTTCTTTTTCTCCAGATCGTCAAGTTGCCGCTTCATCTCTTTGAGGCGCAGCTCCTTCTCACCGAACACCGGACCCTTGCCCGGAATGAACGTTCCCCCGGTCCCCTCCGCTTCCTGTATCCATTCCTTGTACAGCTTGTCTAACGCCTCTTGCTTGTCGCGGATCTCTTGATGAAGCTTCTGATTCTGATCCTTGAGGCCCTGGAGTGCTCCGTAGGCGCTATCGACGGCTCTTACTGTTTGCTGATAAGTCTCGTTGTTGTGCTGGGCGATTTGTGCCTCGATCTCGCGCTCGAAAAGCTTGAGCTCGAGAGGCTTGGCGATCACCATGGCCAGCAAAGCGGCGAGCAACAATCTGGGTAGTGCATAGAGAGCATCCCACCAGAAGCTCGCCTGCTTGCGCATGCCGGAGATGATGACGCGATCGAGATTGAAGATCATGATCGCCCACAGCAGGCCGAACAGGCAGGTGACCCATACCGATCGAAATACGGTGAAGAGGGCGTACCCACCAGAGAGGCCGGCGAGCATGGCGGTAAAGAAGATGGTTGCGCCGATGCCGACGTACTTGGTGACCTCGGTGGGGCACTCTTCCAAGACTTCGCGGTTCGCACCGGAGCAAAAGATGAAAAACCCTTTCATTTCGACCCTCCTATGACCTGGTTCGTCGCACTCCTGAGTTGGTCGAAGAGGGCGCTGATCTGCCCTCCAAGGCGGACGGCAAGGCGCGGGAAGCGCCGGGGTATCCGGGCGTGGAGCCCCCGGACCGACTCCACCGCACCCCGTTTCAGCGAAGGGTCCTTGACCTGCGCCGTGAGGACGAGCGCGATCGGCAGGCGAATCGCCGGGATAGCAGCCGGCAGGACTCGCAAGGAGACCTGCTGGTGGATGTGGCAGGTGGGGACTGCGACCGATCTCATGACTGGGATGGGCCACACACGCACCGAGGTATATTCCGTGGCGGACACGCCGTTCCTCGCGCGGGCGCTTAGCGTGTAGGTCGTTCCTCCGGATGGCGACAGCTCGATCGAGCCTGTGGCGTCAATGGCGCCGACACCCTGGTCGATAGATACATGATGTGCGCCTGTCACTCGCCAGGAGAGGCGCGTACGCGTCCCTTCAACGAGTGTCTCTGGATCGGCGACGAAGAAGGCGATCTCCGGCCCTCGTTGGGTGGCGCGCAGGACCAAGGCCCACTGCTGGTAGGAGGTCCGCAAGCGTGGATCGGAATGGCCTTCGTTCATGGTCGCCTTGAGCTTCTGCACTAGGGCCCTGGGCAAGGCGTCGAAGTCGCCGCGGTACTGGTGGTACAGCGGCTCGGAATCCGGGTTGAAGATCGGATCGTCGGGAGCGATCTCCGGCCACTCGTAGCGCTCGAGGTAGCTCTCGACCGACTCTCGGCTGAGATAGTTATTGAAGAAGAAGAGTGGGTGAAACAAGAAGAGCAGGTGATGAATGCCGATGAAAACCGACCAGGTGTCAGTGAAACGATCGACTCGAATTGCCGCGCCGGTTGTGGGCTGCGTCACCATCTGCTCTTTAATCTCCGGCGCCAACCACTCGTCGCGCTTGCCGAAGGTAGTGGGTTGCTCGTCCACACGATCGGTCACTGCGCCGCTGTCGTAATCGATGATGGCCAGATGGCACTCTTCGATGTTGACCAACAGATTGGGAGCGTTGATGTCGGCATGAATGAACGACATCTCGGCCAGCGCTTGGAAACCCTCGACGAGCTCGGTGGCGAGTAGGAGCCGATCCTCCATGCTCAACCTCTCATACGGGGAGTAGCCCCCGTGATAGTCGTCGAGGATGGCTGATAAAGAGACGTACCCTTCCGTGTCGAGGCGGTCCGCCGCATACCCCAGCACCTGGCGGCCGTCCATCTCGCCGATGAAGCTGAACTGGGGCAGGGCGCGGAGCGCCGGAAGGCTTTCGAGACCGGGTTGCCCCGAGGCGGCGCGCCGGGCGTTGCTCTCGCGGATCCTGCCTTGCAGCTTGCGGATCGCCTCGAACCCCTTGCGCGCACTGCCGAAGCCGTTGTCGCGCAGGATCTTGACCGCCTGAGCCGAGGCGGGAGCGGCACCGTTGATCGAAAGGCAAGCGTAGACCTCGCCGAAGCCGCCGCGCGCGAAGATGGGGCCCGCGAGTTCCAAAGAATGGATATACCCGAAGCCGGGTCGCAAGCCCGAGTGGAAACTATCGATGTTGGTGACGACTAGCATCGGCGCTACCTAACCTTCTCAAGGAGCCGCGTGGCGCCGCTTCCGCCGCTGGTACTCGCGCGCCGCGCCGGTAACGATAAGGCCGAGGGTGGCGTCGTCCTCGATGAGAGAGCGGTCCTTCAGACCTTGGAGAAAGTGTTGCATTCGGTCCTTGAGGGACGGACCACCGCAGGGTTGGGAGAAGTAGCCGCCTAGGCAAGCGTAGAATTCCACCATAGGCTCCTCGGCCTTGATCCACAGGTCGCCTTGCGCGTCGGTGCCGTAGAGGAGCCGGTCGGCTGAACAGACTCCGTCGGTGCAGAGCAACAGAATGTCGCCAAACCGTGGGTCCTTGTCGACGGCAACCACGGTGGGTGGGAAGCGGTCGAACTCCTGAGAGAACGCGACGAGGTTGTAGAGCTGCTCCTTGCCATCGCTGAACAGGGAGTGGGGGCGCAGGTAGTTGGCCGAGCTCCACGGCAGCCCGTTCGTCGGCGCAGATTCGTCGAAATTGCCCCGCAGATGCCAGATGGCGCCGTTGCCGACATAGGCCGCCAGCAGGTGGGTGGGGGTCTCGACGCCGAGAAGAAGAGTCGTTCCGTAGCAAGGTTGAGAGGCGTCCGGAGGGGGCTCGCGCTTACCGAACTCGCCCCGCAGGTCCTGTCGCAGCCTGCTGAAAAGGGCGCAGAGGCCTGCGGACGAAGCGGGCTTCTGCGACTGCGCGAGCGCAGCCGCCCGCTGGACGGCGAACCGGGCAGCCTCTCCCGCGTTTATGTAGCTGCCCAAGCCGTCCGCCACGGCGACGCCCCGGTAGGTCGAATCACTTTCTACCCAGAGCACCGCCGCATCTTCAGTCTCCTCCTCCCTGGCTCTCAATGTGACCGAGGCCAGGCAACAAAGAGAGCCTAGGGGCTCGCCGTCCGCCGTCATAGCGAAGGGATACCCGTGTTGATGGACATTGACTCGTGGAGGAAGCCCCTGAGGCTCTCGGCGTCGTGTACGGTCTGGTATCCCCTGGCGGGATTGCTGGCCAGGTGCCTGAGATGCTCCTGCGCCACGGTGTCCTGGCTGCCGAGCCCGGCGAAGTAGGTCGAGCAGACTGTGATCGCTTGGTTGCGCTTGATCTCTTCGGAGACGCGCAGGCTCTCCGCTGGGTCTACGACCCCACCTTCGCCGTCGCGGCCATCCGACATCACCACGAGAACCACCGATGAGGGGACGCCGCGGGGGGCCTGGCGCAGGAAATCCTCCGCGACTCGCTTAGCCTCCAGGAGGCCGGACCCGATGTTGGTTCCGCCGCCATGGTTCTGCAGGGGGTCATAGTTGCCATCGTCATTGACGTCGATGGCAGCAGTGACTGGCGTGTGGAGCTGGGCGTTCTCGTCGAAAGTCACGACGGAGAAAGAGAAGTTCTTGACGTAGCGTGATTGGCGGAAGCGAGTGAAGAGGCCGCGGACGGCGGAGTTCACCGCCTCAGCCTTGCTGATGTGGCCGGCCGCTGGCTCTGACATCGAGCCGCTGCCGTCCAGGACGAGGATTCCCAACTGGTTGAAGGACGGTGGCGCCAGACTGACGGTAGTGGTGCGCGATCTTTCAAACATGTTTTCTCCGGCTTTCGGTTATGGATGCTGCCAGCCTCGGGGATCGAGGCAAATTACAGGCACGGTGCCCGGTGAGAAAGACACCGAAGGGGGCGGAAATGTATGAAGGCGGAGAGAATGAAGGGTGCACCCGTTTCCACCGCCTCAAAACCTCTCAGAACGTTGGCCCGCAACTTAAGGAGCGGGGGCACCTAGTGGCTCGTAACGAAGGAATTAAAGCCGCTATGATCTTGCTTCAGGGCATGACCGAATCCAAGATTGTGTTGAGCGTTGCAGAGCGTGAAGAGCTTGAGCGGCGTCGCGGGTAGCGCAAGCTTCGGGCGGACGACGTGCGCCGCGCTCGTCTGATTCTGATGTTGGCCGCGGGAGAGTCATACACGTCGATTCAGACGGTTCTGGGCTGTGACCGCGGCTACATCGGCCGATGGAAAAGCGCTTTCTGGAGGAGCGCTTGGCGGGCCTGCACGCTCGCCATCTCGGCCGAGTAGCGACCATTCAGACTCCTCAGATGGAGGCTCGAATCCTCTCCTGGACTCGGCGTAAGCCGACCGATGGTTCGACGCATTGGACGGCGAGAAAGCTCGCGAAAGAGCTTGGCGTGTATCCCACATGTTGGTCGCGCGGGTCTGGAAGCGAGCGAATCTGAAGCCCCATCGGCTCGAACGATATATGGCGTCGAATGACCCTGATTTCGAAACGAAGGCCGTGGACGTGATAGGGCTTTGCATGAATCCGCCCCAGCACGCCGCGGTGTTCTGCGTCGACGAGGAAACGGCGATTCATGTCTTGGCACGCGGATCAAGTGGACCGGATTGTTGAGTTTGGTGTAACCACATTGTTCCAGAGCCATTCGGGCCAACGCCGGGGACCGAACGCAGAAGATCTTCCTGGACCTTCCAGGAGGGGCTCGCCTGCACCATACGATCCAGGTCACGGTCTAGCGGTTCGATCCGTTTGCGCAGCCAGGCGATGTGGGCCTTGACGTTCTTGATTACCGCTGGCTGACGACTTTGGGCGAGGCGGTTTGCTCTGCGCCGAGCATCTCGAGAAGCGGTCGTCGACCAGACAGAAGATCCTCGAGCTGCTATCGTTCCGCCAAGGCCCAAGGGCGCGGCTCCGGTCGGACGCGTTCGTCGAAGAGGGCCAAGACCTTCGCGTCAACCCGATCGGTTTTGGCCAACTGGCCGAGGGCTCGAGCGAAGTCTCGCACCTGTCGGGGATTGACGATCGAGCAAGGGATTCCCGCGTGAGCCAGTGCGGCCCCAACGGGCTTCTCAAAGCCGCCTGTTGCCTCCAGGACGACCCGCACATCGGGCAAGGCGGAGAGCTGGGCAACCAGCTCCGCGAGACCCCTCTCGTCCGCTGCGACGGATCCTTGGATCCCCAACGGCTGAACGAACCAATCCAACTGATTCTTGGAAAGATCAATGTCGGCGATCCGGTCCATGACAGTCTCCTCTGCCTTGGCTGGCACCGTAGCTGCCGTACACGCTCATCCTTGCGAATGCGGGCTCAGGAGAAGCCCAGCAACTCGGGCTCTGCGGCAGCCTCACCGGTGGCGCTCAAAGCTCCCCCACGTGCTTTTAAACACCCGGAACGATCGAGCTACCACCGGCGCGGCGGTTACACCTGAGGAAGATACAAGGGACGTTCCGCCGAGAGGTTGGGGTCGCTTTGGACTCGAGCGGCCAGAGTATCTCGAAGTCCGAAACCGCTAGATCGCGCGGTCCCCCTCCGCAGGTGCCTCGCCGAGAGGTTGGGGGTGGTGCCTCAGGTTCGGGCGTCTCCCCTAAGGACAACGGACGAACGATGTCGTGTCGATCACCGGAGCCGCCGGGGGACCGGGGTAGCGGAAATAGATCCGCGCCAAACCACCCCGGATGTCGAAGACCTCGATGCGCTGGAACAGGCTCGAGGGCGACGAGAGTGCTAGGGTGAATTTGCCCGAGGTCGAGCACGAGTCGATGACGTTGGCGAGGACCTGCCAGATGTCGTCGTTCGGGAAGGCGAGGATTCCGGAGGACGTTGAGGAGGTCCGCGCGGCCTCCACGGTCTCGTCGGTACCGGGGGCTCCGACGCGGTATTTCGCGGAGATCGCGAAACGATCCTGGAGGCAGAGCGAGGTCGAGGTGCCGGTGCAGGTCAGCGCCACGGGGAAGGTGAAGAAACCCGTTCCGGAACCGCCGACGGAGCCGTCGTGCGGTCCCACCACGTCGTTTCCGTTACCGTCGAGGGACCAGACGGCGACCAGGCCCGGCTGCGGCGCGGTGATCGTCCGGTTGAGGAACTGGCGAATTTGCGCCTGCGTCCGCGCGATGCTCCAGAGGCGGACCTCATCGATCGAGCCTTGAGGGCTGAACGGGAAATTGAATTCGCTGCCGATCCGCACATCGACGTTGTCTGTGGTCAAGGGCCCCGTCTCGGGAACGCTCAAGACCAGCTCGCCGTTGATGTAATGAAGGCGGCGCGTCCCGTTGAAGACGACCGCGACGTGGGTCCAACCGCTCGGGACCACGCCCCCTTCCTGGATCGAGGCGTTGCCTTTGAGGTAGGACCGGAGGCGGTTGCCGCAAACTCCGACCCACCACGCGCGGGAGAAATCCTTGCCCGCGATCGTGCTGCAGCCGTTCGGATCGGTGATCGCCACCCAGGCTTCGAGCGTGAAGCGATTCGTCGGATTGAGCGCCGGGCTGTGCGGAACGAGGATGTACCCCTCCGTCGGCCCGGACAGGTGGAACCAGGCGCCGAACGGCTGGGCGCCGGCCTCGCGGGGGACCATCAGACATCCGAGGGCGAACACGCCCCCGAGCAGAGCGGCACGAAGGGTCGGAACGGAGCGGAGAGGCGAAAGGGCGTTCATCGAACGGACCTCCTCGAATTCAAAAGGAATCATCAGAAACGGATAGCAATGCGGCGATCTTAGCTTTGAATGGGCGCGGGAACAGCTCTCGGCGTTTCAGGTTCGAGGCCGCCCCGCGGATCTCGTGGGGTTCGCCGGCGAAGCCCTCGGGGCGGAAGGCCGACACCGTCTAGAATTCTCGGCCGGAGAATTCCCCGCCATGTCGGACCACCACGATCCACCGCCCACCGAGTCGGGGCCGCATCTCCCGGCGACGCTCCATCCGCGCCTGCGGGTGATGCGCGGCGAGGAGATCGCCTTCGGACCGGGTAAGGCCGATCTGCTCGCTGAGGTGGCGGAGGCCGGGACGCTCGCCGAGGCGGCGCGGCGGTTGGGGATGTCGTACATGCGCGCTTGGAAGCTGCTGCAGACGATGAACGCGAGCTTCCGCGCGCCGGTCGCGATCGCCACCCGGGGAGGCGCGGCGCGGGGCCGGGTCGAGCTCACGGAGACGGGTAAGAGGGTGCTCGCGCTCTATCAGGAGATGGACGCCGCGTGCCGGCAGGCGGCGGATCCGGCCTGGCGGGAGCTCGCCGATCTGCTCGCCTGAATCGAAGGCCCGCACCGCGCCGAAATACTTGACGGGATATATCGGCGTTGGTAGGGTCCGCCCCACCTTTTGCTAAGGAGATCCGGATGCGCCGTATCGGACTCGGCTCGATCGTCGCGGGCTGGATGATTTCGATTCCAGCGTTCGCGCAGCAGAGTCCGAACGCCGTGGTGACGCCGGCGGGGCGCGAGCCGACGCTCGCGATCGGCGGTCTGATCCAGGCGCAGGCGGAATTCGGCGACAGGGGCGACGCGCGGTTTTCGAACGACAACGATCGCTTCTTCCTCCGCCGGGCGCGCTTGAACGCGACCGGAAAATTCTTGGAGGAGTTCGATTTTCGGCTGGAGCTCGACCTCGCCGGGAGCCTCACGAACACCTCGGCGCTGCGCGCGCAGGCGACCGACGCCTACGTCAACTGGAACCGGTACCGATGGGCCAACGTCCGCGTCGGGCAGTTCAAGACGCCGTTCGGCTTCGAGCAGCTCTATGGCGATCCGCGGCTGCTCACCGCGGAACGGAGCCTCCCGAACGACCGGCTCACGCTCGGGCGGCAGATCGGCGTCCAGGTGGCCGGGGATTTCCACGACAAGCGGCTGAGCTATGCCGTCGGGACGTTCAACGGCAACGGCACGAACAACAACTTCAACGACGACGATCGCTTTCTGGTCGCCGCCCGCGGCGCCGGGGTTCCCTGGAAGGGAAAGCTCTGGGGCGCCTCGGCGAGCTGGTCGGTCGGGGCGAACGGCTATCGATCGACCGACACGAACGTGCCGCAGGGCGCGGAATTCGGTTTCGATTCGACGCCCGCGACGCCCGATCGCGATGCGATCTTCTCCGGCGATCGGCGCGGCTGGGGCGTCGACAGCCAGCTGGTCGCGGGCCGCTTCGAGCTCTGGGGGGAGTACCTCACGACGCGCTGGGAACCGACCTCGCGGCTCCCCGCGGCGAGCGTCGATTCGACGGGCTGGTACGCGCAGGCGAGCTGGTATGTCGTGCCCGATCGGCTCCAGATCGTCGCTAAGACCGAGACGTTCGATCCCAACACGGATCGCTCGGGAGACGCGACGACCACGCGCACCGCGGGGCTGAGCTGGTTCTTCAAAGGGCACGACCTCAAGCTGCTGCTCGACTACCTCCGCGTCCAGGCGAACCGCGAGCCGGATCAGGACAAGGGGATCCTCCGGATGCAGGTGGTGTTCTAAGGCTCCGCCATGAGATGCCGGAACGTTGGGCTCGCGAGTTTCCTGATCGCTTGGGCCGCAGGTCTCGCCGCCGCTCCGCTCGGCGCGGCGGAGATCCACGTCTCGGCGGCGGCGAGCCTCACCGACGCGCTCCAAGAGATCGCGAGCCGGTACGAGTCGACCTCCGGCGACCGCGTCGTCCTGAATCTCGGCGCTTCGAGCCTGCTCGCGCGCCAGATCGAGGAGGGCGCTCCGGCCGATCTGTTCCTCTCCGCGGACGAAGCGAAGATGGACGCCCTGGAACGAAAAGGTTTGCTCGAGCCGGGCACCCGGAGAAACGTCTTGGGCAACACGCTCGTGGTCGTGGTTCCGCTCGATTCGAAGATCCGGATCGCGGGGGCCGGCGATCTCGCCGCGCCGTCGATCCGCGCGCTCGCGATCGCCGAGCCGCAGACCGTGCCGGCGGGGATCTACGCCAAGCAGTGGCTCCAAAAGACGGGCGTCTGGCGCAAGGTGATCGATCGCGTGGTGCCGGCCGAAAACGTCCGCGCGGCGCTCGCCGCGGTCGAATCGGGCAACGTCGACGCCGGGGTCGTCTATCGGACCGACGCCGAGATCTCGAAGAAGGTGCGGATCGCCTACGCGGTGCCGCGGGCCGGCGGCCCGAGGATCGTCTATCCGTTCGCCGGGGTGAAAGGGGAACAAGCGGCGGGGCGTCGATTCCTCGCTTACCTCCAATCGCCCCCGGCGCTCGAGGTCTTTCGACGGTACGGATTCCTGATCGAGGCCGCGTCGGTCGACGCGCCGTAGCGACCGGCGAGGCGTTTTGTCCGGCGACGAGATCCAGGTCCTCGGTTTTACCCTCGGCATGGCGGGTCTCGCCATGCTCGCGATCCTGCCGCCCGGGCTCGCGCTCGCCTGGCTGCTCGCGCGCCGCGCCTTTCCGGGAAAAGCGCTCCTCGAGACGCTCGTCGCCCTACCGCTCGTCATGCCGCCGGTCGCGACGGGCCTCTTCCTGCTCAAGCTCTTCGGCCGGCGGAGCCCGTTCGGCCGCTTCCTCCACGACCGGCTCGATCTCGACGTGATCTTCACCTGGCGCGGCGTGCTGGTCGCGATGGCGGTGATGTCGCTGCCGCTCTTCGTCCGTAGCGCCCGGGTGGCTTTCGAAGAGGTGCCGCGGCGCCTGGAGCAGATCGCGCGCACGCTCGGCGCCTCGCCGATCCGGACGTTCGCGACGATCACGATGCCGCTCGCCGCGCGCGGCCTGGTCGCGGGGTTGCTGCTCGCCTTCGCCCGCGCGCTCGGGGAGTTCGGGGCGACGATCGTCGTCGCGGGCAACATCCCCGGCCGCACGCAGACCTCGGCGCTCGCGATCTATCAGCTGATCCAGCTCGGCCGCGACGACGAGGCGATCCGGCTCTGCCTCGCCGCGGCGGCGATCGCGTTCGTGGCGCTGTTCGCCTCCGAACGGCTGCTGCGAAGGAGGAGCGGATGAAGCTCGCGCTCCGCGGGGTCCGCCTGCCATTGCCCGGGTTCACGCTCGAGGCCGACCTCGAGCTCACCGGCCGGATCGCCGGCCTGTTCGGCCCGTCGGGCGCGGGCAAGACCTCCCTCCTCGAGCTGATCGCCGGCCTGCGCCGCCCGGCCGCCGGGAGCCTACGCCTCGGCGACCGGCTGCTCGTCGACGAGGCTTCGCGCCGCTTCGTTCCGCCCGAGCGGCGGCGGATCGGCTACGTGCCGCAGGACGGCGCGCTCTTCCCCCACCTTTCGGTGCGCGGCAATCTGCTCTACGGCGTCCCGCGCGGCGATCGGACGGGAAACGGCGGCCGACGCCTCGGCGAGATCGCCGAGGTGCTCGAGATCGCGCCGCTGCTCGACCGTGGCGTCGCCGGGCTTTCGGGCGGCGAGCGCCAACGGATCGCGCTCGGGCGCGCGCTGCTCGCCTCGCCCGAGCTGCTCCTGCTGGACGAGCCGTTCGCCGGGGTCGATCGCCCGCTGCGTGGCCGCATCCTGCCCGTCCTCGAGCGGGTGCGCGACGAGCTGCGGGTGCCGATGCTCTATGTAAGCCATGAGCCGGAGGAGATCCTCGCCCTCTGCGACGAGGCTCTGCGGCTCGATCGCGGCCGCGTCCTCGCCCACGGCACGCCGGCCGAGGTCCTCCCGGCGATCTCTCCGGTCAGGTAGCTCGTTCGAGCAGAAGCGCGGTCCAGTCGTCTTCGAGATCGGTCGAGGTCCCCGCCTGCAATCGCTCGAACAGGGCATCCAACCACGGTCCGGGCGTCGTGAACCGGCCGGCCGCGAGCTCGCCGATTCGTTCGGAGAGCGCTTCGTAGCCGAGCGGCTCGCCCTCTTTCGTCGGCGCCTCGGGAAGGCCGTCGGTGAACAGCAGCAGCCGATCGCCCGGGGCGAGCACGAGGTCGAGGGACCGGTACTCCACCTCGCGGCGTGCTCCGAGCGGTAGCCGCGGACCGGGCACCGCGAGAGGGCGCGGCGGGCTTTCGTTCGAGATTCGGTAGGGGTCCGGCAGACCGGCGTTCGCGAGGGAGAGAGCGCCGGTGGCCGGATCGAATCGGGCGTAGGCGAGAGCCACGAATTCGCGCGGCGAGAGCTCGGAGGAGAGACGACGGTTCAGCTCGCGGAGCGCCACCTCCGGGGTTCTCTCGGCGGCGAGAAAAGGCAACGTCGCCTTGACCGAGGCCATGATCAGCGCGGCCGCCATCCCCTTGCCCGCAACGTCCGCCACGACCAGACCGAGAGCGCCTTCGGCGAGCGGAAAGACGTCGTAAAAATCGCCCGCGACCACGCGGGCCGCGAGGTTACGCGCGGCGATCCGATAGATCCCCCCTTCGATCTCCGAGGGCGGCAGCAGCCGGCTCTGGAGGCCGCGCGCCAGATGCAGCTCGCGCTCGGCGAATTCGACCTCCTTGACCCGGGCGACGCTCGCCGCCAACCGGTTGTTCAGGAACTCGTAGGTGTAGATCAGCAGGCCCACCACAATCGCGGTTCCGCCGCCCATCACGAACAACGGATAGAGGATCGAACGCCAGGGAAACTCGCGGAGCCCCCCCTGCCAGGCGATCTGGCTCACCGCCACGAGCAGAAACCCGGAAATGCCGGACACGAACAGGATGACGGCGAGCAGGGCGAGCCGCTTCGCGCCCTGGCGGCGCTCGATCCAGGGCCACAGGAGCTGGATCAGACTTTGACCGATGGCGTAGATCGAGAGGGAGACGAGGACCGAGGTGGCGACCATGCCGAACGATGGAATGCCTCGGCCGAGGCTCGTGACCGCCGCGACCCCCACGCCGATCAGAATACAGACCAGAACCCGCCGCCCGACGACCGCGAGCGGTAGCAGGGGGCGCACGGAGGACCCGGAAGCGGGCGGTCGAAGGCGGGACTCCATTCGTAGCTTACGTCGCCCCGAGAAGAGGGTTTCCGCGGGCACGGCGCACCCGCGGAGCGCTAGCCGGCTGCTGAAAGACTCTCCTCCCGTCGCAGAGTTCCCGACGGCGACCCCAGCCTGTGTGAGCGAAGCGAGTCACGTGGGGCGCCCGCCGGGAATCTCCTGCGACGAAGGAGTCTTGCAGCACCCTGCTACAGCAGCGTACCGCGCAGGAACAAGCTCGCCATCGTGAAATAGATGACGAGGCCCGTGACGTCGACCAGGGTGGCGACGAACGGGGCCGAGGCGCTCGCCGGGTCGAATCCCAAGCGTCTCAGGAACAGCGGCAGCATCGAGCCGCAGAGGGTGCCGAAAAGAACGACCCCCACCAGGCTGAGCGAGACGGTCGCCGCGACCAGCAGGTAATGCTCGCCGTAGCTCTTGAAGATTTTTTGCCAGGCGACGATGCGGGCGAAACCGATCGCGGCGAGCACGGCGCCGAGCGCGAGGCCGGCCGAAAGCTCGCGCCGGATGACACGCCACCAGTCGCGCAGGCGCACCTCGCCGAGCGCCATCGCGCGCACGACGAGGGTCGAGGCCTGCGAGCCGGAGTTGCCGCCGCTCGAGATGATCAGCGGCAGGAAGACGGCGAGCACGACCGCTTTGTCGATCTCCTTCTCGTAGAACGCCATCGCGGTCGCCGTGAGCATCTCGCCGAGGAACAGCGCGGAGAGCCAGCCGGCCCGCTTCTTCAACATCTCCCAGAAGTGGATCTGCAGGTAGGGCTCTTCGAGGGCGGCCTGACCGCCCAACTTCTGGATGTCCTCGGTCGCCTCTTCCTCGGCGACGTCCGCGACATCGTCGAACGTGACGATGCCTTTCATCCGGTTCTCGGCGTCGACGACCGGAATCGCGATCAGGTCGTAGCGCGCGAACATCTGGGAGACCTCTTCCTGATCGGTCTCTTCGGGGATCGTCACCAGGTCGTCCGCCGGCACCATCAGGTCGCGGATCAGCGCGTCGCCCGAGGCGGAGAACAGCGAGCGGAACGAGACCACGCCGAGCAGATGCTGCTCGGCGTCGAGCACGTAGGCGTAATAGATCAGGGCGGTCCGGTCGCGCGATTGGCGGCGCAGGTAGCGCAGCGCCTCCTCGACCGTCATGTCGGGACGGACGCGCGAGTAGCGCGGGCTCATCAGGCCACCCGCCTCGTCCTCGGCGTAGGCGAGCAGCGCGCGCACCTCCCGGCGGGCGACGTCGTCGAGCAGGGAGATCAGCTCGTCGCGCAGCTCGGCTGGCGCTTCCTGGAGGAGGTCGGCCGCGTCGTCCGGCTCGTACGAGCGCATCCAGAGCCGGCGTTCGACGAGCGGCAGCGAGCCGAGCAGCCGCGCCTGCTCGTGAGGCGACAGGTTGAGCAGGAACTCCTCCGCCTCCTCGCGCGACAACAGCTCGAACCCCTCGACGCGGTCCTCGGGAGCGAGGATCTGCCACGCCTCGTCGAGCTCTTCGGCCGAGAGCTTTTGTTCCGTCTCCGGCAAGGGGTGACCCTCCTCGAATCGAAAGGCCCCGGAGGTCCGGGGCCCACGGGCGCTCGATGATCCACGGTTTGCCCCCGGCTGACAAGCCCCTGGAGAAAGACCCGGCGACCCGGTCCGAGTCGCCCCCCCTCCCGGAGGATTTCCCGACGAGGCCCGGCCTTTACGGTGCCTTCGGACGAATTTGCGCTCCCCCTCTAGACATTCGCCTCTTCGGAGAGTAAATTTTGAGCGCCCAAAATTTTTGAGGTCCGAGGTTTCCCATGGCTACCGATTCCGCACCGGCAACGTCCCCCATTCCCTCGACGCCATCGCTCCAGGAGGTGCACCGGAGCGTAGGGATTCCGACCGCGCCCGGCTTCTGGCGGCGGCTCTTCGCGTTCGCCGGCCCGGCCTACATGGTGAGCGTCGGTTACATGGACCCGGGCAACTGGGCGACCGACATCGAAGGCGGATCGCGGTTCGCCTACCAGCTGCTCTGGGTCCTGCTGATGTCGAACCTGATGGCGGTGCTTCTCCAGACGCTCTCGGCCCGGCTCGGCATCGTCACCGGCCGCGATCTCGCGCAGGGGTGCCGCGACGCCTATCCGCGTCCGGTGGCGCTCGCGCTCTGGATCCTTTGCGAGCTCGCGATCGGCGCCTGCGACCTCGCCGAGGTGCTCGGTACGGCGATCGGCCTCCAGCTGCTGTTCGGGATTCCGCTGATGACCGGCGTGCTGATCACCGCGTTCGACGTCTTCCTGCTGCTCGCCATGCAGCGGCTGGGCATCCGCAAGATGGAGGCGTTCATCCTCACTCTCGTGGCGACGATCGGCGCCTGCTACATCGTCGAGATCTTCCTCGCGAAACCCGAATGGGGGCCCCTGCTCGCGGGCTTCCGTCCGCACCTCGAGTCGACCGAGGCGCTCTACATCGCGATCGGCATGCTCGGCGCGACGGTGATGCCGCACAACCTCTATCTCCACTCCGCTCTGGTGCAGACCCGCCAGGTGCCGCCCACCTCGGAAGGGAAGCGCCGCGCGAACCGATACAACTTCATCGATTCGGCCGTGGCGCTCAACTGCGCGTTCTTCGTCAACGCCGCGATCCTCGTGCTCGCCGCCTCGGCCTTCCACCGCAACGGCGTCGTGGTGACCGAGCTGGGCCAGGCGCACAAGCTGCTCACTCCGCTCCTCGGCACGACGATCGCGAGCACGGCCTTCGCGGTCGCCCTGCTGATCGCCGGCCAGAGCTCGACGCTCACCGGCACGCTCGCGGGCCAGGTGGTGATGGAAGGCTTCCTCGATTTCCGGATGCGTCCGTGGCTCCGCCGCCTGCTCACCCGCAGCCTGGCGCTGGTCCCGGCGGTAATCACCATCGCGCTGCTGGGCGACAAGGCGACCTACAAGCTGCTGATCCTGTCGCAGGTCATCCTCTCCATGCAGCTGCCGTTCGCGGTCATCCCGCTCGTCCAGCTGACCAGCGACAAGCGCCGGATGGGCGAGTTCGCTAACCCGATCTGGATGAAGATCCTCGCCTGGACGACCGCGATCGTGATCATCGCGCTCAACATCAAGCTGGTGATCGGCGTCACCGGCGAATGGATGACGGCGGGACTCCATCCTCTGGCCCGGATCGCGCTGATCGTCGCCCTGAGCACGATCGGCCTGCTGCTCCTCTACGTGGCGCTCCACCCGACGCTGCGCAAGCTACGGCGGCGCGGCCGGACCAGCCTCGCCGAGGAAGCGGTGCAGGAAGGCCCCACGCTCCGGGAGGACCTCGGCTACCGGCGCATCGCGGTCGCGCTCGCGGTCGACAGCCACGACCAGGCGGTGCTCGACCACGGCCTGTCGCTCGCCCGAGCGCAGCGGTCGGAGCTGCTCCTCCTCCACGTCGCGGAGGGCTTCGGCCCGCGCTACTTCGGCGGCGAGTCGACCGACGAGGAGACGAGGGACGACGCGAAATACCTCGATCGAGCGAAAGAAGCCGTCGAGAAGCTCGGCGTCACGGCCCGCGTGCGCCTGCTCTACGGCGACCCCGTGGTCCAGATCCCCAAGGCGGTCGAAGAATTGAACGTCGACCTTCTCGTCATGGGCTCCCACGGCCATCGCCTGGTCGGCGACATCTTCTTCGGCTCGACCGTCGAGCCGGTGCGCCACCGGGTGAAGATCCCGGTGTTGGTGGTGCGGTCGGATTGAGGAACGCGCGCGGCCGCGCGAGGTGCTTCTCAATTTTTGGGCTGGGGGGATTCTTCGAAGGGGTTCGCCGCGAAGATCGTCAGCTCGAGCTCGGCGTCGTCGATCAACCGGTACTCCGGCCTCTTGCCGGAGATCGCCTCGCTGCGGTCGAGGATGATCGGTACGCCTTCTCCACGGCGGTCCATCAGGGTCCGACGATCGGTCTGAAACCAGGGATCGTCGGGGATCGGGCAACGGGCGAGGAGGCTGGTGATCACTTCGTTTCGGGCCGATTGGCGATACCGCATGCTGCCGATGTCCATGGTGTTCGGCAGCGCACCCGGTGAATACAGGACGATCCGATCCTCGTAGAGCCGCAAGCGGATCTTCGAGCCATAGATCGAATAGTCGCGGTGTGCCACCGCGTTGACCACGGCTTCCAGCACGCTCGAAGAATCGAACGCGGGGAGGTCGATGCGCCCGAAGTCCTTGCGCGCCGCCACGCGCGAGTTGCGGGCGACGAAGCGGCAAGCCTCGATGATCTGCTCGTCGAGCGGTCCCGCGAAGTCCTTGGCGTCGATCTGGTAGGGGCTGCCGGAGGTCTCCGGCACCGAGGAGGAACCCGCGTAGGCGACCGCTTGAACGAAGGCGTTCGGGAGAAACCGGCGTGGCGCCCGGCTCGCCACGAGGACTCCGGCCACCGTGGGACGCCAAATGCCGTCGTCGTCGCGCCGCGCCATGCCTTGCTTCGACAAGAACTCTTCCCGGTTGCCCTGGGATCGCGAAGTTCGGAACCGTTCCCACAGCACCGGATCCAGATCGTCGAGCGTGGCCTCGGCGACGGCCTGCTCGTCGAACCGGATGATCCGCGTTTGGCTCCGCTGCTGGAACAGCCGTGCCAAGGCGTCCGGGCGAAGAGGCCGCTTCGAGCTTCCCACCCGATGGAAATATCCACCCGGGCTCCGATGGACGAAAAGGCTCTTGGGGATGTCGACCTTGAGGACCGCTCGCTCGACACCCTCGCCGTCCGGCAGAGTCGTTCGGAGGATGTACGCGTTGACGGGAGGATCGCTGCAGTCGCGGACCGCTTCCTGCACGAGGGTCTCGACGAGGTCGAGCTTCTCGATCGGGATCCCTTCGATGGCGCGGCTCTTGTCGTCCACGCCCAGCACCAGAACTCCCTCTCTCGTGTTCGCGATCGCCGCGATCTCGTCGGCCAGATCGTCTCGCGCCGGGCCGCGGACCTTCTCGCCCGCGAAACGGACCGCCTTCAGCTCGAGGACGGTGTCCTCGCCGAGGCGGATCTTCTCCAACAGCTCTGGCTTCGAATCGAACACGGAGGCAAGGATAACCGATCCCTCGGCGGGCCCGCTTTGGCCTCTACTCCCCGATCTCCACCTCGACATAAGGGGGGAACGGCTGGATGTTCGTGAGGTCGTTTTCGAGCAGGGCGACCTCGCCGTTCTTTTCGATCTGTTTGAAGCCGGCGAATTTGTAGGTGACCAGCATCATGCGGTTGCGGTCGTTGTTGACGAACTCGGCGCGCAGGCGGACCCCCGCGCGTCGGGCGCGGTCGAGGATGTGGTGGACGAGGATGGTGCCCACGCCTTTCGACATAACGCGGCACGACATGAGGAGGAGCTTGACGGTCCAAACGTCGGGCTTTTCCGAAGTCCCCAGCTCGATCAGGCAGAGTCCGATCTTGCCATAGGTTCCGTACCGGTCTTCGAGGCTCGCGACCAGGAGCAGGTGGTCGGGCGAGCGGCGGAAGGCGTCGAGCTCGTCGTAGGAGTAGGTATAGCCGGTCGTGTTGAGCTGGTGGGTCCGGACGGTCAGCTCTTCGGCGCGCTTCAAGTCCTCTTCCCGCGCCGGAGCGATCGAGAACTTCATGTCGAGGGTCGCGAGGAATTCGTCCTTGGCGCCGACGTAGCTCTCCTCCGCCTCGTTGCGCTCGATGTCGGCGCGGTACATGTGGCGCCTTCGGCTCGAGTCCTCGGTGACGAAGCGTGGGGTGAGCTCCGGCATCTCGGCCAGCCGGGAGACCTCCGTGGCGTCGAGGCAGAGCACCTGCGGAAGCGAAAAGGTCACCTCGTCGCGCTCGTGCGGCTGGTCGTCGACGAACGCGAACGCGTCGAGGCCGAGGTTCAGGTCCTTCGCGATCTGCTCGACCGAGCCGCTCTTTGGGTTCCAGTGGATCTGCGGATAGAGGAAAAACTCGGCGAGACCGAGCTCTTCGAGCTTCGCGAGCGCCATCGACCGGTCGTTTCGGCTGGCGATCGAATGGAGGACGCCGCGGGCGTCGAGCGCTTCGATCGCCTCGCGCACGCCGGGCCGCAAGCGCACGTCGGGATCCTCGAGCAGGATGCCGTCCCAGACGGTGTGGTCGAGATCCCACACCACGCATTTGATCGATCCCGCTTTACGCATGCTCATCGGTTCCGGTTCGAGACTCGCGCTCGCAATTCAGGGTCAAAGGTTCCGAATCAAAACTCGGGAAGATCGAAACGAGGGATCGCGAGCTGTTGGATCTGGGTCGAGCCCTCGATGATCTCCATCACCTTGGAATCGCGGAGATAGCGTGCGACGGGCGAATCGGGCGCGCAGCCGTTCGCCCCTTGAATCTGCACCGCGTCGTTCGCCCCCTTGGCCGCGACGACGGAAGCAAAGTATTTCGCGATCATCGTCTCGGCGAACGCCGCCGGATCGTTGCGTTCCTGGAGAAACGAGGCGCGCAGACAGAGGAGCCGGCCGGCGCGGACGTTCGCGATCATCTCGGCGATCATGGCGCGGATCAACGGGTGCTCGGCGAGCGGCGCGCCGAACTGCACCCGCTCGGCGGCGTACCGCCGCGACGCGTCGAGAGATGCTTGCAGGATGCCGATCGAGCCCCAGGCGACGCTCAGTCGGCCGAGCTCCAAGACGGACGCCGCGACGTGGGAGATGCCGAACCCGGGGCGGCCGAGCATCGCCCACCGCTCCAGCCGACAACCGTCGAAACGGATCTCCGCGAGCATCGAGGCGCGCGTGCCGTGCATGCCGCCGATCGGCACGACCGAGAGACCGGGCGTTCCGCGCTCGACCACGAACGCGGCGGGTTGGCCCGCCACTTTGGCGAAGACCAGGAAGAAATCGGCGATCTGGGCGAACGTGATCCACTTTTTGGTGCCGAAAAGCCGGTAGCCGTCGCCGTCCTCGTCCGCTCGGGTTTCGATCGAGGCGGCGTCGCTCCCCGTTCCCGGCTCCGAGAGCGCGAACGCGCCGAGCCGCTCACCCCGTGCGAGCAGTGGGAGATAACGCTCCTTGGCCTCCGGCTTACCCCACCTCGTGAGCGAGTGCGCGAGCATGTCGTGGACGGTGAGCAGCGACCGGGTGGACGAGCAGACACGCCCGATCTCCTCGGTGAGCAGGCCGTAGGTGATCCGGTCGAAGCCGGCGCCGCCGATCTCCCGGGGCAGGAGCGAGCCGAGGAAACCGTGGCGCGCGAGGTCGTCGATCAGGTCGCGAGGGATCCGCTCTTCACGGTCCCAAACGTCGGCGAAAGGGGCGATGCGCTCCGTCGCGAACGCGCGGAAGCGTTCGCGCGCGGCGCGCTGTTCGGCGGATAGATCCAGATCCATGACGGAGGACGCTCGAACGAGGGGGCTCAACCGGCGGAAACCGGAGCGCCCCGCTTCTTCGCGATCAGCCGCTCGATCGCGACGATCGAGCGGAAGTTGTCGAGGTCGAGGTCCTCGTCTTCCACCGTCAGACCGAACTCCTTCTCGACGAAAGCGACGAGCTGCATCGCGAGCAGCGAGTTGACGAAGCCGAGCGAGAAGATGTCTTCCGCCGGCTGGAGGTCGTGATTCTTGAAAAAACGCGAGAGGAATTCTTTGATCTTGGCCTGGGTCTCGTTCAGTTCGCTCATGGTTCGGATTCTCAGTGTCCCACGCCGTAATCGTAAAAGCCTTGGCCGCTTTTCCTGCCGAGGAGCCCGGCGTCGACCATTTTGCGGAGCAGCGGGCAGGGGCGGAATTTGGAGTCGGAGAATTGCTCGTACAGGCCTTCGATCGAGAACAGGATCGTGTCGAGGCCGATCAGGTCCGCGGTTTCGAGCGGCCCCATCTTGTGGCCGAAGCAGGTCTTGAACAGCCGGTCGACGTCCTCGGCCGGCGCGACGCCGTCCTGTACGAGGAAGATCGCCTCGTTCACGGTGAGCATCAGCACGCGGTTGGAAACGAATCCCGGGGCGTCGTTCACCACGATCCCCTCTTTGCCCATCTGCGCGAGGAACTGGCGGCCGATCGCGAGCGTCTCCTCGCTGGTGCGGTAGCCCCGGATCACCTCGACGGTGTCCTTTTGCGGCACCGGGTTCATGAAGTGCATGCCGAGCACCTTGTCGGGCCGCGAGGTGGCGCCGCCGATCTTGGTGATCGAGATCACCGAGGTGTTCGCGGCGAAGCGGACCTCCGGCCGGCAGACGGCGTCGAGCCGCCGGTAGATCGGCTCCTTTTCCTGCCATTTCTCGATCACGTTCTCGACCACGAAATCCACCTCGGCGAGGAGGTCCAAGTCGGTCGAGAAAACGATCCGCGCGAGCACGTCGGCCGCCTTCTCGCGCGGCGCCCCGGACGCTCCCTTGTCGAACATCTGGCCGAACCGCAGTCCCTGGCGGATCGAGCCCCGCGCCCGCTCCAGGATCTCGTCGGACAGGTCGATCAGGATCGCCCGATGCCCCGTCTGGGCGAGGTTCTGGGCCACCCCCACCCCCATCACGCCGGCGCCGACCACGCCGACCGTCTTGATCTCCATGCTCAGGTCTCCATCCAAGATTCGAAGCCGGCCTCGACTCCAGGCGATGGCGGCGCGCCGCGACGAGCGCGCCCGACGCTGGCGGCCGGCGAAGATCGATATCCTCCTAAGAGTGCCGAAAAACGACCCAGGCGAGACCCAAGACGCCAGACTCGCCCTCTCCGGGGAGAGGATCCCGCCCATGAACGAAGAGACCGGGCCGCCCGAAGACGGGTCCTCACCGGCCGAGATCCCCTCCTTCGTCGCGCTCGAGGAGCCGGCGCCCTCACGCCCGCCGGCCTCGTTTCTGGACCGCCACCCCAAGGTCCGGGCGAGTGGGATCGCGTCCTTGTTTCTGGTCGCCTATGTGGCGGTCGAGGTCCTGCTCGGGCTCACTTTCCGGCCCTGGATCGAGCGGCTCGCGAGATTCCTGCCGCTCGAAGGGGACCGCCTCCTTTTGAGCCGCGCGGCGAGCCTGCCGTTCGTGCTCGCCTACGTGCTGCTCTTCGCCCGCTGGATCGGGCGGGTCAAGCCGGCCCGCTACGGTCTCTCCTGGCCGCGGGGCGCCGAGCGGGGCGGGGCGATCGCCCGCCAGGCGGTCGGAGCGACGCTCGGAACGCTCGCCTTCCTCACTCTCTGGCTCGCCTTCGCGATGGCCGGAGGGCGGCTCGAGATCTTCGGCTGGAGCCCCGCGGTCGCTCCGGGAGGGTTCGAAGCGCGCGACCTCGGTGCGCTCGTCCTCCTGTTCGGCGCCTTCTTCGTCCAGGGAGGGCTCGAGGAGCTGGTGCTTCGCGGAGGATTTTACGGTTCGCTCCGCCAGGCCCTCTCCCCCCTGTCCGCCGCGGTCGTGAGCTCGACGCTGTTCGCCCTGGCCCATGCCACCAATCCCGGTTTCACGCTCCCAGCGTTCGCCAACACGCTGCTCGCGGGCGTCCTGCTCTGCGCCCTGTTCGAGCGGACCGGAAGCCTCTGGGCCCCCACCTGGGTCCACGGGGTCTGGAACTTCGCGATCGGCGGGCTCCTGTCGCTTCCGGTCTCCGGGATCGAGATCTTCCGCCTGCTCGACGCGCGCCTGGTGGGACCGGAGGGATGGACCGGTGGCACCTATGGGCCGGAGGGGAGCTGGGCGCTGGTGCCGATGATCGCCGGCTGCATCGTGGCGATCGCCTTGCTCCCGAGGACGGGTTCTTCCCAAGGAAAAGGCGGGCCGGAGACCGGCCCGCCTTTTCGAGACGACGAGGGGAGCGGGGTCTAGGCCTTCGCTGCCTTCGCGTCGGAGCAGCTCTTGCCGTCGCAGCAGGAAGCCCCGTCGTGGCCGCAGCAGCCTTCGCAGCAGCCTTTCCCGTCTTTCGCCATCGCGTCGCCGTAATGGCAGCAGCCTCCCTCGGCGCAGGCGGCCTTCTCGTCGCCTTTGGCTCCCTGGGCCGCGTCGCCATGGTGGCAGCAACCCCCGCCCATGCACGCGGCTTTGCCGTCCGCGGGAGCGCCTTCCCCGTGCTGGCAGCAACCGCCCTTCATGCAGGCGGCTTTCTCATCCCCGGCGGCTCCGGCCATCTTTTCGCAATGGGCCGCGCAATCGGCGTGATCCGCGCAGGGCTTGCCGTCGGCGTGTTTGCAGGCCGCGTGGTCCGCGCACGGCGTCCCGTCGCCCTTCGCCTTGTCGCCGTGATGGCCGCATCCCTCGGCACAGCAACCTTTGCCGTCCTTACCCTTCGCGTGATGCATCGGGCAGTCGGCCGAGCCCTTGTCGTGCATCTTCGCGGCGCACTTGTGTCCGTGACCCTCCGCGCCCTTCTCGTCGAGCGCTCCCACGGGGGAACCGAAGGCCAATCCAATCGCGAGCGCTCCGGCCGCGAGCGTCAGTTTTCCCAGATGTCGCATCGTAAATCTCCGTTTTCGGAAGATAGATCGTCCATTCCGGCGCGCCAACGACGGCCGCCGGGATTCGCTTGGGATCGAGAAGACAGACTTCGGGATCCGACCGCGACGATCAATTCCGCCAGACGGAGAGCAGCGAGAAGGGGCGAGGGGGAAGCGGCTGATCCTGCGGGAAGACGGTCACCAGAGCCGCCGTCTCGGACCGGCTGGGAACCGCGACCGTACGGCCGGCGGCTACGGTTTCCCGGGCGCTCGCGCGCCGGCCGTGATCGAACGCCAGGCCGAGCGTGAACGATACGGGAACCCGCGAGCATTCGCGGGCCATCGGGCAACAACCCGCTCCCGGCGCCGCCTGCATCGGGCAGACCATCGCGGCAGCTCGGGTCGGCACCAGCGGGAGGCCGAAGATCCCGAGCAGCAGCGGAAGCAGGAGAAAGCGGCGCGTGCGCACGAGGGGAATTGTACGCCTCGGCGCTTCCCGTTCAAGCCCCCCAAACGGGTGGAAATGCATGAAAAATGTAAAGGGAGGCCTCGTATTCGCGAGACCTCCCGGGGCGCCGTGCCGTCGGCACCGGACGATCCGGGGACCTCCCCGCGGGAGATCCGGCCGGAACCCGATCCTTCTACTGCGAGACCCCCGACGAGCAGGCGGTCGAGAAATCGCGCTCGTCGATGCTCTCGATCGAGCAGTTGCTGCAGGCGCACCGTTCGAGCGCGGTCGCGTTCTCCTGGGAATCGGCGTAGAGCTTCCGCGTCGAGCAGTACGAGCCCTGGCTCTCTTTGAAGTAGAACGGCGTGGTGGGCGCGGGCTCGGCGACCGGAACCTGCGTGCAAGTCTGCTGGTTCGCGGTGCAGGTGAGCCCGGTCGGATGGAAGCCCGCGGGGCACGCCTTGTAGCAGAGCCCGCCGATCTGCTCGAGACCGGGCGCGCACTGGAGCGATTCCCCCACGCCCCTTCCGTAGGTGTCCTTGGCGAAAATGTGGACGTCGATCCGGCAGGTGCAGCCATCGTTCGCGTATCCGAACGGACACTGGGTACACCCCTTGGCGAACGTCAACCCGCACTTGTCGTACCACGGGCACGAGCTGTTGTTGGCGCTGATGATCATGGCGTTGCGGCGGCAGAGCGCGCCGTCGTCCGTATAGCCCGCGGGGCAGACCTGCCAGCAGACCGGACCGACGCCGTTGTATCCCGCCCGGCACTGTGGATAGCAAAGCGCGCCGTCCTTCTCGAGCCCCTGGCGGCATGTGGTCAACACGGTGGCCCCGCGGAGGTTCGACTCCGTGTAGCAGCGCGTCTCGGTGCGCACCGGACCGGTCCAGACCAACTGGCAGTTGCGGACTTCCCATTGGGCGGCGCTCGGCGAGGGAGCGAACGCGGAGACGATCAGGAGAAACAGAAACGGCAGACCGCGGCGGAGATTGGCAAGGTTTAGAGAAGCGGACATAGATCCTCCCAGGACGCTCCCCGGTGTCGCCGGGCGAGCGCTGCGAAAAGGGCTTCGATCGAGCGTTCAACGCGCGATCGCGCGGGTTCGTGTTCTGAGAGGGGTTATGCCTGGGCTTAAAGAATGGTTACAAAGAGATTTTAAGCGAGGCCGCGGAGTCGGCGTTCGATCTGAAGCGCGGCGCGCTCGAATGGGCCGCCTGATATCATTTCGCCGAGAATGAAAGTCAGTGCCTTACTCCGGCTGCTGGCAGATGACGGCTGGTACCTTGTCGCGACCGTCGGCAGCCACCGTCAGTTCAAGCATGAAAAGAAGCCGGGGCGTGTTACCGTTCCGGGCAAACCGAGCGACGATCTGGCGATCGGTACGTTGAACAGCGTGCTCAAACAGGCCGGTCTCAAGAAGTGAGGCTTCCATGCGCTACGCGGTCGTGATCGAAAAGGCCCCTTCCAACTACTCGGCTTACGTGCCCGATCTGCCGGGATGCATTGCGACCGGCGCCACGATCGAAGAAGCCGAAACGCAGATTCGAGAGGCTATCGTCTTCCATCTGGCGGGGCTAGTCGAAGACGGCGATCCGATTCCCGAGCCGTCGAGTCGCGTCGACTACGTCGAGGTCGCCGAGGTCGCCGCCTGAGCGGCGGCGCGCTCCCCTACCCATACACCTCCGCGCCCGCGCGGACGAATTCCTCGGACTTCTCCTCCATCCCCTTCTCGAGCGCCTTTTCCTCGGCGAGACCTTGTTTCCGCGCATAGTCGCGGACCTCTTCGGTGATCTTCATCGAGCAGAACTGAGGGCCGCACATCGAGCAGAAGTGAGCGACTTTGGCGCCTTCCTGGGGCAGCGTCTCGTCGTGGAAGGAGCGCGCCGTCTCGGGGTCGAGCGAGAGATTGAACTGGTCTTCCCAGCGGAATTCGAAGCGCGCTTTCGACAGCTCGTCGTCGCGCAACTGGGCGCCCGGGAAACCTTTCGCGAGGTCGGCCGCGTGGGCGGCGATTTTGTAGGCGACGACGCCCGCGCGGACGTCGTCCCGGTTCGGTAGACCGAGGTGCTCCTTCGGGGTGACGTAGCAGAGCATCGCGCAGCCGAACCAGCCGATCATCGCGGCGCCGATGCCCGAGGTGAGATGGTCGTATCCGGGCGCGATGTCGGTCGTCAGCGGCCCCAGGGTGTAGAACGGCGCCTCGCCGCAGACTTCGAGCTGGCGCGTCATGTTCTCTTGGATCAGGTGCATCGGCACGTGGCCGGGCCCCTCGATCATGGTCTGGACGTCGTGGCTCCAGGCGACGTGGGTCAGCTCGCCCAGGGTGTCCAGCTCCGCGAATTGCGCGCGGTCGTTGGCGTCCGCGATCGAGCCGGGGCGGAGGCCGTCGCCCAGGCTGAAGGCGACGTCGTAGGCCTTCATGATTTCGCAGATCTCCTCGAAGTGCGTGTAGGCGAAGTTCTCGCGATGGTGCGCGAGGCACCACTTGGCGTGGATCGAGCCGCCGCGCGAGACGATCCCGGTCACCCGCTTGGCGGTAAGCGGCACGTACGGCAGGCGCACGCCGGCGTGGATCGTGAAGTAGTCGACCCCCTGCTCGGCCTGCTCGATCAGCGTGTCCCGGAAGATCTCCCAGGTGAGGTCCTCGGCTTTGCCCCCGACCTTTTCGAGCGCCTGGTAGATCGGCACGGTGCCGATCGGCACCGGCGAGTTCCGCAGGATCCACTCGCGCGTCTCGTGGATGTTTTTGCCGGTCGAAAGATCCATCACCGTGTCGGCGCCCCAACGGATCGCCCAGAGGAGCTTCTCGACCTCCTCGTCGATCGACGAGGTGACGGCGGAGTTGCCGAGGTTGGCGTTGATCTTCACCAGGAAGTTCCGACCGATCGCCATCGGCTCGCACTCGGGATGGTTGACGTTCGAGGGCAGGATCGCCCGGCCTCGCGCGACCTCGTCGCGCACGAATTCCGGCGTGATCCGGCGCGGGACCGCGGCGCCCAAGGAGTCCCCGGGGTGCTGCAACCCGGCGGCCCGCTGCGCCTCTTCGTCCTGCGCGCGCAAGAGATTCTCGCGGATCGCCACGAACTCCATCTCAGGCGTCACGACGCCGCGCCGCGCGTAATGCATCTGGCTCACGTTCGCCCCCGGCCGGGCGCGGAGCGGCTTGCGCACCGGGCCGAAGCGCAGCTCGTCGAGCGCCGGGTCGGCGGCGCGCCGGCGGCCGTATTCGGAGGTCAGATCCGCTAGCTCTTCGACGTCTCCCCGCTCGAGCTGCCACGCCCGGCGCAGCGGCGCGAGGCCACGGCGAGGATCCGGCGCGCTCTCCGGATCGGTCCAAGGGCCCGAGGTGTCGTAGACCCGATGCGGAGCGTTTTCGATCCGGCGACCGTCGGTCTGCCGGGTGGGCTGGAGGGAGATCTCGCGAACGGGCACCCGCAGGTCCGGTCGGGATCCCTGGAGATAGACCTTGCGCGAGGCGGGAAACGGGGCGATCGCGAGCGGCTCGGCAAGCGGTGGCGTCAGTGGAGGGCGGCTCATCGTTAGATGGTAACTCACCGGACCCGTAGGGGCTTGGTTTCGCTACGGCTACCGGCGGGGTACCCCGCGCGGGCTTGGCGGCGCCCGGGGAGCAGGGCGGTCGAGGGCCGCTCCGTTGCGCGGCGCGAAATGGCGGGTAAACTTCCCCGATCAGGCCAAATTTGAGCGTCGCTTTTCCCAGGAGTCTCCGAGCAGGGAGGGACAGATCATGGTTACCTTAAAGACCGCTGTGCTTCGTAGGGTGGCTCGCGCCGCCCTGGCCCTCGTCGTCGCCGTCCCGAGCGTTGCGGCCCGTCCGAGCCACGCGGCCGTGCCGGCCGATCTACCCCCCGGCGCCAGCACGGGTTGGCACGTCGTCCGCCCCGGCGAGACCCTGCACAATCTGGCGCAGCGGTACCTCGGCGACTCCCGGTACTGGCGCCAGCTCGCCCGGATGAACCAGAACATCGCCGACCCCGATCTCATCGAGCCGGGGCAGCGCGTTCAGATCGCGGTCGCCCGCGCCAAGGCGGAGCCCGCCGCGCAGGTGGCCCTCCTGTCCCGTCGGGTCGACGAGCGGCCGGCGCCGATTCCCTGGGGCGAGGCGCAGATCGGCGACCTGCTGGTGGAAAAGGACGGCATGCGGACCTATCCCAAGTCGTCGGCCGAGCTGCGCTTCATCGACGGCACCCGCCTCGGCGTGACCGAGGACTCCCTCGTCTTCCTCCATCGCGCGGGGGGCGCCCTCGCGGGCGTCGAGCGCAAGGCGGTCGAGATCGTCGAAGGGCAGGCGGAGCTCGAAGCGGGCGCTCCGCTCGCCTCCTCGCGCGCCTCGGAGGTGGAGATCCTGATCGGCGGCACGAGCGCCAAGGCTCGGCCGAACGCCCAGGGAAAATCCCAGACGCGGGCGCGGAAAGCCGAGAAAGGGGCCGCGAAGGTGATGATGTACGGCGGCCAGGGAGAGGTCGAATCGGCCGGCGCGAAGGTCGCCGTGGCGGAGGGGATGGGCACTTCCGTCGAAGAAGGCGCGGCGCCCGGGGCACCGGAAAAGCTCCTTCCCTCGCCGGCCCTCCGAGCGCCCAAACCCGACGATCGGATCCCGGTGAACCGGGCGAAGCTCGAGTGGCAGGAAGTGCCGGGGGCGGCCTCGTACGTCGTCGAGGTCTGTCGCGACGCGGCGTGCGGCGAGACGATCGACCGCGCGACGGGGGTCCAGGTCGCCTCCTGGCGGCCGAATACGGCGTTGCCGATCGGTAAGCTCCTTTGGAGAGTGACGGCCCGTAGCGCCTCAGGCCTCGACGGTTATCCGAGCGGCACCTCGGCGGTCGAGGTCACGCCGGCCGTCTCGCCGGGCCCGCCCCCTTCCGCGAAGCTCGCGCTTTCCGGGGTCGCCGTGGGCGTCGCCGAAGTGCTGTTCGGAAGCGGCGCGACGCGGCTCGACGTCCAGGACGAGCTGTCGGCCTGCGGCATCGCCCAGCGGACCTACAAGCTGGACGGCCAAGAGGTGAGCGAAGCGGCGTTTCACGCGCCCACCCCGGGCCCCCGGGTGGCCGAAGTGGTGTTGACCGACGCCTGCGGTCAGTCGACGACGGTCGGCCCGTTCGCCTTTACCCTGGACGCCGACGCTCCGACGCTGCGCACCCAGACGGTGGACACGGGGATCTACGACGACCGCGGCGAGCCCGATCGCGGTCGTCGCCGCAACCCGAGCGATTGGAAGCCGGAGCGCGGCGGCGCGATCGCCTGGTCGGCCGACGGCCGGCGCTGGCTCCCGCTCACCTGGGGCGATCGGCCGGCTCCGAGCGACGGCGTCTGGTCGGAGAGCACGGCGTCGGCGAACCGGCCGCAGGTCTTCTTCTCCGGCCAGGGATGGCGCCTGGTGGCCGAAGACGGCACGGCCCTGGCGGACGGACGCCTCCTCTGGCTGACCGGCGACGACGCCGGCAGCGGCATCGCGAAGCTCGTCTACCGGACCAAGGTGGCCACAGGGGATTCGAACGCCGCGGCGCTGCTCGAGGTCGAGGCGACCGACCTGGTCGGCAACACGACCGTGAAGACCTGGAAGATCGCGCGGTAAGAAGCAACTCGTAGCAACTCTTGGGAGTGCGGCGACGCGTCGCCGCACTCCAATTCAAGCCGCGGTCTTGGTCTTCTGTTCCGGCTGCCCCTCGTACTCCGGCTTCCACCGCCAGCGAAGACGCAGCTCGGCGGCCAAATTCTCGAGGATGGTGGCGACCTCCGCCGCGCTGCTCGGCCGCTCGGCGGGATCGCGGGCGAGGAGCGAGAGCACGAGGCGATCGAGCGCCTCGGGCAGGCCGGGTACCTTCCGGCTCGGCGGCTCGGCGTCTTCGGACAGCGTCGCGCGCACCACGTCGCGCACGGTCCCCCCGCCGAACGGCCGCTTCCCCACCAAGGCGTGGTAAAGGACGACCCCGAGCGCGAAGAGATCCCCCCGGAGGCCGTAGCCGTCGCCGCGCAGCGTCTCGGGCGGGATGTAGCCGGGGGTGCCGAAGATCGAGGCGCCCCCCTTTTCCGAGACCGAGGCGAGCTCCGAGATGCCGAAGTCGGTGATCTTGATCGCGCCGTCGCGGCCGAGCAGGAGATTCGCCGGCTTGATGTCGCGGTGCAGAATCTCCCGCTCGTGCGCCGCCGCGAGCCCGCGCGCGATCGCCGCCCCGAGCGGAATCACCTCCTCGGGCGAGAGCTTGCCGCGGTTCCACAGCACGCTCTCGACACTCGTACCGTCCACCAATTCCATCGCGATGAACGCCGCTTCGACGGCGTCTTCCACGTCGTAGACCGCGACGATGTTCGGATGGTTCAAACGCGCGACCGTGATCGCCTCGCGCCTCAGGGTGTGGAGCTGCTTGGCGCGCGACTCGGCGTTCGGCAGGTCGCCGAGCCGGACCGTCTTCAAGGCCACCGGGCGTTCGAGCCGCGGATCCCAGCCGCGGAACACCGACCCCATCGCCCCCGATCCGAGCAGCTCGATCACTTGGTAGCGCCCGAGGAAGATCTGCGCCAGCGCCTCGCGATCCGAGACGCTCCGCTCGAGCATCGAGAAGGCGTTCTTGAGCTCGGCGATCTCGTCCCCGGCGAGCGGCGCGCCGCCGCGGGCGAGCCGGCGCTGCGCCCGCACCAGATCGCGGAGCGGCTTGATTACCGAGAACCAGGCGAGCGCGCCGAGCAGCGCGATCAAGCCGAGGGCGGCGCCGATCGCGGCGAGCGCGCGCCGGCGCAGCCGGTGCGCCACGGCGTCGGCCACCCGCGCCGGCTGGCGCGAAAGCACCGACCAGCGAGCCCCTTCGACGGGAGCGTAGGCGCCGAGGATCGTCTCTCCGGCCCGATCGCGAAAGCGGCGCGCGCCGCCGAGCTTGCCCGAGAGGCCGTTGCGCACCAGCTCCTCGGGAAAGGCCGACAGCGGAGTGCCGGAGGTGACGATCGGCTGCCGCGAGGAGTCGACGATCAGCAGGTCGGCCTCGTCACCGATCTCGTTCGGCCGCGCGATGTCGACCAGCGGCTGGCCGTCGCAGACCAGGCGAACCGCGCCGCGTGGCGCCGCGCCGGCCGCCACCGGAAGCGCCGCCGAGACGACGATCGTGGGCGCGCCGTGCGGACGGCTGAACGGCACCGGCTCGTTCGAGCGGGCCCCTGAGCGGACCGCGGCCACGAGGGCGCCGTCGATCCGCGACCGATCCGCGCCGCGGATCTGCGCGCGCAGCCCCTCGCGACCTTCGGGATCGACGATCGCGATCGCGAGCACGCCGAGGTCGGCCCAAGCGCACAGGTTCTGGCGCAGCAGCTCCTGCGCCTCGACGGAGGTCGGATCGGCGAGGGCGGAGCTGCCCGCCATCCCCTCGGCGAGCGATCGGCGGACGGCGAGGTACGAGCCGACCCGTTCGGCGGCGGTGTTCGCGGCGACCGCGTGGGTGCGGAGCACCTGCACCTCGATCGCCTCGCGATTCAGATCGGCGAGCCCGAACGAGACGATGCCGAGCGGCAGCAGACCGACCGCGCCGAGCGCGAGGAGGGTTCGGGCGAGCAGTCGCGGCCGAAGGCGGGCGAGAAGCCCACCGCGGGCCGGCGGATGGATCGAAGGCATGGCGCCAAGTATAGAAGAGGCACCCCGGCGACCTGCTACCATCGCCGCCCGCCGGGTTCCGCTCCGCCCGCACGGCTCCGTTCTTCGAAGACGAACCGAGCCGCTCCCGCGAGACCCGCCTTGGAGCCTTCCGCGAGGTCGCCATGATGAGCCGTCTCCGTCCTCTTTCCGCCGTTGCGATCGCCGCCGTCCTCTTCCTCCCGTCGGCAGGAGCGCGCGCCGCCGATACTCCGAGCGCCGCCGGGACGCCGATCGAAGCCTCGGGCTACCAGCGCACTCCGACGCTCGACGAGACGGTCGCCTGGCTGCGCGAGCTGTCCGGCCGATTCCCGGAAATGAAGCTCACGACGTTCGGCCGTTCGGCCTCTGGGCGCGAGCTGCCGCTGGTGATCGTCTCGAAGGACCGTAACTTCGATCCACCGCGGCCCGGCGAGCGGCCGGCCCGGCCGATCGTGCTGATCCAGAGCGGCATCCACGCCGGAGAGATCGACGGCAAGGACGCGACGACGTTGCTGCTCGCCGACTGGGCCGCGGGCCGGCACCGCGCGCTGCTCGACGCCGCGACGATCCTGTTCGTGCCGATCTACAACGCCGACGGCCACGAGCGGATCTCGCCGTTCAATCGCCCGAACCAGGACGGGCCGACGGAGGGGATGGGGTTCCGCACCACCGCGCAGGGATTCGATTTGAACCGCGACCACGTGAAGCTCGCGAGCCCCGAGGCGCGCGCGCTGATCGCTCTCGTGAACATCTGGCGCCCACAGCTCCATGTCGACGTCCACGTCACCGACGGGGTGGACATGCCGGCGGTCTTTACCTGGACGGCCGTCGAGGCGCCGCAGCTCCCCGCGGCGGTCGACCGCTGGATGAAGGCGCACGTCCCCGCTGCCGAAGCGGCGGTCCGGACCGCCGGATACGCGGCGGGCCCCTACGTCGATCTGCTCGACCGAACGGACGTCGCGAAGGGCTTCACCTCCTGGGTTGGCGGCGCCCGCTACTCGACCGGCTATTTCGCGCTCCGGAATCGCCCGTCGATCCTGATCGAGACCCACTCCTACAAGCCGTACCGCGATCGCGTGCTCTCGGTCCGCGCCTTCCTGGCCCAACTGCTCGCCGAGGTCGGCAAGGATCCACGGGGCCTGATCGACGCCGTCGCCGAAGCCGAGGCGCACGAGGTGGCGATCGGCCGCCCGGGCGCGCCGGCATCCGATGTCGTGCTGGCCTGGGCGGAGAGCGACACCGGCGACCGAACCCGTTGGCCGGTCTACGCCTCGCACGCGGAGACCTCCGCGGTCACCGGCAAACCGGTGACGTTGTTCGATCGGAACCGTACCGAGACGATCGAGGTGCCCTGGATCCACGCGTCCAAAGCCGAGCGCTCGGTCCCTCGGCCGCGCGCCTACGTCGTCCTCCCCGGCTGGCCGCAAATCGAAGAGCGCCTGGCGGCGCACGGGCTCCGCTTCTCCCGCCTCGCCGCGCCCCTCGAGATCGAGGTCGAGGTCTCCCGTCTCTCCGAGCCGAAATTCGCGATGTCGTCCTACCAGGGGCAGACCGCGGTCACCCAGGTCAAGGTCGAACGCCGCCGCGAGAACCGGAAGATCCCCGCAGCCTCCCTCTGGATTCCAGCCGACCAACCCGATTTCGAGGTCGCGGCGCAGCTGCTCGAACCGGAAGCGCCCGATTCGCTCCTCTCTTGGGGCTACCTTTCGACGATCTTCGAGGGGAAGGAGTACATCGATCCGAAGGTCCTGGAGCCGTGGGTCCGCAAACGTCTCGAAGACCCCGGCGTCGCCAAAGATTGGGCGGAGAAATTGCGCAACGAAGCCTTCGCCGCCGATCCGCAGGCGCGCTATACGTGGTGGTACAAGCGCACGCCGTACTGGGACGAGACGATCGACCTCATGCCGGTGTTTCGGGTGATGGAGAAAGCGGGATCCTGACGTCGAGCACGTTGCCGAACTTCCGGTGCTCCCGGAGCACCGCGTCCACCTGCTCGATGCGTTGTTCCAGGGATCCGCTCACCCGAAAGAACGGCACGCGCCGTTCCGCGAGGTCGCCCACGATCTGGTTTTGAAACCATTTCCGCTTGCCGTCCCCGCTGCGGTCCCAAGTGTCGGCATAGGGCATGTCGGTGTCGCACAGGAAAAAGAGGTCGTACCGCTTTTCCGCCTCACGCGCCAAACGCGTCAGGACCGGGCCGGCCGTGCCGTGGTAGTCCTTCGCGAAGACGTAGGTCGTAATCGGGCAGGTGTCGCAGAAAAGGTATCTCCGGCTCTCGAGCACGAGCGCGTCCTCGCGGCGATTGTGCTCCGGGGCGATCTCCTCGAACTGCGGGAGCGAGATCCTCCGATCCACATGGTTCTGCCGCCAATACTCGGCCCCGTACTCCGGCATCCATTCCGTGCGGTGACGTTCCGCCATCGCTTGAGCGAGCGTCGTCTTGCCGGTGGAAGGCGCGCCCAGAAAACAGACCTTGGTCACCAAATCCGCATAGACCGTCGGCGCGAGGAATGGGCGCCCCGCGAACGGGTCCGCCCGAAGGGCGCTGCCGCTGATCGGCACGGCCGAGCGTTCCGGATCCACCCTGCGATCCACAGCGCCGAGGGCACGGCTCACGTGGTCGCCGTAGAACTCGCTCGAATAGAAATGGGTGATGGGGAGCCCGTTCAGCTTCGCGAGGATGTAGTCCTCTTGCTCCCGGCGGATCTCCGGCGTGTCGCCATACCCTTCGGGACCGTCCCAGGCCTCGATCACGCGGACCATGGGATAGAGCGTTCGGATCCATCCCGCGCGCACCTGCAACGGGACCTCGATCACGTCGGTGTCGTAGACCAGGACGACCATCTCGTCGACCTCCGCTAACGCGGTCTCGACGAGCCTTTGGTGTCCGAGGTGAAACGGCGCGAATTTGCCGAGGGTCAGGCCCCGTCGCATGCCGCCGCTCCGACGCCTCGATCTTCGGTCGCTTCGGCCAGCCTTTCGGACGCCGCCCGTTTCGCTCCCACGTGCCAGCGCCAGGTTCCGAAGATCGCATTCAGCAGGAACAGCGACCACATCAGCACCATCATGTCGCCTGCATCCCCTCCGGCCATCCAGCGCAAGGCCCACATGACCACGGTGACCGCATTGAGAATGATGTAGAGCGGCCACTGCTCCATGTAGCGCCACATCATCAGGAACGTCGCGACGACGGAGAGCACGTTCGTGGAGGCGTCGATGAACGGAGTGTTCTGGTTCGGGTTGAGCCGCAGCAGCATCCCGAGGCCGATCGTGCCGAGGACGCAGACCGCCGCCAAGGCCAACCGGGGCAGCCAGGTCAATCGCCTCATCGCGACCGTTTGGTCCCGGGTCGTGTGCCGCTGCCACATCAGATAGCCGATGACTCCCGTGGGCACGAAGAAGAGCAGGTTCAGGTAGACCTCGCCGAACAGGCCGTTGCTGTAGGCCAGGACAGAATAGGCGAGGCTGTTGTAGAGGCCGAGCAAGTAGCCTTCGCGCCGGCCGACGGCCGTCAACCCGACGCAGAGGATGCCGGACAAAAAGACGGTGAAATCGAAAACCCGCGCCGCGAGAAAGAGGCTGATCGCGCTCCCCACGACGACGAGAAGGGCGAGCCAGGCCAAGTCATACCTGTGGTCGTCGGCGGCGGGCTTATTCGACGGGGACGAACACATCGGTCAAAGCCCGGGCCGCTACCTCGGCGTAAAGTCGCTCAAAGATCGGCCTTCCCGATCATCAAGAGATAAGGAGTCTCGCGATCCTCGTGGGCATAGGCGACCCACAGGCGGCCCCGGTCGGTCTCCCACCAGGAGGCCCCCCCCACTCCGCCGAGAGGAACCCAATCCACCTCATCTGCATCGTCCGTCGACGATTCCGGTCCGAAGGTTTGAGAGAGCTCCTCGGTTACGCTCCTCCATGCTTCTTGGAACTCACCTTCCAGTCGCTCCTGGAGCGTCTCATCGTGGGCTTCCACATCGTCCTCGAACTGATAGAGCCAAAGTGGTTCCATCGCTTCGTCCGATGCCGACAGGCATCGATTCGCAAGCTCCACCGCCTGCTGGCGGTTCTCGGCGTACTCGTACATAGGTCTTGATCTCCCCTTCGTCTGTACCGAACCCAAGCGCCCTACTATTTCGGAACATGCCGCGGAAGATCCATGGCATCGTGGAGCAACCGCAGAACCTCGAGAACACGAGCTGATTCGTCGATGACCCGGAACATGACCAGGTGGCGGCCCTTTCGGCCGTTTCGCGAAACGTGTAGGGACAGCAGACCGGACGCAATCTCGTCCCGGTTCTTGGCTCCAAGGAGATTTGGACCAGCACCTAGCTCCCTGAGCGCCAACATCAAGGTCTCAGCATAAACAAGAGCCTGCCGGTCCCCGAAACGGTTTGCAGACCAAAGGACGGCCTCCCGGAAGTCACTCTCCGCACTTTCCGTGATGCGTACCGTCCAGAGCGAGCCGCTCGCCGTCATTTCCCGCGTTGCGGCCCACCGGGGGCAAAGATCTCGTCAACAAGAGCCTGGAGATGCTCCCGAAGAACCAAATCCGATTCGAAAGTCTTGAACCGGCCAGCTTCGGAGTCGGCGAATCCAACCCCCACAGCTTCCCGAAGCGCGACCAAGCGCGCCTGGTTCTCGGATTCCTCTCGCTCGACGAGTCGGAGTCCATCCCGTAAGACTTCACTGGCATTCTGGTAGCGACCCGACGAGACGAGTCGGTCCACCAAATCGGCTTGATGAGTCGTAAGCACCACATTTCTCGTTGGCATCGCATCGATCTCCAATGGCATATTATGCCACCGACGGTCTACTCCTGCTTTCTGCTCCCGCCTCCTAGAGATCAGATCGATGCCGCTTGGTAGGGCAACTTCCGCCCCGCTTTCCGATTCGCGCTCGCGGAGACGGAGCCATGGGCCAGCGAGTCGGTCTCGAGAAGCGGGAGACGGTCTTACGGAGCCGGAGACGATCTCAGAAGGCGGGAGACGCTCTCGCCGAAGCAGCAGACGGTCTCCGGACCGCGGAGACCGTCTGATAGGACCGGGCTCCGTCTCAGGATTTTGAAATTCGGTGGGAGATCCTGGAATAACTCGGCGAGATAGTTGTTATCAGCAACCATGATGGACACGACCACCTCCCTGAGCGACCCGGATGCCACCCTTGCCCGCGACGCGGTGGAGGTGCAGCGTGCGCTGTCCGACCTGGTTCGGATCGTCCAGTTCCGCGACAGGGACCGGATTTGCTGCCACGACGTCTCGGTCACCCAATGCACGGCGCTCGAGGAGATGATCCGCCGCGGGCCGCTGACGCTGAACGAGCTGGCCGAGGCGCTCTATCTCGACAAGAGCACCGCGAGCCGGGTCGTCGATGGGCTCGAGCGGAAGGGATACGCGCGCCGTGCGCCGCATCCCGACGACCGGCGCGCGGTGCTGCTCACGGCGACCCCGGAAGGCAAGGCGCTCCGGGAGACGATCGAGGGCGAGCTGCTCGCCGAAACCCAGACCCTGCTCCTCGACGTCGAGCCGGAGGTGCGCCGCTCGATCGCGCTGCTCCTCGGCCGGCTCGCGCGCGCCGCGTCCCGACGAATCTCCTGCGGCCCCGGTGGCTGCTCGACTTGCTGAGGAACGCAACGTGAACGTCCCAATCCCGGTCCCAGCCTGTGCCCTGCCGATTGGAAAGGGTGGAGCCTCGCTCCGCTCCAGGGCCGGAGCTCCGCAGGGCTCGTTCACGGCCCGCCGCCCGACCTCCATTCCCGCCTCTCCACCTCTCACCGTCCACGCTGACATCCGAACCCCTCGTCGCGCCGACGTCGCGGCGTTCCGCTAGAACGCCGTCCTGAAGATTCGTGCCGCGAGGAACCTTTACGACCCATTAGTTGTCATCACCAACAAACACCTTGAAAGGAAACGCCATGTCCGAACTGCAGACCGCTCCCACCGAATCTTCCGCCGCCCCCTGCTGTGGCCCGACCTGCTGCTCGACGACGGCGGCCGGCGCCGGCGAGGGCAAGGGCTTCGATCCCGCCGCGATCCAGGCGGCGGTGCGCGAAAAGTACGACTCCGTGGCCCGCGCGGTGGCCGCGGGAAAGACCGGCGCGAGCGCGGTCTCCTGCTGCGCCACGACGGGATGCGACCCGATCACGACCGATCTCTATTCGCAGGCTGAGACGCTCGGCCTGCCGGCCGACGCCGTGCTCGCTTCACTCGGCTGCGGCAACCCGACCGCGCTCGCCGAGCTCTCGGCCGGCGAGACGGTGCTCGATCTCGGCTCGGGCGGCGGGATCGACGTCCTCCTCTCGGCGCGCCGGGTCGGCCCGACCGGTAAGGCGTATGGCCTCGATCAGAGCGAGGAGATGCTCACCCTCGCGCTCTCGAACAAGGCGGCGGCCGGCGCCACGAACGTCGAGTTCCTTCGCGGCTCGATCGAAAGCGTGCCGCTGCCGCGCGCCACGGTCGACGTCGTGATCTCGAACTGCGTGATCAACCTGGCGAACGACAAGCGCCAAGCGTTCGCCGAGGCCTTCCGCGTGCTGAAGCCGGGCGGCCGTCTTGCGATCTCGGACATCGTCTTCCTCCAGCCCATCCCCGACTCGTGGAAGCGGAGCGTCGCGCTCTGGACCGGCTGCGTCGCCGGAGCGCTCCAGAAGGACGAGGCGGAGGCGATCCTCGCCGAGATCGGTTTCGAGGAGATCGACATCACGCCGACGCGCGTCTACCGCGCCGAGGACGCGAAGGGTTTCCTCTCCGAAGACCAGCTCGTGCATCTCGGCGGCAAGCTCGACGCGATCGACGGCCGCGTGGCCGCCGCGTTCGTGAGGGCGAAGAAGCCGGCGGCTTAAGCTCCGGCCCCTTGGAGTCATCTAGCGGCGCTCGGCCTCAGCGGCCGGGCGCCGAAGATCACGCCTCGGCGTTTGGCAGGCGTTCGAGAAAATCCCCGATCCGCGCTTCGAGATCCTCGGCCACCCGCAGGAACGCGCCGAGGCGTTCCTCTTCGCTCCCGGTGACCGCGGATGGATCGGGGAGGCTCCAATGGATGCGCACCGGAGCGCCGGGAAAGATCGGACACGTTTCGCTCGCGTGATCGCAGACGGTGATCACGTAATCGAACGTCCGGTCCATCAGCTCGTCCATGTGCTTCGAGCGGCCTCCGGCGTGATCGATCCCGCGACGCGCCATCGCTTCGATCGCCAGGGGATGAACCCGGGAGGGCTGCGACCCCGCGCTCTCGACGTCCACGGTGCCGCCGCTCAAGTGACGGAACAGCGCCTCGCCCATCTGGGAGCGGGCGCTGTTGTGGGTGCAGAGGACGAGGATGGAAGGGCGCGGATGATCCATGAAGAGTTTCTCCCCTACTCGTACCGCAAAGCTTCGATGGGATCCTGCCGAGCGGCTTTGAGGGCGGGCCACAGCCCCGCGACGAGGCCGACGGTCGTGGAGACGCCGAAGCCGAGGAGGATCGACCAGAGCGGCGCCGCGGCTTGGAAATCGAAGGCCACGCGGGCGAGCAGCGCGACGCCAATGCCGATGCCTATCCCGATCGCCCCGCCCAGACCCGTGAGCGTCACGGCCTCGGAAAGGAACTGGATCGCGATGTCGCGGCGGGTGCCGCCGAGCGCCTTGCGTAGGCCGATCTCGCGCGTGCGTTGGGTGACGTTCACCAGCATGATGTTCATCACGCCCACTCCCCCCACGACCAGGGCGATTGCGGCGATCAGGATCATCACCGCGGCGATTCCCCCGGTGATCTGGCGGAAGTTCTTGAGCTGGCCGACGCTCGTGAAGGTCGCAAAATCGTTCGGCTGGTTTGGGCGCAGCTGGCGCCGGGCGCGCAGGATGGCCGTCTCCTGCTCGATCAGGGCGTTCACGTCCTCGGGCCGGTGCGGCACGGTCGCGATGTGGAGCGAGTCGCCGTCGCCGTTCTTGACGTCGGGGAACATCTCGTCGAAGGCGGAAATCGGGACGAGGATCAGATTGTTTGCTCCGCCGCCCAGGAACGTGCCTTTCTTCTCGAGCACGCCGATGATCTGGAAGGTCCAGGCGGAGATCCGGAGACTCCGGCCGATCGGATCCTGCTGGGGAAAGAGCGCCTCGACCACGTCGGGGGCGACGACCGCGAGGTGGGAGCCGTGGCGGACGTCCGCGTCGGTCAGGAACCG
>JBGAGQ010000124.1:0-5221 GCA_044226625.1 Thermoanaerobaculia bacterium
GGCGAGGGAATCGAGGCGGCCCTCGCTGATCTCGCGCCGGTCGCCGTCGAGCGGAAGGCCTGGGGGCTCGAGGCGATCGTCGCGCGCTTCTCAGACGATGGATTTTCGCGGCTGTCTCCATTCGGTGCGGCGGAAGTCGAAGCCCTCCGCCTCGAGGAGCTGTTCGTCGCCCTGGTCGCGGCCGGGCGCGGAGGTGCCCATTGAGCGGATTCGTCGCCGTCTTCTTCCGCGAGTTTCGTTCGCGCCGACTGCTCCTCCTCGGAGCCCTGTTCGGAGGGCTTGGCGCGGTTGCCATCCCGTACATGGCTGGCCGGACCGGACCGGTGGCGGTCGAGACCGCGCTCGACGCGGCCGTATTGATCGCCTGCATCACCGGGGTTCTGTTCGCCGCGCTGCTCGGCGCGGGCGCCGTGGCGGGCGATCTGACCCATCACCGGCTCGGTTTCGACTTCGGCCGTCCGATCTCGGGCTGGGCGATCTGGGCGGGTCGCTTCGGTGCCGCCGTGGCGCTCCTGTTCGCCTCGACCGCCTTGGCGGTCTTTCCCGCAGGGCTGCTCGCGGGACGGACGGCCCGGGTGGGGGAGTGGGCCCAGACGACCGCTTTGCCCGGAAGCCCCGATCGCCTCGGGCTCCTCGGTACGGCGAGCCTGATCTCGCTCGCTTGCGTCGTGCTTCTCTTCCTGGTCCACGCGATTGGGGTCTTCTATACCTCGCGGTCAGGCTGGCTGACGCTCGATCTCGCCGGGCTCTTGGCCGTCGGATGGATCGGGGTGGGCGCGCTGTCCCGGCTCGAGAGCAACTGGGCGTTGGAGGCGCTCGCGATCTCCTGGGTCGCCTTCGCGGTTTGTGCCGGGGTCGTTCTGGTCGCCGCTAGCTGCGCCCAGGTCCTCTACGGCCGGGTCGACGTCGCCCGCGGTCACCGGGCGCTCTCGATGGTCCTCTGGGGAGGCTTGCTCGTGGGAGCGCTCGGGCTCCAATTCGGTTCTCGCTGGGTGGTTTCCCCGTCCGTCGGCGACCTCGTGAACACCCAAGTGAAAACGGCGCCCAGGGGTAGTTGGTTCACGGTCTCGGGGTACGCCCGGCACCGGGGGAAGGATCACGGGGCCGCGTTCCTCATCGACGCGGCGACCGGCAGGACGGTACGCCTCGGCCCGTCGCGCAACCGCGGATGGATCGCCCCCAGCTTCTCGGCCGACGGCCGGCACGCGGTCTGGGTCCAGCAGGAGAGGGGACTGCCGTGGGAGATCGTCCGCCTCGATCTGTCACGCCCCGGGGCGCGTCCCGAGACGATGCGTCTCGGTCTACCCTTCGTCGTCGAGACCCTTTCGCTGTCCCCGACCGGGCGCTGGGTTGCGGCGCTGGCGGCGGAGCGGCTGTTTCTCTGGGACCTCGACCGCTCGAAGCTGGTCGCCACGATTCCCGTCACCTATTCCACGTGGCAAGGACTCCTCCTCGCCTGGGTTGGCAACGATCGATTGCGCTGGTTCGTCAAGGGAGCCGAGGAAGAAACCTCGCGGAGCGTGCGGATCGAGATCCGGGAGGTGGGCCTTCCGGCGGGGCGCGTCGAGAAGCGAGCCGAGGTCCTCACGGTTCCGCTGGGATTCTCCTGGGGGATCTCGGAGGACGGCTCGACGGTCCTCGTCCTCGATCGCCGGGGAGAACGTCGACTGCTCTTCGATGGCGCGACGGGCGAGCCGCTGGGCGCGCTCCCCGCGCCGCCGCGAAGCTCGGCGGCCCTCCTTCCTGATGGCCGGGTGGCGGTCGTGTTGCGGGACGCGGACACGGCGGACCGGCGGACGCTCGCCCTGTTCGCGCGGGACGGACGGGAGATCGGATGCCTGGATCTCCCCCGTTTTCGGTATTTACGGCTCGGCGGCCTGAGTGCGCCGGATCGTTGGCTCGCCGCCGGAAGCGCCCACGGATCGATCGATCCGGCAGTTCCCGACGATCCGGCCGCCTGGAACCTGTTCGCGATCGACCTTTCGGCGATGAAGGTCGCGGAGGTTGGACGTGGCCTGCCCGCCGATCGCTGGCGCAGCGACCCGGGAAGCCCGGGAGCGCGACTGGTGATGACGGGCGAGGCGAGCTTTTCTCTGTGGAATCCGGACACGCAGAAGCTAGCGCCGCTTCGCCTGCGGCCGGCGGAGTAGGAGAGGGCGCTCAGGCGCCGGCGCGGGAACGGGCGATTCGGTGGGCGAGGACCGCGGCGCCGTAGCCGTTGTCGATGTTCACCACCCCGATGCCGGGAGCGCAGGCGTTCAGCATCGTGAGCAGCGGCGCGAGCCCATGGAAAGCGGCGCCGTAACCCACGGAAGTGGGTACCGCGACCACCGGGGCCGGAGTGAGACTCGCGACGACCGTCGGCAGGGCGCCGTCCATTCCGGCGACGGCGACGACTACCGCGGCCTTGCGGATCTCCGGCAGCTGGGACAGCAGGCGGTGGAGCCCGGCGACGCCCACGTCGTACGAGGTGGCGATCGAACAGCCGAACCAGCGGGCGCAGGCCGCTGCCTCCTCGGCCACCGGAAGGTCGGACGTCCCCGCGGCGAGGACCGCCACGGTGCCCGAGATCGGTTCGATCGGACCCCCGACGGTGAGCACCCGGGCTCGCGCGTGGTAGGTGGCGTTCGGATGGTCCGCCAGAAGCGCCTCGGCCGCCGCGGGAGCGAGGCGGGTGACGAGCAATCGGCCGTGCGCCTCGACGAAACGGGTGGCGATCTTCCGCAGGTCCTCCGGCGTCTTCCCCTCGGCGTAGACCGCCTCGGGCAAGCCGTTGCGCAGCTCGCGATGAAAGTCGAGGCGCGCGAACCCGAGGTCCGCGTAGGGTAGCTCGGCCAACTGCTCGAGAGCCACGTCGGGAGCGGTCGTGCCGGCCGCCACGTCGGCGAGCAGCGCGGAAAGCTGGTCGCGATTCACGCGATCGGCATCTCGGGGGAGGAGGAGAGATCGGCGCCGCCCCGGCGGTATCCCGCCGGGTCGAAGCTCACCCGCGCGAAGCCGAGGCCGCGAAGCGGCGCTTCGAGAGCCGGCCAGAGCTCGGCGAGACGCTTCACCTCGTCCGCCGCCACCTCGACGCGGGCCCCCGCGGCGTCGTGGCGCACGCGGACCACGCGGAAACCCTCCCGGGCGACGAGCTCCTCGGCCGCTTCGATCCGGCGCAGTTTGCCCAACGTGACCAGCTGGCCGTGGGGAATCCGGGAAGAGAGGCAGGCGTTGGCAGGGCGGTCCCAGACCGAAAGCCCCAAGCTACGGGCCAGAGCGCGGGTCGTCTCTTTGTCGATCCCATGAGCGAGCAGCGGCGAATAGACCGCCCGCTCGCGAATCGCCGCGAGCCCCGGACGGTCGGGTCCGGGGTCCGAGGCGTTCGTGCCGTCGCAAACCGCGACATAGCCGCGCTCCGCGGCGATGCGAAGCATCGCGTCCATCCGCATGCCCTGGCAGACGTAGCAGCGGTGGCTCGGATTGGCCACGAACTGCGGATCGGACAGCTCGCTGTAGGTGGTCGTTTCGTGGCGGATGCCGATCTCTCGGGCGAGAGCCCGCGCGTGGTCCAGCTCGGCGCCGGCCATCGTCTCCGCCGCCGCGGTGACCGCGAGCGCGCGGTCGCCGACCGCCCGAACCGCGAGCGCGGCCACCAGGGCCGAGTCGACGCCGCCCGAGTAGGCGACGAGGATCGAGCCGCGGGCGGCGAGGTCGGTGATCACAGGCTCTAGGAGATGCTCGAGCCGGGGGGAGGGTTCGACGTTCGGCACGCCCGGCATGGTAACACGCGCTTTTGAGACGGTTTTTCCCGGCGGGGTTAAGATTCGACCGGTATGAAAGCACCACGAGCGTCGCAGTCCATATCCCTTGGATCGATCGGATCCCTCGCCCTACTTCTCTTGGCCTCTTGCGGCGGGGAACCGTCCGCTCCACGCGCCGAGGCTGCGGCTCGAGCTTCCGCGTCGCCCTCGCCGGTCGAGCGCATCGCCGCGGCGTCCTCTCCTCGCGCGACCGGGTACCTCGGCGTTCTCGTCCCCCGCCAAGCGACGAACGTCGCCGCGGCGGCGGGAGGGCGATTGGAGGCGGTGTTCGTCCGTCCCGGGGACCGTCTACAGAAAGGGCAGCCGATCGCACGCCTCGACTCAGCGGCGCTCGCCCGCGAGCTCGATCAGATGCGGGCCTCGCTCCGCGAGGCGCTCGCGGCCGAGCGGCAGGCGAGCCTTTCGCTCGCCGACGCCGACAGCCGGCAGAAGCGGCGTCTGTCCATCCCCGAGTCGTTTTCCAAAGAGGATCTGGCGCAGGCGGAGATTCAGAAGCAGCAGGCCGAGGCGGCGCTCGAGTCGGCCCGCGCTCGGGTTTCCGGCGAGCGGGCGCGGGTCCGGGTGACCGAAATCGCCGTCGGCGAGAGCGAGATTCGAGCGCCTTTCGCCGGCACCGTGGCCGAACGGTACCTCGATCCCGGGGCGACCGTGGGAGCTGGATCTCCGATCGTCCGGTTGGTGAGCGAAGGCGGGGTGATGATCCGCTTCGCGGTCCCCCAGGCGGACGCGAAGACCCTCCGCCTGAACGAGCCGATCGTCGCCTCCGCCGCCGATCTCGGCGAGCTGGCCGGTACGATCGAGAGGATCGCCCCGGAGATCGATCCGGCCTCGCGCATGGTCTTCGTCGAAGCGAGGGTCGAGGGCGCGGGCCCCGCAGCTCAGCCGGGCGCCGTCGTAAGAGTGCGGAAGGGGTAGGTCTCACCATCCCCTCTCCCAAGAGAGGGGATGGGAAGCCCGAGGGTTTTCGGAAGCCGATCGATCTACCGATCTACCTCGCGCAAGCCGCCAGATCTGCGAGTGTCGCGAGGTCGATCGCCTGCGCATGGAGCTTGCCCGTGGTCTGATCGGCCAGCTCGCGCGTCAGGCGGGCGACCTCGGCGGGGTTCTCACCTTTGGCCCAGTGCGAGCCGCGCAGGATCTCGGCGAGCTGGCCGGCGAGGGTCGCCAATCGAAACGCCGGGCTCGCGTCCTGCCACCGTCCGGCGAGGCGCCCGAGCGGCAGCGCCTGGACCGATTCGATGACCCGCTCTCCCGCTTTGGAGAACCAGCGCAGGCGGACCGTAGCGACCGGTTTGCGGACATCGGGGCGATCCGCGAGCTTCACCTCGTAGAGCGCGGTCACCGAATGCCCGGCGCCGATGTCTCCCGCGTCGACCGAGTCGTCGCGGAATTTCTCGTCCGCGACGTCGCGGTTCTCG
>JBGAGQ010000125.1:0-5215 GCA_044226625.1 Thermoanaerobaculia bacterium
GTCGCCCACCGAGCGGAGGTATCCGGTCTCGCCGTCCACCACCACCTCGGGCAGGCCCCCCGCCGTGGTCGCGATCACGGGCACCTCGCAGCTCATCGCCTCGAGCGCCGCGAGGCCGAACGATTCGGTCTCCGAGGGCAGGACGAACAGGTCGGCGCCGACCAGGATCTCCTCGATCAGCGGCAGGCTGCCGATGAAGGTGATCGCGTGGCAGAGATCGCGCTCGCGGCAGATCTGCTCGACCTTGCCTCGCTCCGGCCCGTCGCCCACCAGGATCAGCCGGGCGCGCACCTCGCGGCGAACCCGCTCGAACACCTCGACCACGTCGAGCACCCTCTTTACCGGCCGGAAGTTCGAGATGTGAACGATCGTCCGCTCGCCCGGCTTCGCCCACCGGCGTGCCCCGTCGGTGCCGCGCACCGCCTCGTAACGCGCCGGATCGATGAAGTTCGGCACCACGTGGATCGCCTTGGTGAGGACGCCGAGCTGGTCGACCGTCTGGCGTCGGAGCGACTCCGACACCGCCGTCACGGCGTCGCTCTGGACGATGCCGTAGCGGGTCGTCTCCAGATAGTTCGGGTCGTTGCCGACCAGGGTGACGTCGGTGCCGTGGAGCGTCGTGACCACCGGCAGCGGCTGGGGCGCGACGATTTGCCGGGCGAGGACCGCCGAAACCGCGTTCGGCACGGCGTAGTGGACGTGCAGCACGTCGAGCCCCTGGTGGCGCGCGACTTCGACCATCTTGGTCGCGAGCGCGAGCGAATAAGGGGGGTATTCGAACAAGGGATACCGCGGGACGATCACCTCGTGAAAGAAGATCCGCGGGCTGGTGAACGACAGCCGCGAGGGGAGCGCGTAGGAGATCACGTGGACCTCGTCCCCCCGGTCGGCGAGCGCCATCGCGAGCTCGGTCGCGACGATCCCCGATCCGCCGTAGGTCGGATAGCAGCTGATGCCGATCTTCATCGGACCCCCCCGGGTACGAGCGCGAACGGGTCGCGCACCGCGAGCGGCAGCGGGCTCCAGAACGGCTCGCCGTAGGCGGCGCCGATCAGGTTGCCGTAGTGGCGCGCCCGCCCTTCGACGGCGTAATAGAACTCCGGCGTCGACACCTTCGTGACCGGCCCGGAGGGCGGCGCCTCCTCGCCCGGCAGATGGATCTGCGATCGGTGGGCGGCGAGGCTTTCGAGCTTCGCCGCCCAGACGTGCGAGACGTCGACCACGAAATCCGGCTCGAACGAGTCGTGCTGCATGTAGGAGAAGACCGCTCCCGGCCGATGGGTGGGGTGGGCCTTCGAGCCGCGCGCGGACAGGCCCGAGTAGAACCCGGCCGCCTGCACCAACCGATGGGCGCGGATGTGATCCGGATGGCGGTCGTAGGGCGTCGGCGAGAAGACCAGATCGGGACGCAGCTCGCGCAGCGCCTCGATCAGCGCGTCCTCCTCCTCGACCCCCGAGCGCAGCGAGCCGTCGCCGCAATCCAGGAACCGCAGCTCGACCGCGCCGAGCGCGCGCGCCGCGTCCTCCGCTTCTCGCCGCCGCTCTTCGGGCGTGCCGCGGGTCCCCGCCTCGCCGCGCGTGAGATGAAGGATCCCCACCGAGCGACCCGATTTCGAGAGCGCGGCGAGCGTGCCGCCACAGCCCAGCTCGACGTCATCCGGGTGGGCGCCGATCGCCAGCACATCGAGCTTCATGACAAACCTCCGGTTCCCTGGGGCGGAGGAGCCGGCAGCTCGATCGCCTGGAGCTTTCGTGGGTCGAGATCCATCTGGTGCCAGAGCGCCTCCGCCGCGGTCGTCGTCTCGCGCGTGGCGAACTGCGCCGAGGAGAGGACGCGCTCCTGGAGCCTACCCTCCGGTCGGAGCAGGTCGAGCAGCTGACCGGCACGGCGCGCCTCGACCTCGTTTTTCCTCGCCGCGGCGGCACGAACTTTTTCGGCGAACAGGTCGAGCCCGCGCAGCGCCTGCTCGCGCGTCTTGTCGAGCGGTTTGTCGAGGCTCGGATCCACCGCCGCGGCGAGCGGAGCGAGCTCGTCGAGCAGCGCGGCGATCCGCTCTCTCACCGGCGCCACGAACTCGCCGCCGCCCCGTTCGGCGAGCCTTCGCTCGACCGCGCCGGGATCGCCGACGAGGCCGGCAAACGAGAGATCGAGCGCCGCGAGCCGGCCGCGCGTCGAGCTTTCGAGCAGCGTCACCTGGGGCCGGAGCGCCACGGTCGGGGCCACCGATCCCGCGATCCCGAGCGCGCGATAGGCCGGCGCGACCTGCGGGATGTAGGAGGTCTCGCCCGGACCGAGCAGGAGGACCGAGGTGCCGAGCACCGCGTCCTGGATCGCCGGGCGCGCGAGCACGCCCGGGCTCACCACGCCGGGGTTTTCCTCGATCGTCTCGAGCAGGCGCTCGATCGGGTACTCCTCGTCGCGCCCGCGCAACGCGTAGCGTTCACTGCTCTCGCCGCGCCACTCGATGCGCCGCCGTTCCCCTCGCGAGTAGAGGAAGAGCGGCGAGAGCCCGCGCTGCGGCGCCACCTGAAGCGGCAGGCCACGGCGCTCGATCTCGGCGTCCTGGACGGCGTAGGCGGCCTCGAGCTCTACCCGGCGCTCGACCAGACGCCGCAGGTGGGGCCTCTCGGCCGCCTTGAGCTCCGGGAGCATGGCGTCGAGCAGCAGCGGACATCGGTCCCCGAGAAGATGGGCCATCAGACGGCAGAACGCCTCGCCGAAGCGAGCGTCCGGGCGGTACCAGCGGGCGAGCGTCTCGCGCCAGGCCGCGTAGGTCGGTCCGCCGAACGCCTCCTCGACCTCGCGGTGGAGGCGCGCCATCTCGGGACCGAGCGTCCGCGCTCCCAGCGGCGCGAGCGGCTCGGGATCGGGGCCGAGATCGAAGCGCCGCAGCCCCCCCGGCGCGAGCAGCGCGGTCGTCGCCACCTCGGCCCAGTCGTGGTCCTCCGTGGCGACCCAGAAGACGGCGACCGCCGGGGTCCCCTCCGCTTCGAGCCGCTCCGCCCAGAGCGACGCGGCGACCATCTTCGACAGGGCGTAGAGCGGGCCGCCGAACAGTCCGGGCTGTTGGCCGGTCGCCACGACCCGGGTGCGCGGATCGGCGAGCTTCGCGGCCAAGGCATCGGCCGCCGGATGCCCGTAGGCGCGGTTCGCGACCGCCATGCCCGCGGCGAGCGCCGCCCGATCCGCAGAGGGACTCTCGGGTAGCCGCACCGGGCCGTCCGGCGCGGCGAAGCGGAGCGGCGCGAGCAGGTCGAGCTCGCGCCCGGCGAGAAACGCCGTCGGGATCGGCGGCAGGAGCCCGCGCGCCAGGAGATCCAGCGGCTCGAGCCCGGAAGGAAGCACGTCAGTCGGGCTTGCGACCGACGAGGATGAGGCGTTCGCTGTCACGATCGTAGGGTTCTCCTCGAAAGCTGCCGAATAGGTCGTCGAGCGTGAGCCCCACCCAGCGAAGGCCGGCCGTCACTTCCTCCGGCTGATAGGCGCGCACGCTCTCCAGGTAGGTCCGCGGCGCGCCTCCTTCGGGCACCACGCGGATCCGTTTGTTCAACCGCTGGCTCGCGGCGTCGTACCAGCGGTCGATCTCGACCCGCCGTCCTTCTACGTTCTGCACCTCGCGCGGGTTCAGGTGGGCGAGAGCGTGGTGCGGATTCATCAGATCGATCAGGAACCGCCCCTCGGGCGCGAGCAGCCGGGCGATCTCGGCGAGGACGCGGAAGTTCTCGCGCTCGCTCTCGAAGTAACCGAACGAGGTGAAGAAGTTGAGCACCCAGCCGAAGCTCCCGTCGGCGAACGGCAGCGCGCGCATGTCGCCGGCGACGCACGGCATCTGGCCGCGGATCAGCAGGGTGAGCGAGAGATCGACGCCGAGCGCCCGAAAGCCGCGACGCCGCAGCGCCGCGGTGTGCCGCCCGGCGCCGCAAGCGAGGTCGAGCACCGCCCGGGGCCGCTCCTTCGAAACGCCGCCGAGCGTTCGTTCGACGAAATCGACGTGGACCTCGGCTTCGGATTCATCCCGATGCGAGTAGAGCTCCAGATACTCGTCGCCGAACCATTCGCGATACCAGGCCATCCAGCGCTCTTTAGGCTGCCGAGTCGAATCCAGCCGACGTCACGTCGCGCCCCGGGGGTTACGGCGTGACGGTCGCGCCCATGCCGCCGCAGCCGTTCTTCTCGAACGAACGCCCGCAGCCGCCGGTCGAGCAGACGTTGCCCGAAAATCCCGCGGGGTTGATGAACTTGTGCCACTCGGCGACCTTGGTCTTGAGCCGCGCGGCGTCGTACCCCTTCTGGGTGATCAGGTATGCCGCAAGGCCCCAGGTGCTCTTCGCCATGTTGCAGGGGCAGCAGCACGTGTAGGCCGTGTTCTCGCTGCAGCAGGGGGCCGGGAGCTGGGTGAGAGCGGCGCGCTTGATCGCCTCCTGCTCCGAGGTGAGCTGAATCGTCTTGTAATACTCGATGAACTCGGCCGCCTGGGCGTGCGCGTCGGTGAACTTGAGATCGTCCTTCGGCTTCGGCGCCGCGGCGATCGCGAGCGTCGCGATTCCGAACAGGACGAGCAGCGTCGCGAAGGCGAGGAGGGGCTGGGGGCGTCGGTTCATGGGTACCTCCCGTTCTAGGGCCAGGGGGGTGATTCTATTCGCTTCCCCTCGCCGTTCGCCGTTGTTCGCCGTTGTTCGCCGCCAGGGGGCGCGTGGGGCGCGACGAGGGGTCGCCTCGAGATGCCGATACAATCGGCGGATGAGCGAAACTCCGATTCTCCGTCCCAACGGCCGTGCCGCCGATGCGCTGCGGCCGGTGAAGCTCCAACTCGGCGCGCAAAAGTTCGCCGAGGGCTCCGCCCTGATCGAAGTAGGCGATACCCGCGTGCTGGTCGCCGCGAGCGTCGACAACCGGGTCCCGCCGTTCCTGCGCGACTCCGGACGCGGCTGGGTCACCGCCGAATATTCGATGCTGCCGCGCGCCACCCACACCCGCTCCGGCCGCGAGGTCGAACGGGGCCGCCCGAGCGGCCGCACCTCGGAAATCCAACGCCTGATCGGCCGCAGCCTGCGAGCGGTGATCGACACCACCGCGATTCCCGACCGGACGATCGCGATCGACTGCGACGTGCTCCAGGCCGACGGCGGCACCCGGACCGCCGCGATCACCGGCGCCTACGTGGCGCTCGCGCTCGCCTGCGCCAAGATCTACCTGACCGGCGACATCGCGACG
>JBGAGQ010000056.1:0-44958 GCA_044226625.1 Thermoanaerobaculia bacterium
GAACCGGCGTCTCCGAGCGCGCCCGCCGCGCCACCGCCGCCCGCCGTGGCCCAACTCGAAGGTTGGGCGCGCCTCGCTTACGGCTTCGATCTTGCCTGGTTCCGTTCGCCCTGGACGCTCGGCTTCGCCTTGCTTGCCACCATCTCTTGGGCGGCGCTGCTGCTCAAAGCGTGGGGCCCCTTGCGGCGAGCCTTCCCCGCGAGCGTCGCCGCCTGGGAGCTCGCGTTCTCGACCCGGCGGGTGCGTCGGCTCTGGACCGGCTGGACCGCGGGTCTGGCGGAGGAGCGTGCGCGCCGGCTCCTCCGTTTGCAGCTGGGGCTCGATCTCCTGTTCGTCCCCTTCTATGCGCTGCTCGCGTCTGGCCTCTGCTGGTGGACCGCGTTCCGTTTCTCGAACGAAGGGATCGCGGTCGATCTCGCCGCCCTCGCGACGCTCCCTCTGCTCGCCGGGTTCCTGGACCTCGCCGAAGATCTCTTCCTGTTCGCGACCGTCCGCCGAAGCGGTCCGGCCCAGCCCTGACAGGCGCTCGCCGGAGCGGCCGCTTCGCTCAAGTTCGCACTGCTCGCGGTCGTGGCGCTGGGGCTCCTGGGCGCTTGGTTCGTCGCCTGAGAGGACCCTGACTTTCGTCGGGTTCGCCCACCCCGCTTTCGGCTCCGAAGATCCGTACCCGCGGGGGAGGCGGTCGCCCGGGCCGGATCTCTATCTTTCCCTCGTCGAAAACGAGCTCGTCGAGCCGACGTGGCGACGTGCTTACCCGTTCGCCTTCGGGCGATCCCACTGACGAAGGATTGGAGCTTTTACCGATGACATCTCACCGTATTTCCCGGGGCGTGTGGGCCCTGATCGCCGTCCTGCTGCCGTCGCTCGCCGTGCCGTGCTCGGCGGTGAGCCTTCCGTTCGAGCTGAACCTCTTTCCCGAGAGCCTGACCCTGGGCCCAGGAGAGGTCAACGCCGTTCCCCTGTTCATCACCCGCGACCTGTCGAACTGCAGCGTATGCCAGGACCCCAGTCCGGCCGACCCGCCGATTAGCAGCTGCTGCACCGGCGCGATCACCATCTCGGCGGAAGGTTTCCCTCCCGGTGTCTTCGGCTGCCTCTCGGACGGGGGGCTCTGCCTGCCGTCCGTCGTTTCCGATCAACCGGACCTGGTGCTCGACGCCGGTTTCGACATCGTGCCTGGCACCTACGAGCTGCTCGTCAAGGCCACCGCTCAAGACGGTCCGCGGCCCCGCTCTCAAAGCGCCACCGTGAGCCTTACGTTGGTGCCGTTTTCGGTCGCCGTCGCCCGCCAGGTGGAGTTGCTCGCCGGGGCCGGCGTGGTGCTGCCGCTGTCCGTGGTGCGTATGCAGGGCTTCGACGATCCGGTCGATTTTTCTTTCCACTCGGAGCACGTCGGGCTCACGGGCGAGTTCGCGCTGGACCCCGAAACCGGAGATCCGGTCTCCTTGAGCTTGGCGTCGTCCGCGTCGCTTGCCGATGGCATCTACGACGTCACGCTCGATGCCGTGTCGGGTGGCCTGAGCCGGTCGATCCGGATCCAGGTCTTCGTCCGCTCGGCGTTCCGGCTCTCGGTCTCCCCGGGCTCGTCGGATACGGTCCCGGGCAAGTCGGTCACCATCGGGATCGGCGTCCAGCGGGATCCGGAGTTCGTCGCCCCGGTCGCCTTCACGTTCACGACCGGGCATCCGGGAATCTCCGGAACCCTGGTGAGCGCCGGAACCGACAAGAAGAACTTGGTCCTCACCGTCCAGCCGAACGTTCCGCCGGGCAGCTACCTGATCGGGATCGCCGCGAGCGGCGCCGGGATCGCCAAGAGCACCGCAGTGGTCCTGAAGGTTCACCGCTTCCTCCTCCAGCTCGGAGACACGTCCGCCTTGCTCTTTCCTGGGGACGGGCAGGTCTCGATTCCCGTCACCCTGGTACGGGGAACCGGGTTTACCGATGGGGTGACCTTTTCGCTGACCGGCTTGCCCACGGGAACCGGAATCGGCCGTTCGTTCGTTCCGGCGTCGACGACCGGTAGCACGTCCTCGTTGCGCCTCTCCGCCAGCCGGCTCGCTCCCGCCGGGGAGTACGTGGCGACGGTTCGCGCGACGTCGGGCTCGACGGTCGAATCGGCCGTGATCGGAATCGAGGTCCTTCCGGGATTGCTGCCGTAACCGGGAGAACCGAACCCACCCGGCGCCCGGACCGCGACGGTCCGGGCGTCGGGCGCGCCGTGTCGATTCGCCGCTCGAATTCCCGCGGCGAGAAGGGCTTTCCGGGGCCGTGATACGCTTCGCGGCCAGACGCCGCGGTGCGCGTCCCCATCCCAGGTCCCTTCGAAGAGGCAGGTTTTCTCCAGATGAGTCAAACGATTACCGTTCTCCCCGGCGACGGCATCGGGCCGGAGGTCACGAAAGCGACGCTGCGGGTGCTCGATGCCGCCAGCGCCGATCTCGAGTACGAATTCCATTCGGCGGGAGCCGAGGCGGTGGCGTCCGACGGCGAGCCGCTTCCCGAGCGCGTGCTCGAGTCGATCCGCCGCACGCGCGTGGCGCTCAAGGGGCCGATCACCACCCAGGTGGGCAAGGGCTTCCAGTCGGTCAACGTGCAGCTGCGCCAGAAGCTCGACCTCTACGCGAACCTCCGGCCGACCCGCTCGCTCGAGAGCATCCCGAGCCGGTTCGAGAACGTCGACATCATCGTCGTGCGCGAAAACACCGAGGACCTCTATGCCGGCCTCGAGCACACGGTGGTCCCCGGGGTGGTCGAGAGCCTGAAGATCATCACCGAAGTCGCCTCGACCCGGATCGCGCGATTCGCCTTCGATTACGCCCGCCGCCACGGCCGCAAGCGCGTGACCGCGGTGCACAAGGCGAACATCATGAAGCTATCGGACGGCCTGTTCCTCTCTTGCTTCCGCAAGGTGGCGGCCGAGTATCCGGAGATCGCCGCCGACGACAAGATCGTCGACAACATGTGCATGCAGCTGGTGATCCGCCCCGAGGAGCAGGACGTCCTGCTGCTGCCGAACCTCTACGGCGACATCGTTTCGGACCTTTGCGCCGGTCTGGTCGGTGGCCTGGGGGTCGTTCCGGGCGCGAACCTGGGCCTGGAAGTGGGCGTGTTCGAGGCGGTGCACGGCAGCGCGCCCGACATCGCGGGCCAGAACCTCGCGAACCCGCTCGCGATGATCCGCTCCGCGATCCTGATGCTCTGGCACCTGAACAAGGACGAGGCGGCGGCCCGCGTGCGCGGCGCGCTGCGCGACGTGATCGTGCGCCAGAAGATCCGCACCCGCGACCTCGGCGGCGACGCCTCGACGAGCGAATTCACCGACGCGGTGGTCGCGGCGATCGAGGCGGGATCGCCCACGGCGGCCTGATCGCCCGGATCGAACCGCAACCGATCGAGAGAGAGATGCCATGACCGAGCCGGTCTCCTCTTCCCCCATCGTCTCGACGCTCGCCACGGCCTGCCCGTTCGACTGCCCCGACGCCTGCAGCCTGGAGGCGCGGGTCGAGGACGGCCGGGTGACGAAGCTCGACGGCACCCATCGCAACCCGCTCACCGACGGCTACATCTGCTCCAAGGTGCGCCGTTTCCCCCAGGCGATGTACGGGCCCGACCGCCTGCTCTATCCGCTGCGGCGCGTGGGCAAAAAAGGCGAGGGGCGGTTCGAGCGGATCTCGTGGGACGAGGCGCTCCGCGAGATCGTGAGCCGGGTCGAGACGATCCGCGACCGAGGGGTTCCCGAGGCGATCCTGCCGCTCTGCTACGGCGGCTCGAACGGTCTGCTCACGCACGACGCGGTCGACTCGCGCTTCTTTCGCCGGATCGGCGCTTCGCGCCTGGCCCGTACCGTGTGCGCCGCGCCGACCCGTCGGGTCGCGACGGCTCTCTACGGCCGGATGGCCGGCGTGGCGCCGCAGGATTTCCGTTGCTCTCGGTTGATCATCGTCTGGGGGACCAATCCGTCGGCCTCCGGCATCCACCTCGTGCCGCAGATCCGCGACGCGCGGGCGGCCGGCGCGAAGCTGGTGGTCATCGATCCTCGGCGGACGCCGCTCGCCAAGCAAGCCGATCTTCATTTGCAGGTTCGGCCGGGCACCGATCTCGCCGTGGCGCTCGCGATCCATCGCCATCTGTTCACGACGGGGGCGGCCGATCTCGACTTCTTGCGATCCGCCACCGACGGCTGGGAAGAGCTCGAGCGCCGGTCGAGCGGTTGGACCTTCGAGCGGGCGGCGGAGGTCTCCGGCGTCGCGGCCTCGGACATCGAGCGCCTCGCCGTTTGGTATGCCGAGATCTCGCCCGCGGTCGTCCGCGTCGGTTGGGGGAGCGAGCGGAACCGTAACGGCGGCTCGGCGACCGCGGCCGTGATGGCGCTTCCCGCCGTGGGCGGAAAGTTCGGCGTCCGCGGCGGAGGCTATCTCCAGAGCAACTCGGGGATCTGGAACCAACAGCTGGACGGCGCGGGGACCATCGCCGAGCCCGAGGCCGCGACCCGGTTGATCAACATGAATTTGATCGGCGAGACGCTGCTCGAGGCGAAGCCGGCGGTCGAGCTGCTGTTCGTCTACAACTGCAATCCGGCGATGACGCTACCGAACCAGGAGAAGGTGCTCGCCGGGTTCGCGCGGGAGGACCTGTTCACGGTCGTCTTCGATCCGTTCCTTACCGACTCCGCGCTCTGGGCGGATCTCGCGCTGCCCGCCACGAGCTTCCTCGAGCATTCGGAGCTGGTTCGCGGGTACGGCGCCATGCTGCTCCAGGATGCCCCTCCGGTGGCCGACCGGGTGGGCGAGGCGCGGCCGAACTACGAGGTGTTCGGCGAGCTGATCGAGCGGCTCGGCCTGACGAAGCCGGGCGACGCGGTCGAGGCCGGCGACGTACGACGGCGGCTGATCGGCTCGGGCAACGAGACCGCCGACGCGCTCGACCGCGACGGCGTCGCGTTCCCGGCGTTCGGGCAAGGCCCGATCCACGAAGGACCGACGCGGGTCGGGCCGATCCACGAAGGACCGACGCAGGTCGGTCCGATCCAAATGCTCGACGAGCTGCCGCGCACCCCCGACCGGAAGATCCATCTCTGTCCCGCGGATCTCGACCAAGAGGCACCGGAGGGGCTGTACGCCTTCCGCGAGAATCCCTCGAACCCGGGCTTCCCGCTCACGCTCCTCTCGCCCGCGACCTCGAAGACGATCAGCGCAAGCCTCGGCCAGCTGGTCAAGCAGCCGGCCGCGGTCGACCTGCATCCGATCGACGCAGACGCTCGTGGATTGCGCCACGGCGATCCCGTCCGCGTCTGGAACGAGCTCGGGGAAGTTCACTGCCTCTTGCGCGTGACGGACGACGTACGGCCGGGCGTCGCCTCGCTCACCAAGGGCTTCTGGGCGCGCCACACGGCGAACGGCCGGACCGCCAACGCGCTCGCCCCCGATTCGCTCACCGACCTCGGGGCGGGCGCCTGTTTCAACGACGCGCGCGTGGAGGTCGCCGCGCGGGCCTGAGCTTTCGACCCTTGGGCCAGGAAGATGACTTCAGCGGGAGAAGCTCGTCAACCGCTTCGGCTGTCTTGGAATCTACCGCTTCGAGCCGATCGAAGAATCCCGGGGACCACTCGGTCGACTGGACCTCTCGTTCTAGCGCTCTGACGATCAGGCGGTTGCGGCTGACTCGTAGGGCTCGCGAGCGATCGTCGATCTGGTCGAGCAGGGGCTTTGGAATGTGGATGCTGGTCGGCATATTCGTTTGACGAGTGTAGGCGAGGTGACGGCCCGTTCCGCAACGAGCCCCAGGATGCCCCCCTCCGCCGCGGTAGACTCGCAATCGCCGTGGCCACCCTCTTCGACGACCAAGAACCCGTTCGCAGCCCTTCAAAGGCCGACGAGCCCGCGCCCGGGGCGCCGCTGCCCGAGCGGATGCGGCCGCGCACGCTCGACGAGATCGTGGGGCAGGAGGCGGTGGTGGGACCGGGCGGATTTCTGCGCCGGGCGATCGAGGCGGATCGGGTTCCGTCGCTCGTCTTCTGGGGGCCTCCGGGGTGCGGCAAGACGACGCTTGCGCGGGTGATCGCCGCCGCCACGTCGTCGCGCTTCGTGCCGTTTTCCGCCGTCACCTCCGGGATCAAAGAGGTCAAAGAGGTGATGGCCGAGGCGGCGGAGCACCGGCGCCGGACGGGCAAGCGCACGCTCCTGTTCGTCGACGAGATCCATCGCTTCAACCGCGCGCAGCAGGACGCCTTCCTTCCTTACGTCGAGCGCGGCGACATCGTGCTGGTCGGCGCGACGACCGAGAATCCTTCGTTCGAAATCAACGCCGCGCTTCTCTCCCGCTCGCGGGTCGTGGTGCTCGAGCCGCTCGGCGTGCCGGCGCTCGCCGGCCTTCTGCGCCGAGCGCTCGAGGATCCCGAGCGCGGGCTCGGCCATCTCGGTCTCGGCGCCGACGACGAGGCACTCGAAGGACTCGCCCAGCTCGCCTCGGGCGACGCGCGGAAAGCGCTCAACCTGCTCGAGCTCGCGGCGGCGGATGCGATGGACGAAGGGCTTCCGGCGCTCACCGCGGAATCGATCCGGCGCGTTGCCCAGCGCAAGGTGCTGCTGTACGACAAATCGGGTGAAGAGCACTTCAATCTGATCTCGGCGCTCCACAAGTCGCTCCGGGAGAGCGACCCGGATGCCGCGCTCTATTGGCTCTATCGGATGCTGGAGGCGGGGGAAGATCCGCTCTACGTCGCGCGGCGGATGATCCGTTTCGCGAGCGAAGACGTGGGGCTCGCCGATCCGAACGCCCTCGTCCAGACGCTCGCGGCGGCCGACGCCTACCACCGGCTCGGCAGCCCGGAAGGGGAGCTCGCGCTCGGCCAAGCCTGCCTCTACCTCGCGCTCGCGCCGAAGAGCAACGCGGCCTACGCCGCGGCCGGCCGGGTCCGCAAGACGATAGCGGACCGCCCCGCCGAGCCCGTTCCGCCGGTGATCCGCAACGCCCCAACCCGCCTGATGGCCGGGCTCGGCTACGGCAAGGGATACGTCTATGCCCCCGAGACGGAAGAGGGCGTCGGTGGCATCGATTGCCTCCCCGAGGCGCTCCAGGGAACTCGCTTCTACCAACCGAAAGGCGACGGCTTCGAGGCCCGGTTGAAAGAGCGGCTGGAGAGGCTGAGGGCGCTCCGAGGGACGGTCAAAAAGAAACGCGGCACGAGAACGCCAGAGGCCTAGCGGCGCGAGGAGCCGGAGAAGCATCGTTATCTGATTGGAGTTGGGACGATGAGACAGACTAAGCCGCCGGTAAAACTCCTACCTTTCGATGCCGCGCGCTACCTCACCGACGACGCGGCCATCGCCGAGTACATGACCGCTGTTCTGGAATCGGGCGATCCCGACCTACTCGTCCTTGCCCTGGGTGACGTGGCGCGCGCGCGAGGGATGGCGCAGGTCGCCAAGGACTCCGGCCTTGGGCGGGAGAGCCTCTACAAGGCTTTGGCTCCCGGTGCCAAACCTCGCTTCGACACCATCCTCAAGGTCGCCCGCGCGCTCGGCATCCAGTTGACTGCCCGGGTGGCTTGAACGACACACCAATCTAGGCTTCCGGGTTTGGTCTCTCGCGCTCGCCTTTAGAGGCGCAGGAAGCTCCGGAAACCCCACCGAGCCGATGCCGGCCGTAGCGCCGAAGGGATCATCCGGCCCGGATCGGCTATCATTCGCCGCAGTGCGGCGAACGGGCCTCGCCCGAGCTGTGCTCTCCCATCCTTACCCTCAGCCAACCCGACCATGCCGACCTCTCTCGCGTCTCGCCAACTGATCGTCGTCACCGGCAAAGGGGGCGTGGGGAAGACCTCCGTCTCCGCGTTGATCGGGAGCGCGCTCGCCGCGTCGGGGCGTCGGACGCTGGTCGCCGAGGTGGATCCGCGAGAGAACCTGCACCGGATGCTCGGTGTGCCTCCTTCCGGTGGCGAGATCCTGCGGGCGGGCTCGAAGCTGTGGGTCCAGAATCTGAATCCTCAGCGGGTGATCGATCAGCTCGTGCGCGAGCAGCTCAAGTTTGACCTGATCGCGAATCGCGTGCTGGAGAGTCCGATCTATCAGCACTTTACGGCCGGGGCGCCGGGCCTCAAAGAGATGGCGGTGCTCGGCCACGCGTTGCGCGTACTGCAAGGCGATGCGGGGGAGGCGGCCAAGGCCCCGCCAATCGATTCGGTGATTCTCGACGCGCCGGCGACCGGCCATGGCGTGGCGCTGCTTGCCGCGCCGCAGCTGGTCTCCGAGGCGGTGCGCTCGGGCCCGATCCACCGCATGTCGAAAGAGGTCGCCGAGCTGATCGCCGATCCGGACCGCTCCGGCGTGGTCGCCGTGACGCTCGCCGAGGAGATGCCGGTGCAGGAGGTCTTGGAGCTGGCCGAGACCCTCCGCACGCGGGTCGGCCGGACGCCTGAGCTGCTGGTGACGAACGGGCTCTTCCCGCCCCTGCCGGAGGGTGAAGCCGCGTCGCCCGTTCCCGCCTCGGACCCCGCGGGTCACCTCTGGCGCCACCGCCGGGCGAGCCAGGAGCGCGAGCTCGGGCGGCTCGCCGCCGATTGGCCGGGCCCGCGGCTGGATCTCTCGCTGCAGGCGCTGTCGGGAGGACCGGCCATGGTCTCCGAGCTGCGCGCCGAGGCGGAGGCGCAGAGCGCCTGGGAGACCTTGTGGAGTTGATCTCGAGCGAGGCGCCGCTCCTCGTCTTCGTCGGAGCCGGCGGAGTCGGCAAGACCACCCTGGCCGCCTCGACCGCCGTGCGCGCGGCGCGGGAAGGGAAGCGGACGCTGGTGATGACGTTCGATCCCTCGCTCCGGCTCAAGGACGCCCTCGGTGTGGGCGAGGAAGCGCGCGACGCGGAGATCCCGGTGAGCCTTTCCGGCCTCGATCCGCTCCGCCCCGGCGGCTCGCTCGCGGCGAGCCTGCTCGACGCGCGGCGGACCTTCGACCGTCTGATCGAGCGCTACGCCCCAGACCCGGGGGCGCGCGACCGCATCCTCGACAACTCCTTCTACGCCCAGCTCTCCGGCTCGCTCGGCGGGATCCTCGAATACATGGCGGTCGAACGGCTGTTCGAGGCGGCGCGCGACGGCCGCTACGATCAGGTGGTCCTCGACACGCCGCCCACGCGGCAGGCGCTCGACTTTCTGGAAGCGCCCGCGCGGATCGTCGGCTTCCTCGATAGCGGAGCGCTCAAGGTGGCGCTCAAGCCCTGGTTCGACGAGGCGGGCAGGCTCCGCTCTGCCGCCCGGTGGGGAGGGCTCGGCCGGCGCTTCGAGCGCTTCCTCGACGAAGTGGTCGGGCTCGACCTGTTGCGTGACATGGCCGAGTTCTTCCAGGCGTTCGCGCCGCTGTTCGCCGGCTTCCGCCAGCGCGCGAGCGAGGTCGAATCGCTGCTCCGCTCGCCGCGCACCCGCTTCGTTCTGGTCGCGGGCCCCGGGGAGGAGGCGATCCCCGACGCGCTGTTCTTCGCCCGCCGGCTCGGCCAGGCGGGGCTACATCTCGGCGTTCTGGTGGTGAATCGGGTTCACCCGCGGCTGCCGCAACTCTCGACCGGTGCCCCGCGGGACGGCCGCCACCTCCTGGCCTGGCTCGGGGAGCGCGATCACCAAGGGCTCGCTCGGCTACAAGAGCTCGCCGGGACGCGGCAACCGCTTCTGCCGGTCCCCCTCTCGCCGGACGAGCCGACCGACCTTCCGGCGCTCGCCGCTCTCGGCGATTTCCTGGCCGAAGGGCTCGCGAAGGCGTGATCGCGTGCCGGCCGCACGGGTTTTGACGCACCGCGGCAAAGACTCTTGACGAATCATGCCGCAGCGCGGTAATTTTACTTCGCCGGGGCTCGGTTCCTACGAGCCGAGCCTCCTACCAGCAACAGACGAACCGAAAGAAGGTACCGAATGGTCCGCCTGATCAAGCGTTACGAAAGCCGCAAGCTCTACGACACCGAGGAGAGCCGTTACGTCGGTCTCGACGAGATCGCCACCTGGGTCCGTGAGGGGCAGGAGATCCGCGTGGTGGACAACGGCACCGGATCGGACGTGACGCCGCAGACCCTCACCCAGATCATCCTGGACGAGGGTCGCAAGGGCACCTCGTTCCTTCCGAGCGATCTGCTGCACGATCTCGTGCGGCTCGGCGAGCGGGCGGTGAACGCCGGCAAGGAGCAGCTGGCGCAGGGGGTCGACAAGCTGGTGCAGGCCTCGATCGACCACCTGGGGCCGGTGCGCAAGGTGCGCGAAGAGATGGCGAGCCTGCGCAGCCGTCTGGAGGATCTCGAAGCTTCGCTCGCCGATCTCGAGCCCGCGGTCGGCGCGAAGAACGAAGGGGCCGAGCCGAGCTGACCTTACGACGGTCGGGTTCATCACGAAGTGAGCATTGGGTCCGAAACCCAAGGAGAGTCACATGATCCAAGAAATCGAGAACGCGACCGACAAGACCGGTGCCGCGCTTCAGAAGATGGGCCGCGAAATCGCGGCGACCGGCCGCAACGCCTGGCTCGCGAGCCTGGGCATCGTGGCGGAAGTGGATGAGCAGGGGCGCGACTGGTTCGACCGTCTGGTCGAGCGCGGTCGTCCGATCGCCCAGAAGCAGAAGGCGACGTTCGCCGACGCGACCGACAAGGTCGAGCGGTCGATGCGCGGGATCGGCAAGCTGGTCAATGACACCGTGGAATATGAGGTTCGCGGCGCCCTCGGGCGATTCGGCCTCGCGACGCGCGACGATCTGAAGGCGCTCGAGCGCCGGCTGGAAACCCTTTCGCGCGAGCTCGACGAGCTCACCGTCGTCGGCTCCTAGCCGTTTCAACGCCGTACCCAACTTCAGATAAAAGGGACATTCCCATGGCGACTCAAGACAAGAAGATCCAAGACGAGGTGAAGGACTCCGCCCACCGCATCTGGCTCGCGGGGCTCGGCGCTCTCGCGGCCGCCGAAGAGGAGGGCTCGAAGCTGTTCGCCCGCCTGGTCGAGCGGGGCAAGGATTTCGAGGCCGACGGCAAAGAGCAGTTCTCGAAGGCCAAGAAGAAGGCGGAGAAGGTCTACGAGGACGTGAGCGAGACGATCGACGACAAGGTGACCGCCGCGCTCCATCGCCTCGGCGTGCCGACCCGCGACGAGATCAAGCGCCTGACCAAGAAGGTCGAGGAATTGACCGCCAAGGTCGAGCAGCTCAAGCCGAAGGCCGCCGTGGTCGACGACGAGAAAAAGACGCCGGCCCGGAAGAAGGCCGAGTAACGAAGTTCGGTTTTCCCGGCATCCCAGCCCTCACCCCCGGCCCCTCTCCCGAAGGGAGAGGGGAGCCAAAGCGAGGATGCTCATGAGTTCTCCTCTCTCCCTTTGGGAGAGGGGCCGGGGGTGAGGGCTAAGCCGGAGGGGTGTTGAGCGTGAGCAAGGCACGGGTGGCAGGGAGCAGGAAAGAGCCGTCGACAGGTTCGAAGATCGGCCTCGCCTTGGCGGGCGGTGGGCTCGAAGGGGCGATCTACGAGATCGGCGCGTTGCGCGCGCTCGACGAGGTGCTCGACGGCTTCGACTTCAACGACGCCCACATCTACGTCGGCGTCTCCGCTGGAGCGTTTCTTTCCGCCTGCCTGGCGAACGATCTCACCACCGCGCAGATGTGCAGGGCGATCGTCTCGTCCGAGCCCGGCGAGCACCCCTTCGTGGCGGAGACGTTTCTCACTCCCGCGTTTATTCGCGTCGCGGGCGCCGCCGGCACGCTGCCGCGGCTCCTCTTCGAAGCGATCCAGGATTACGTCGCGCGTCCGGCCGAGAAGTCGTTCCTCGGCTCGCTCACCCGGCTCGCGCGGTCGCTGCCGGTAGGCCTGTTCGACAACCAGCCGATCCGCCGCTATCTCGAGCGGATTTGGAGCATCAAGGGGCGGACCGACGACTTCCGAAAGTTGGGCAAGCGCCTTGTGGTGGTCGCGACGGACCTCGACTCCGGCCAGGCGGTGCGGTTCGGCGAACCGGGATTCGATCACGTGCCGATCTCGAAAGCGGTGCAGGCGAGCTCGGCGCTGCCGGGTATCTATCCGCCGGTCGAGATCGACGGCCGCCATCTCGTCGACGGCGTGTTGATCAAGACGCTCCACGCCTCGGTCGCCCTCGAAGCGGGCGCCGACCTCGTGCTCTGCGTCAATCCGATCGTCCCGGTCGACACCGCCCGCGCCCGCGGTGCCGGGTACGACGGGCATCTCAACCTGATGAATCTCGGCCTGCCGACCATCCTGTCCCAGACCTTCCGGACGCTGATCCACTCGCGGCTGGAAATCGGTATGGCGGCCTATCAGACGAAGTTCCCCCAGTCCGACGTCGTCCTCTTCGAACCGGATTGCGACGACCACCGGATGTTCTTCACCAACATCTTCGGCTTCTCCGAGCGGCGCATGGTCGCCGACCACGCCTATCGGATGACCCGCCGCGACCTCGCGCGACGCGCGCCCGAGCTCGCTCCGCTGCTCGGGCGGCACGGCATCACGCTGCGCACCGACAAGCTCGAGGATCTCGACCAGACCCTCTGGGAGAGCGTGGGACCGGGCGGCCGCGGCCAGTCCCGGCGCGAGTCGAAGAGCGACGTCGCCGACCGGCTCGACTCCGCCCTCGACCGGCTCGACGCCTGGATGGACGCGCAGAACTAGAAGCGCCGGAGGAGCGGGCCGTGAAGCTCTGCCCGAAGGTGATCCTCGAAGGCACGCGCCTCACCCACAAGACCGACCTCGCCTTCGCGCTCAACGAGCATCCGCGGGTCGTCGGCCCGCGCAAATACCGCTACCCCTCGCCACTCATCTCCGCCGAGTGGTGCGCCTTCACGAACGTCCCCTGGGGCCGGGGGCTGATCAACTTCGCTCACGAAGAAGAGGCCCAGGCGCTCGAAACCTACGCCACCTGGGCACGCCTGTTCGAATTGCAGCGCTACTACTCGTGGATCGTCGACCGCTTTCACCTGTCGACGATTTCCCACCAGCTCGCCGCAACGGGCAAGCTCTACGACTTCCGTTGGCTCGAAGAGCGCCTGCTGCCGCTCAACTTCCGCATCGTCCTCTGCCGGCGCGCCCCCGAATCCTTCGCCGCCGCGCGCGAGGAGCGCCTGAAGATCTCGGGCAACCCGAGCCAGTACGACCGGCTCGAGCCCTTTCTCGAAGAGCAAGACCGCCTGGCCGACATCGCCGCTCGCTCGATCCTGCCGGTCTACACCCTCGACGTCACCCACGACGACATCGCCCGCGCGGCGAACGAAGTGGCGGACTGGCTCGAAGCGACCGGCGGGCTCACGATGCCGGACTAAGGAGCGGCGGTCCGACGGCGCGAAACCGGAGAATCCGTTTTTCGACCGTTTCGGGAGCTTCCCGAGCGATTCTTGATCCAGGAAAATGAATTCCCAACCGGGGAAATGATTTTTTAAGCCGAAAAATCGTTTTTTATCTCCGGGAATCGCTTTTCTAAGTCCAGGAGTCGTTTTTTGACCGTGAAAATCGATTCTCCACCGTAAAAGATCGATTTCTGACCCAGAAATTTGATTCCGGGAGCTGAAAATTCATTCTGCCGGACAGAAATTCAAAAATTAGTCTCGAAAAACGATTTTCGGAGTTAAAAAATCATTTCCCCGGTTGGGAATTCATTTTCCTGGATCAAGAATCGCGCGAGGAAGCTCCCGAAGCGATCTCGGCGTTGAGATTTCGATTTCTCGCGTCGTGCGGGGTTCAAGAGCAGGAAGGAGTCGGTCCGCGGCGAGTTCTGTCCCTTTTGCCTGCCGATCGAGGCGTGCCGAGTACGACTCACTGCGGGCCATGCCGGCGAGTCTCGCATCGAGTTCCTCCAATGAGATCCCCTCTCCAACGCTCTGCGCTCCAGCTCTTCGGCAAGGGCGGCGAGCTCGTCTGGGTCTTCCTGCTCCGAGCTGGCGAGCCGATTCGGCGCTCAATCTTGCCCTTCGCTTCCGGGCTATGGGGAGCACAAGAGTCGACGTGGAATCGTGCCGCCTACGCATAGCGCCCAGGTCAAAAAGCGACTGACGGCGACCGCGTAGGCGCCGCGGGTGTTCGGGTCCGCACGATGCCGTTTTCGGTGTTCTCTGGCTCGTTCAAGCCTTCTCCTTGGATTCTGGTTTCAGGAACAAACGCTCGAAGGCCCCTGGCTTTGCGTAGGAAAGCCGCGATCTGCTTTTGTGGCCTTCTACGGGGCCGTGGATTTCGGCGTATGACTTTTCGGGCGCGAGGTCGGCCGGCGGTGTCGTGAGGGCGGGTGGCTCGGGCGCCTCAGGATCCGCCCCAACGCGCTCCAACTTTGGGATGTCAGCGGTGGGGATCTCGTTCATCGAAGTCTCCGGTTGGAACCCCCTTACAGGCCCAGGTACGTGGCCAGCTTGGGGACATAGGACTGCGCGGCCAATTGGGTGACGTTGAGGAAGACGCCTAGCGACAGGAGAGGCGCGCATGGATGAGTCCGGGCTCTGGCTTCACCCGGTTCAGCCATCGCATTAAAAGAGGCGGCCGGTGAGAGAAAACTATATCGGCTGCGATACTGTTTCTGGCTATGCGACATAAAAGACGTTATGTCTTGCATAAGAATTGATCGCGCAGGCTCGCCTTGAGGTTCCCCTGACGAAATGTAGTTGTGAAGATTGGCCCAACCTGGCGATCAGACGGTCTTGCGATCTCGAATTTCCCTTCGTCTTCACACTGCCCCTAGAAGCATGCGGCGGCCCGTGTCGCCTAGTTCGCCCGCAACGCGTCGCTCGGATCAATCCGGCTCGCTCGCGCGGCCGGTAACCAGCAGGCCGCCAGCCCGACCGTCGTCATCGTCGTTGCGACCAGCACCAGTGTGAGTGGATCGCGCGAGGCGACGCCGAACAGTAGGCCTTCGATGAAGCGGGCGAGCGCGAGCGCGCCCGCTACGCCGGCCGCGAGTCCGAGGCCTACCAGCAGGCCGCCCTCCCGGACGATCATCGCCGTCACGCGCGACGGTGCGGCACCGAGCGCCATCCGAATGCCGATCTCGTTCGTGCGCGCGCTGACGTTGAACGCGAGCACGGCGGCGATCCCGATCGATGCGATCACCAGCGCGAGGAGGCCGAACCCCCCGAGCAGGATTGCATTCAGCCGGCGCGGCCCGACGCTTTCGTCGCGTACGGCTTCGAGCGGCATGACGTGCTCGATCGGTTGATCCGGCGCGACGGACCGGATGATCTCTCGCGCCGGCGTGGCCAGATTCGTCGGATCGACGGTGCTGCGAATTACCAGCCCTCCCGGCGGGAATTCGGCTTGCGCCACCGGAAGGAACGCGACCGGCGACGGGGGGGCGTCGAGGCCGCCGTCCTTCGTGTCGTTCACGACGCCGACCACGGTGCGCCAATCGTCCGGGGTGATGCCGATGAAGCGCAGCACGTCGCCGGTCCATGCGACGCGACGGCCGATCGGATCGACGTCCGCGAACAGCCGGTTGGCCAGCGTCTGGTTGAGGATCACGACCTTGGCGGAGGAAGACCCGTCTCCCGAGGTGAATTCGCGGCCCTTGCGCAAGGGGATGCCGCCCGCGCGAAAGTAGCCCGGGTCTGCCGTGCGATATTCCGCCGTCGGCGTCGCGCCCTCGATCTTTCGCCCCTGCGCCTTGATCTCCAGCTGAACCTGGCTCGCGCGTAACGGGACCGTAAACCCCAGCCCAACGATCTCGACGCCCGGCAGCGTCTCCAGCTCGCGCCGCATCTCCTCGTAGCGCCGTCCGGCCTTTGCGAAGTCGGTGACGGCGGCGAAGTCGAGCGGCACCTCCATCGTGAGGACGTTCTTCGGATTGAGCCCCGGGTCGACCGCCGCGAGACGCTGCATCGAGCGCACCAGCAGGCCCGCGCCGGACAACAGCACCACCGACACGGCAACCTGCGTGATCACGAGCGCTTGCTGCAACCGCCTGCGGCGCGCGCTGCCGGTGGTCTTGACGCTGCCGGCAGCCAGGCTGGCGCCCAGCGAATGTTCTGCGCCGACTCGCGGGACGAACGACAACAGGACCGCGATCGTCACGGCGAGCAGCGCCGTAAACGCTAGCACCATCCAATCCACACGAATCTCGTCGGCGCGCGGAGAGAACCGCGCGACGAAACTCGACAACGTCCCGACACCGCAGAAGGCAACGAGCAGGCCGAGCGCGGCGCCGGCGCCGGCGAGCACGAGGTTTTCCACCAGCAGCAGCTTCCGCAGTCGCGCCGCACCGGCACCGAGCGCCGCGCGCACCGTCATTTCGTGCTCGCGGCGCACGCCGCGCATCAGCGTCAGATTCGCCACGTTCGCGCACGCGATGACCAGCACGAGCGCCGCGACTCCCATCAGCATCCACAGGGTGAGCCGCGCATCGCGTCCCAGGATTTCCTTGAACGGAATCAGCTCGACGGTATATCCCGCGGCCCTTTCGTAGGCCTCCGGATACTGCGCGTGAACGCGGCGCGTGATCACGCCGACTTCCTGGCGCGCCTGCTCGACCGTGGCACCCGGCGCCAAGCGCGCGATCATCTCCGTCATCCGGTGGCTTCGCCCCTGCACCATCAGCGCGCTCACGTGATGCTCGCTGATCGACATGTTCATCAGCGCGTCGATCCGCCCAGGGAAGAACGGCGCCGGTTCGAGCACGCCGATCACCTCGACCTGGCGCTTGCTGACCTGCAGGAACTTGCCGACGATGCCGGGGTCGCCGGCGAAATGCGTCATCCAAAACGCGTGCGCGAGCAGGATCACCGGCGCCGCCCCCGCCCCGTCGTCCGACGACCGGAACCCGCGGCCCAGGATCGGAGAGAGGCCCATCACGCTCAGGTAGTTGCCCGTCACCAGCCCGACGTCGATCTGGGAGGCGTCGTCCGCCTCGATCAACGACAGCGTGAGAGGCGAGTACTCGGCGATCTGCTGCATCGTGCGCGACTGGGCACGGAAGTCGTTGATCTCCGGCACCGAGAACGCAATGTTCGTCTGTCCCTGATTCGCCGTATGGTGCCGCAGGTACATCAGCCGATCGCCATCGGCGTGCGGTAATGGTCGCAGGAAGACGCCACGGACCGCGGAGAAGATCGCCGTATTGGCGCCGATCCCGAGGCCGAGGGTCATCACCACCGCGATCGCGAACCCTTTGGCGCCCAACAGCGAGCGGAGGACGTAGCGGAGGTCGAGAGACATAGGGAAGCTCGGCAACGGTACGGCCCGCCGGGGGAGCGCGACGGTGCGCTCCCGGGTGGCAAACGTTGGCGGGTCGAAGCGTAACGGATCGGAGGGGTGTTTGAAACGCCGCGGAGAGGGCGATTTCCCCGCGGAGGTCCCTGCTCCCTACCGCCCGCTCCCAATCTCCGTCTCCACCCGCTGCCCCAGCTTGAGCGGCGTCTTTTCGTCGAGCGCGATTTTCACGCGGAGGACGCGGATGTCGGTCGGGCGGCCGGGGTCCGAGGGTTGGAGGCGGCGGGCGACGACGGCGTCGGGGATTTCTTCGACCCGGCCTCGCCAGCTTTGGCCGTCGTAGCCTTCGGCGGTGACTTTCACCGGGGCGCCCAAGGTGACGCGGCCGGCGTCGAATTCGTCGACTTCGACCTCGATGCGCAGGCGGTCGAGGTTCGCGACGGTCGCGATCGGATCTCCGATCTTGAGGCTCTCACCCCGGTCGGCCGTTCGGGTGATCACGACGCCGTCGATGGGGGAGACGATGCGGCTTTTGGCGACGACGGCGGAAAGGCGGGAGACGGCGGCTTTCTGGGTCCCGAGCCGGGCCTCCGCCGCTTGGACGTCGCGGCGGCTCTTGTCGACCGCCTGGGCGGTGCCGACGCCGGCTTCGAGCAGGTGCTCTTGCCGTTGGTTTTCCGACTGGGCGAGGCGCAGGTCGGCCTCCGCCTCGCCGATGCGACCCTGGGCTTCGAGGGTTTCGGCGCGCAGGTCGTCCGCTCGGATCTCGGCGAGGGTCTGCCCCTTCTTCACCCGATCGAGCTCCTCCACCGCGAGGCGAACCAGCGTGCCGGCGAGATCGGTGCCCACGACGACCTCGGCTCCCGGGTAGGTGACCACCCGCCCCTCAGCGGTGACGCGCGGCGCGGGAGCGTAGGCCGCTGCCGTGCTCGCCTTCGCTTCGGCTTGCCGGGTGGCGGCCGACGTGCCGCGGCCCCGAACCTGGGCGGCGACGGCGACCGCAAGGGCGAGGCCGAGCAGGGGCAGCAGGAGGCGCTTCCAGAGCGGGGTGGGGTAGGAGGACGAGGCGTTCATCGAAGGTTCTCCCGCGCGCGATCTAGTTTTCGAGAATCCGTCCGTCGCGGATCGAGAGGACCCGATCGACGATCGTTCGGACTTTGGGGTCGTGGGTGACGATCAGCAGCGCGCGGTTGCCCGATTTCGCGGCGTCGCGAAACATCTGGAGCACCTGGCTCCCGACCTGGGAATCGAGGTTGGCGGTCGGCTCGTCGGCGAGCAGAACGGGAGGGTCTCCGGCGAGCGCGCGGGCGATCGCGATGCGCTGCTTCTGGCCGCCCGAGAGATCGCGAGGCAGGAAGCTCTTTCGCTCCGAGAGCCCCACCGCTTCGATCAGCCGCTCGGCCTCGCGCTTCGCGCCCTTGCCGCCGATACCTTTCAAGTTCAAGGCGTATTCGACGTTCTCCGTCGCGGTGAGCGCCGGGAACAGGTTGAACTGTTGGAAGACGAAGCCGATCGCCCGGCGGCGGAGGGCGGGCAACCGGTCCGGCCGGCGCGAATCGACCTCTTCGCCCGCGAGTCGCACCCGGCCGGAGGTCGGGGTGAGGATGCAGCCGAGGATCGAGAGCAGCGTGGTCTTGCCGGACCCCGACGGGCCCTCGAGGGCGACGATCTCGCCCGGCTCGACCGCGAGCGAGACGCCGTGGAGGACGGCGACCGATTCCTTGCCTTCGCGGAACTCTTTGGTGACGTCGTGCGCTTCGAGGACGCTCATCGTTTCGTCTTCTTTCGTGGAAGGCCGGCTCAGGTTCGAAAGACCAGCGCGGGATCGATCGTCGCGACCTTGCGGAACGAGATCATCGCGGCCGCCAGGCAGAGCACGATCGTGCCGGCGAAGACGATGGCCGCGAACCCGGGCGGCAGGATCAGGCGCAGATCGATCTTCGCGAGCAGGGGCGAGAGCGCCCAGGTCTGCGCCGCGCCGACCAGGAATCCGGCGACCGCGGCGATCGTCGCCTGCTGGCCGAGGATGCCGTAGATCTGCCGGTTGCCGCCGCCGATCGCCTTGACCGTGCCGAACTCCTTGAGATGCTCCATGGTCGAGGTGTAGAGCGTCTGCGCGACGATCAGCACGCCGACCAGGCAGCCGAGCAGCACGGTCATCGCGAGGTTCAGTCCAAGCCCGGTGCTCTCGATCCAGTAGTCGCGGGAGCGGGTCGCCCACTCGTCCCTGGTGTAGACGTCGTTGTAGGGCAGACGCTTCCGGATCTCGTCCTTCACCGCCTCGCGGTCGACGCCGGGGGCGAGCTTCACCAGCGTGTAGGTGGTGTTGCCCGCGAGGGTGTCGGGATTGAGCTCCTGCGCCTGGTGGTAGTCGAGGAAGATGATCGGCGTGGTGCTGAACGACAGCGCCTCGCGCGAGGCGCCGATCAGCTTCATCCGCCGGTGGCCGATCTCGCGGTACTCGCCGATCGAAAACTTGCCGAAGCGCTTTTCGGCCGAGCGGTCGAGGAAGAAGTAGCGCCCGCGCTTCAGGTCTTCGAGATTGCCTGACTCGACGTTCCAGGGCAGTCCCCAGCGCCGGAAATCCTCGAGCGCGTAGAGGAGCGTTCCCTCTTGCGAGCCGCTCGGCAGCACCAGGGTGATGAACCAGACGATCAGGTTGTCGGCCCGCGCGACGCCGGGCACCGAGCGGACGCGCTGGAGATAGGTCTCGGGGAAGGTGTGCGCGAAGTCGACGTTCGGCGTGTTCCTCGACGTCACCCAGAGGTCGGCGTCGATGTGCCGGATCGTCACGGAGGCGTTGTCGAGCAACCCCATGAACAGGCCGACCTGCAGGAAGACGAGCGTGACGGCGAAGGCGACGCCGATCACGGTGATCGCGAAGCGGAGCTTGTCGTAGAGCAGGTTTTTGAGCGCGAGGTTGACCATCGCCGTCTCCCGAAACCCTACGCCCGTCCCGCGGTGAGCCCGTCGAGCATCGAATCGATCAGCAGCTTCGCGGTCTTCTTCGCGGGCTTCCACGCGACCCATTCGTCGCCGCCGAGCGCGATGTGGAGCGAGGCGACGCCATGGACCGCTGCCCAGAGCGATTGGGCGATCAGGTCGGCATCGGAATGCTCGGAGCGGAGCGAGCCGCGCTCGATCGCCTCGGCGACCGTGCCGAGCAGGAACGCGTAGGCGTCCTCTTCGGGATTGCCCTTGCGGATCGCGCACTCCGTCTCGTCGCCTTCGGCCTCCCGCTCCGGATGCGACTGCATGAACATCAGCCGGTAGTGATTCGGGTGCTCCAGCGCGAACTCGACGTAGGCGAGACCGGCCGCGCGCAGCCGATCGAGAGGGTCTTCGATTCTCGCGATGCGCTGGAGCTTCTTGGCGAGAGCGAGGAAATCGTGGTCGCACAGCTCCTGCACGACCGCGCGTTTGTCCTTGAAGTGGAGATAGATCGCGGTCGGAGAGTACTCGATCCGCTCGGCGATCTTGCGCATCGTTACAGCCTCGTAGCCCTGCTCGACGAACAGCTCGCGCGCGGCGTCGAGGATCTTCGCCCGCAGCTCCTCGCGCTCCCGTTCTCTCCGTTCTTTGGTTCCCATGGGTCGGCCGTCCTGAACGCGACTCGGTTAGTTAACGGCGTTAATCTAGCGAGGCGCGTTTCGGCCTGTCAAGGGGAGGGCAAACAAAAAGGCGATCCTCGCGGATCGCCTTTTTCTGAAGCGGCACCCTTCAGGTTGCCGTTCGGGTCTCTGGGGCCGGCCGGTTCAGTTCGACGGAAACCCCGGCGGCAGCGGCGGCGAGAACGGCGGCGGCGCCACGTAGGTGTTGTGGTAGTACCAGGTGATCTTCCAGAACGGATGCTGTTGCTGGCCGTCGCCCGAGGGACGGGTCGGATCGTTGATGGTCTCCCGGCGGTCGGGCGAATAGCCGACGACGGCGCCCTGGAGGTAACCGACCCAGATCGGCGCGTCGTTGAGCGCCTGGACGTCGGTGATCTCGACCTCGGTCGGCTCTCCGTTGCGCCCGGAGGTCGAGCCGCCGAGATCGCCGGGGCGGTTGGCGAAGTACCAGATCAGCGCGTCGCGCAGCACCGAGCGGGCCTCGTTGCCCGGGCCGATCCAGCGCTTGAACCGGGTGCCCGTCGTATTCGGGCCCCAGCGGAGCTCGTAGGCCGCGCGCACCACGGGGTCGGAGAGGTTCAGGTAGTAGGGATCCGGATGGGCGCCGACCGCGCCGGGGTCGGCGGAGAAGACGGCGCTGTACCGTTGGAGAGGGCTGGTCAAGGTGTCGAGCTGGTAGATCGACACCGTATAGCCGCGGACCTGCGGGTTGTAGCCGACGCCGGGAATCGGCGCCGCCACCGCTTGGCCGGACTTCGAGGCCGCCGCACCGGCGGCCGGGAGGCACAGCGCGAGCAGGGCGGCCGATAGCGGGACGAGGCGGGTCAAACGCATCGAGGTTCCTTTCTGACTTGGGTGAAACCACCCGATCATCTCACACCCGTCGCCCCTCTCCTCGCCGAGGAGCGATGCGCGCCGTGGAGGGTTTCGGGTCCGACGGAGCCGATCGGCCAGCTCCCGAGGCGCCGAGAGCGCGCGGCAAGGAGCCTTGAGGGCTCCGTCGGACCGATTCGCTGGGAAGTGGCCGAATCCGGACAATCGTTCGGGTCGACCGAAACTTAGGGACGCTATACCGGTCATCTTCGGCGCAAGGTTGCCCGAAGGGGTGACGCGAGCGCTTTGTCCGCCTACGAAACGCTCCGCGCCATCGTCTAGGGGAAAGTGGATTCCTTCGGAAAAAGCGCGTTTGGGCATCCCATTTCGAGCCGGTTCCTGGCAGACTCTCCGTCATCTTTTGAGCGCTCGGGGCTGGGAGCTCATCTCGACCTTCCACTCGCCCCGCGCCGTATGGAGATCGACATGCCGCCGAGAGGATCCGTGGCCGCTCGCCCCCTCGCCTTCATCCTGTTGACCCTTTTCCTGCTCACCTCGCCCGCGTTCGCCGCGCCACGGTTCGACGAGGTCGGATTCGGCCGCCTGGCGATCCTCTGGTCGCGCCTGGTCGACCGCGTCACCCACCTCTGGTCCAACGATTTGCTTCCCCCGCCCGGCTCGGGCGGTGGCGGATCGGGTACGAGCCTCGATCCGAGCGGTCTGCGTCGCCCGGTCGGTTAGCGGGCTTCGGTCCGCGGGGCGAGATTTCTAAAGAAGTCTCGTCACCGCGGGCCGAAATGTGCGAGAATTCTGTCGACGTCTTTACAACCAAGAGCGATCCTTCTCCATGCCTTTCGCTAGAACCGGTTTCGCCATGGCGCATCCAAAGCCTTCGGATCTGGGGGCCTTCGTCCGCGGTGAGCTGTCGGGAACCGAGCGACGGGACGTCCTTCGCCACCTCCTCGCGGGTTGTCGCCAGTGCCGCCAAAGGGCGAGCGAGCTCGCGGCGCCCCTGTTCGAAGTTTCGGCCCGCAAGGCGCCGGCCGGCGGGGTCGACGCCTACGACGCGGCGCTGCGGCGGGTCGCGCGGGCGTTCTCCGGCATGGCGCTCGAGCCCCGGGGCGCCTCGTCGGGCCGCGCCGCGGAGCTGCCGGCGAGCGGCGCACGGCGGATCCGGCGTCCCGAGGCGACTCCGGGTCGTTCGAAATCCCCCGGACCGGAGGAGCTCAAGGCGCGCGCCCAGAGCTGGCTCCAACGCGCCAGGATGCTGCGCTACGCCGATCCCGAGCGGATGCGCGCCGCCGCGGCGGTCGCCGTACTGCTCTCCGAGCGGATTCCGCAGCACGCGTTTCCGCCGGGCGTGGCGGCCGACCTCTGCGCGCTCTCCTGGGCGGAGCTCGCGAACGGTCGTCGATTGGTGGGCGATCATCGGGGCGCCGAGCGGGCCTTCTCGCGGGCCATCCATTGGATCGACCGCGGCTCGGGCGACCTACATCCACTCGCCGAGATCGCCGAGCTGGTGACCTCGCTGGAGATCGACACGCGCCGCTTCACCGCGGCCGAGAAGCTGCTCGACCGCATCGTCGTCGCCTACCGCGCCCTCGGCGAACCACATTGCGCCGGCCGGACGCTGATCCGGCGCGGCGTTCTGCTCGGCTATCGCGGCGAGGGCAACGCGGCGGTGCGCCAGATCGCCGAGGGGCACTCGCTGCTCGATCCGGGGCGGGATGCCCGCCTGGCGCTGGTCGTCGTGCACGGCCTCGTGAGCCGCCTGGCGGACGCCGGCCGCTTCGAGCTGGCCTCCGAGATCCTGCGCGACGGAGCGTCCCTGTACGAAACCTACGCCGAGCCGATCGACCGGATCAAAGTCGCCTGGACCCGGGGGCGGATCGAGATCGGCATGGGACGTCTCGATAAGGGGGAGAAGTACCTTCGCGAGGGGAGTCGAGGCTTCCGCGACCGGGGCATGCCCTATTTCGCGGCGCTCGTCGCGCTCGACCTCGCGGCGCTCCATTTGAAGCAGGGAAGGACGAGTGAGGTCGCCCGCTCGATCGCCGATCTGCTCGCCGAGTTCCGCGCGTTGGGGATCCGACGCGAAGCGATCGCCTGCCTGATGATCCTCGAACGGGCGGTCGCAACCGAACGGGCCACCGAACGCCTGGTGTCGCGGATCGCCTCGCGTTTGAGCCGGTTCACCGCGCCTTCGCCGGCGGCGGTGCCGGCCGCCTGACGAGCGGCTCTCCAAACCCCACGACGGCGGGAGCCTGCCGTCGTGGCCCCCGTTCCTGCTCTCCTTCGTGACGTTTCGACGGTTACGCGCCGCTCGGCTTCGTGCCGCGGCCGCCGCTCGGTTTGTTCGCTTGCCCGCCGGTCTTCTTCAGACGATCGACCTCTGAGCGGACGATCTCTCGCACCCTGCGATCGAGATCCGGCTCCTCGGGGGCGTCGGCGTACAGAGCGCCGGCGCCTCGATCGCTCTTGGCCGACTCCGCCAGGCGATCGAGCATCCCCTCGACGATCGGCAGGTGCTGCGTCCCCTCGCCTTCCCGCCCTTCGAAGGCGGCGACGAACTCCTCCGCCTCGAGGCCGAGCCCGGCCAGAAAACGCCTTGCCCGCCGGATCTCGACCGCGGTCGCTGGGGCCTCCCCCAGAGCGTCGGTTTCGCGGAGCAACCGAGCGAGGGAGGCCAGGGCCTCGTTTTTACTCTTTTTTGCCATCGGCGAGCGCGAACTCTAGACGATCCGTCCCGCCGATTCACCCCTCGCGCGAAACATGGTCAAGGGTCGGCGATCGGTGCGGTCCAGATCCCCTCGCGCTGGCCTGAGCGGCGATCGGTCCACGACGGAAAGAACTTGCCCATGAAGCCGGACAGGCTGTTGTAGTCGCCATACTGGTTGCCCAGGTCGGCTCCGCCGCCGGTCTCGTCGGTGCGCGCGGTGGTGACCTTGAGGGGCGCGCTCCAGGTTGTCCCGTCGTTGGCCGAGCCCTGGTACCAGAGGTTGGTGCTCTTCCGTGTCGCGTCGCCCACGGTGTCGTAATAGATGACGCCGATCCTGCCGTTCGTCTCGTCGACCGCGAGCCACTGGTTGAACTGGTCGGTCTTGCCGGCGCGGTTGTTGATCATCCTCGGCGCCGACCAGGTGGCGCCGCCGTCGGTCGAGCGGGCGAACCAGATCCGCGTCTTGCAGGCCGAGGCCGCGTTGTTGCCGGGCTCGTTCGCGGGCGAGCGGCAGCCGGAGGCTCCCGAGAGGTCGGTCCACGCAGCGTAGACGTTGTTCTTCGCGGCGGTGCGGTAGGCGCCGCCCGAGACGTAGATCAGCGCCCGGCGGTTGTTGAACGAGGGAATCCCGATGTCGTAGCCGTCGAAGGTCGAGCCGATCTGCACCGGGCGGGCGAACGAAGCGCCGCCGTTCGTCGACTTGGCGACGAAGACCTTCCGGTTGTCGGTGGTTGGCCAGAACGCGAAGACGTGCCCCGCGGAGTTGGTCTTGACGTCGCCGCCGATCGCGGTGCCTCCGGTCTCCGAGCCGCTTACCCGGACCGGCGGCTTCCAGCCGGTCGAGGTCCGCCGGGCGACGAAGGCCGGATCGCCGTTGTGCCAGATGACGTAGACGTTGTTCTTGAACGGCGACGACGCGCTGTGGTCGACCCATTGGATCTGCTTGTCCGCCCCGGTGTGGTTGCCCGAGACCGTGCCGTCGAAGAGCCAGGTGGCGCCGCCGTCGGTCGAGCGGAAGGAGTGGATGCGGAGCATCGTGGCGCTGTTGTTGATTCCGATCGTCGTCGACCAGGCGACGCCGTCCGAGGTCCAGTCGACGGTGGGGTCGGAGTTGAACGCGTCGCCCGCGACCAGCGGCAGCGTCGTCTGGCCCCAGGTGGCGCCGCCGGTGGAGGAGTAGAACTGCGACTGGCGGCCGCTCCCTTCCAGATTGTTCGCCGCGGCGACGATCTGCTTCGGATTCTTGAAGTTGATCCGGATGTCGGACTCGCTGCGACGTCCCGAGGGGCCCGAGATCAAGACGTTCGCTCCGGTCGAAGCCCGGAGCGGCGGCTCCTGTCGGTCGGCTTCGCGACGGCCGCGCTCGAGATTCGGATGGTGGCGCATCCACTCGGCCGCCTCTTTGAGGACGAGAGGGTAGCCCCCGGTCGGATCGGTCGCGGAATAGCGCCCTTCCGGATGCGCCTCGCGCCAAGCCGCGCGCAGCCAGAGGGGGATCGGCAGGCGATCGTTCGCCTCCTCCCGGCGAAGGGCCGAGAAGTCCTGGTGCTTGCGGATGAAGCTCTCGAGCGCACTCCCTTTCGGGGCGCCGGCCGCGGCGAGCTGCGATTCGATCGTCGGCGGCGAGAGCGGGAGCGCCCCGGCCAGGGGCGCGGAGAGGGCGAAGAGAACGAGAGTCCGACGGAGGGTCTGAGACGATCGGCGCATGGAGTGGGGTTCCTCCTTGGCTGGAACTTATCAAACCGGGGACGTCGGGGAAAACGCGCGAGCGAAAGCGTGGGAAACCCGGAACAACGCGGCCCCGAAAAGCCGAAACGGCCGCGGACGCTCGCGCGTCCGCGGCCGCTCGGTGACGAGGGCTTACGGCCGGTGGAGCCCTACCGGAGGTCGAGCTCCCAGGAGTTGAGCGTCCCGGTGTCGGCCGAGGCGAGGTCGCGGACGCGGAGCTTCCAGGCGCCGTTCGTCGCCTTGCCGGTGAAGGCCGACAACGCCTGCGCCGGAGCGGTGAGGTCGGCGTAGACGGTGTTGATGTTGTCGGTGCCGGCGCCGGTACGGTTGTGGAGCAGGACCGTCGTGTTGTCCGGACCGATCAACGCCACCTCGAGATCGCCCTGATAGGTGTGGGTGATCGCCACCTTGACCGAGACGCTGGTCACGGTGCCGGTCGCCGGAACGGTGATCGTGTGGGTGATGCCGGTCGTGTTGTTGTCCGGGATCGCCGTGCCCACGGTCGCCTTGTAGTTGCCGTTGAAGGTGATCTTCCAGCTGTTGAGCGTCCCGGTGTCGGCCGAGGCCAGGTCGCGGACACGCAGCTTCCACGCGCCCGAGGTGTTCTTGCCGTTGAACGCGGTGAGCGCCTGGGCGGCCGCTGTGGTGATGCTGTAGGTGGTGTTGATGTTGTCGGTGCCGGCGCCGGTCCGGTTGTGGAGCAGGACCGTCGTGTTGTCCGGGCCGATCAGCGCGACCTCGAGGTCGCCTTGGTAGGTGTGGGTGATCCCCACCGTGACCGAAACGCTGGTGATCGTCTGCGACGTCGCGACGTTGATCGTGCTGGTGATGCCGGTCGTGTTGTTGTCCGGAATCGCCAGCGCGGGGGTGGCCGAGGCGGTGATCACGGCGTTGCCGCCCACCGGGCAGGTGCTCGTGGTCGCCGTCGCCTGGGCCGAGTTACCCGAGGCGCAGGTGCCGTTCGACGCCTGGACGACGTAGAAGTACGGCGTGTTGCAGGTGAGGCCGGTGTTGCTGAACGAGGTCGTGGCCGAGGTCCCGACCAAGGTGTACGGTCCGCCGCTGGTCCCCGAGCGCAGGACGTTGTATGAGGTGGCCCCCGCCGAAGCGCTCCAGGACAGGTTGATCTGCGACGTGCTGATCGTCGTCGCGGTCACGCCCGTGGGCGCCGCCGGCGGCGTGCAGGTGTTGGTGCAGGCGGTGGTCACGAACGCGGTGCAGCCCGCGTTGCAGGAGAGGGTGCCGCCGGTGAAGCCCTGGCTGACGCAGGTCTGGCCGGCGAGGTCGGAGCCGTCGCAGACCTCCGGCACCTCGCGCAGGTTGTTGCCGCAGACCGGGCTCGTGCCGGCCGGCGCCGAGGTGGCGTAGACGTCGATCGAGTCGGCGGTGCCGGAGCTCTCGTTCCGGTTGTCGGTGAAGATGCCGAGCACCTGGCTGCCGAGCACGTCGAGACCGTTGTAGTCGCCCCACTGGAAGCTGTCCTCGATGTGCGGCGAGGTGGCCGTGGTGGCGCGGACCGGCGTGGACCAGGTGTTTCCGCCGTCGGTCGACTTGCTGTAGTAGATGTCGACGCTGGTGCGCGCCGCGTTCTGCCGCGTGTCGTAGAACATCACGTGCACGGTGCCGTCGGCGCCCACGCCGAGCCACTGGTGGAAGCGGTCGACGGTGCTGGCGTCGGCGGTCTCGTGCGGCGTGCGCAACGTCCAGGTCGCGCCGCCGTCGGAGGAGTAGGCGACGCGGATCCGCCCGTGGTTGTTCGCCGCGGTGGTCGACTCCGCCGCCGTCGTGTCGGTCCAGGCGACGTAGATGCGGTTGGCGAACGCCCCGTTCGTCAGGTCGGTGTCGGCCGACACGTACTGGAACGCGCGCCGGGTCTCCATCGCCGGGATGTTGAAGTCGTAGCCGTCCTGGTTGGTCGCGACCGTCACCGCGGCCGCGAAGGTGGCGCCGCCGTCGGTCGACTTGCGTACCAGGGTGGTCTTGCCCGTCACCGTCGGCCAGAAGTAATAGACGTTGCCGTTCTTGTCGGTGGTGATGTCGCTGCCGATGCCTTCCTGGGCGGCACCCGACGACATCGAGACCGGCGCGCTCCAGGTGTTGCCGAAATCGGTCGAGCGCGAGAACTTGAGCACGTTGTTGTCGTGCCAAGTCATGTAGAGGTTGTCTTTGCGCGGCGAGGTCGCGAACTTGTCGACGTGGAGGAACTCCTTGTCCGAGATCGCGCCCGAGGTGAGCTCACGCCGGGGGTCGCCGGGGGTCACGGTCTGAAGATCGGTCCAGGTCGCGCCGCCGTCCGCCGAGCGATAGACCCACACGTCGCACGCCGAGGCGCCGCAACCGCCGAGCGTCGCCGCGTAGGCCTTGGTGCCGTCGGCCGAATACTCGATCGTCGGATCGCAGCAGGTGCTGCCGAGCGGCAAGGCCGCCGCCTGCGTCCAGGTGCTGCCGCCGTTGGTCGAGAAGTGCATCAGCTGGCCCGAGCCTGGGCCGTTCGAGCCGGCGATCACCTTGTTGGCGTCGAGCGGATGGATCTTGATCGACGACTCGGCGCCGCCGGTCGGCGAGGTGACCCGAACGTTGCCCGAGAGGGCGCGCAGCGGATCGTCCTCGTCGACGCCCTTCGGCCGGTTCGGCAACACGACGAAAGCGCCGTCGCGGATCGTCGCGCGCTCGTAGAATTTTCCGTCGATCTGATAGCCGCGATGGAGGAGGTAGAACACCTGCAGCGCGCTCCTCGGATACTGCCCCTCTCCCGTGCGGCGAAGGCCCGGGTTCGCGCGGCGCATCTGGACCCGGAAGAACGCCGGGATCGGATCCCGCTGCTCGATCTCGTTCGGCGCGAGCAGGGCCAGATCCTTGCGGGTCAGGGCGTAGTTGCGATCGTCCCACGGGCCGATCAGGGTGAGCTTGCCGTAGTCCACCCGAGGATCGACGCCTTTGGCGGCCTCGATGTGGAGCGGTACGACGGGTGACCTGGGCGTCGCGGCGAGCGCCGGCAGGGCGAGGGACAGAACTGCCATCGAAAACCAGAGGAGCTTCTTCAAGAGCCTCTCCTTGAATGGGCCCGAAGGCCGAAGGGTAAAGGGCGCCGGACGCAGTCCTCACGCAAGGACCGACCGGCGGCCGTCAGAAGGCGCGGAGAAGGGGGACCTCTCCCAAAGTTGTAGGCCGGCTGCGGGCCGGCGAAAGCGATTGCTACTTGTGGGAGTGCACGAGCGAGGGCAAAGCGGGTCGCCTCGACGAAAAGAAGGCGAAAAGGGGAGCGAGGGAGCGCAAAAATGAAAAGGGCGGCCCCCCGAAGGGAGCCGCCCGGGCGAAACGGGCCTACGAAACGCCTTGAATCAGGCGTTCACGTTCCGGCGCCGGAGCAGGAAGGCTCCGAGGCCGGCGAGGAGGGCGAAGAGGATGGCGAAGCCGACGCCCGACATCGTCGGGATGTCGATCGCCGAGCCGCCGACCAGGAAGGCCGTCGGGTTCGTCGAGCCGGTCGCCGCCGGATCGTCGGTGATCGCCGTGGCCTCGTTCGAGCCGTTGCCATCGGCGTCGTAGGAGACCGTGCCCTGGTTGCTGATCTGCGTGCCGTGGGTACCCGGTCGGATCGTCGCGGTGATCGTGATCGTCACCGAGCTGGAGGCGGCGATCGCGCCGTCCCATGTCACGGTGTTGGTTCCGATCGTGGCGACCGCCGAGCCCGAGGATGCCGTCGCCGAGACGAGCGCGAGGCTCGCCGGCAGGACGTCGGTAAACTCAGCGCCGGGGTTGTCGGCCTGCGCGCCCGGACCGCCGTTGGACAGGGTGATGGTGTAGGTGACGGTGCCGCCCTCTTCGAAGGTACCGGCGACCGCCTTCGTCGCGCTGATGCCGGAGGGCGAGATGATCGTCGTCTGCTCGGCGACCGTGTTGTTGGCGCTGTCCGGATCGAGCATCGGGTTCGGTACGATGATCGCCGCGGTGTTGGTGACCACCCCGGGGGTGAATCCCGCGGTGACCGTGACGGTGATCGCCGGAGCCGCGCCGGTGGGGAAGTCCGGTCCGGCGACCGCGAGGCGGAAGCAGGTGACGACGCCCCCCGCCTCGGTGCAGTTCCAGCCGGTGCCGGTGGCGGAGACGTAGGTCGAGCCGGCCGGCAGCGTGCTGGTGACGGTGAGCGGGCGATCGGTGCCCGAACCGCCGTTGGTGGCGGTGATCGTGTAGGAGTAGTTGCTGCCGGCGAGCACCGGATCGGCCGAGTCGGTTTGCGTGACCGAACCGTCCAGCTTGAACCAGCCGATGTCCTGGAAATGCTCGAAGGTCAGGTCGACATCGTTCGTCGGCGGATTCAGGTCGGAGTTGATCGCCGGCTCCATCAGGCTGTTCGGGAAGTGCGAGGCATCCCAGTGCGAGATCGACGAGCCGGTGACGACCGGGTTGAGCGCCGCGAGCAGGGCGTGGTTCGAGTTGTCGGCGCCCGCGCGTTGGGTGAGGTCGAGGCGCAAGGTCGCATTCAGGGTGGCGATGTTCGCCTTGAGGGTGTTGCCGTCCATCAGGCTGATGCGCCCGGAGGGAATGGTGATGGTGGGGTCGGTGCCGCCGAGGCCGGCCGGCGGACAGCCGGCAGTGTTGTCCGCGACGATGACCGCCGTGGCGCCGGCGAGCTGCGCGTTCATCACCTTGATCGTGAAGCCACAGGTGCCACGATCGACGAGCGCGATGTTGCCGGCGATCGCGGCGGCGTTGGTGAGCGCCGAGCAGGCGTCGTTGACGCTCGGTCCGGCGGCATCCGACGGATCGACTGCGAGAACGACGTTACCGGTGACGCCGCCCGCCGTGAGCGCCGGCCCGAACGCCGCCGCGCCGAGCTGGTAGTCACCCACGATCGCGCCCGGGGCGTTGACGTGAACGAACGGCGCCCCCTGCTGGAGCGCGCCGGCCGCCACCGCCGAGGTCACGTGCGAGCCGTTCCAGACGATCTTGCCGCAGCGGATCGCCGAAGCCTGGATCGCCGCGTCGTTGGCGTTGGTCGGGTTGATCTGCGCCCAGGTCTGGTTGAGCGTGTTGTCGAGCGTGAACTGCGAGTAGACGTCGGTCTGGAACGGCGGGCCGGCGTTGGCGCCGGTCGTCTCGGTGACGAAGTTCGCGAAACCGAGGCCGTGGCCGAACTCGTGGAGCAGCACGGTCACCAGGTCGATGTTCGTGCCGTGCATGGCGTCGAAGCCGTAGTACCAGCCGGTGCCGCCGAGGCAGGCCACGGAGCCGTTCAGGTTGCTGTTGAAGCGGGCGATGATGTCGTCGGCGTTCGAGTTGGTCGGCCCCGGCGCGAGGTCGGTGCCCGCGAGCTTGTTGGCGAGCGAGACCGCGTACCAGGTGGCAGGGAAGTCCGAGCCGGTGAAGTCGGAGAAGATCTGGATCGCGCCGGCCGAGCCGAGCGTCGCCGAGGTCGCCGTGCAGGTGAGGGGGTCGAACGTCGCTTGGATGAAGATCGTCTGATCGGAGTCGATCAGGCTGCCCCACAGGTCGGCCGCGAACTGGAACGCGTTCAAGCGCTGCTGGCCGACGGTGGTGCCGGTATTGCCGCCCACCGGAGCGGCGGCGGTCGGGTCGTTGAACCCTTCGCCCGCGCCGTCGTTGTTGACGATCACGAACGTGGTGGCGCCGGCCGGAGCGAAGCTCGCCGCCAAGGTGACGAGGCCGAGGAGGGTGAGGAGGGAGAGCCCGCGAAGGAAGTTCGTGCGCATCGGGCTACTCCGTTTCCAGTCCGTTGAGCATCGGTACCTGGCGCGGCGCCTTGAACAGCGCGGAGGCCGCTTCGTCGGGCGTTTCGGCGCAGGTCATGTGCTGCTTGCCGTTGGCGTCCAAGGTCACGATCGAAACGCTCTGGAAGCGCCCCTGGAGATCGAGGCTCTTCATTCCGTTCGGGTAGGTCCGGCCAACCAGGCCGGCGGTCGATTCGACGACCAGCTGCGACATCTGGGCGCGGATCGCGGCCATCTGCTCGGGCGTCGGGCGGTCGGTGATCTTGCCGGTCTCGGGATCGAGGAAGACCCAGAGTCCGGGCGCGACCTCGCCCAGGGCGGAGTTCAACTCGGGCGTTGCGGCCGGAGCGGTGGCGGCGGCGTCGGCGGTCACGATCGTCGCGTCGGCGGCTCGGGCGCCGTGGGGAGCGAGCCCCAGGCACACCCAGGCCACCGCCGTGACGACGAGGATCGCTCGCCGCGACAGGGTGGAAAAATCTTGCATCATCGGCCTCCAAAGGCGGGAAGAAGTGGGACGGCTTAGCGGCTTTGAGGTATCGCCGCGAATTGAAGAAATGCGAGGTCTCGTTTCTACCCCATTCTCTTCCGCGGTTCAAGGGAGCTTTCGCCAAAGCGTCTTGGCCCCGTTCGCGTGCGGTCTGCGCCTCTCCTGCCGCTGGATCTTTCCGAGGAGAGGAGACGTCATGAGTATTCGCTTTTCACCGGTTGCCGGGATCGCCGTCGCCGCCGCGCTCGCCGCGGCACAGCCCGGGGGGGCGCAGACGTGGGATCAGGCCTACGGCAACCTTGCCAACACCGGTTTCGTCAACGTCACGACCAACCTGCCCGTCGCGGCTCGCTGGGCCTATCTGCTCGACGGACCCGTTAGTGCCGGAGGGCCCGCGGTCGCTCCCGACGGCACGATCTACCTGGGCACGGCGAACGGTTCGCTTTGGGGTTTCCGGCCCGAAGGCTCGCCCCGTTGCACGATCAACTTCAAGGCCTCGCAGATCGTCTCGACGCCGGCGATCCTGCCGGGAGGTGACGTCGCGTTTCTCGTCCAACACCCGGACGGCGCCCAATGGCAGGGCGACCTGGTTCGGCTCACGGCCGACTGCGCGGTCGTTTGGCAGGTCCCCCTGCCGCGTTGGAAGCCGGACGTACCGAGCGTCTCGTCGTCCTCGGTAAAGGTCTGGAGCTTCCGCGGCGAGCCGTTCCTGTTCGTCCATGCCCGCTATTCGAATTCCGAGGTGAGCGTCATTCGCCCGGGTTACGACACCTTCAACGAGCTGCTGGTCTTCGACCGGAACGGCGCGATCTTCGCCCGGCATCCCGTGGGCGCCGGTTGCATCCAGGTCCACGGCGGCGGCGGGTTGGCTTCGGACATCTGGGACTGGGTCACCAGCTGGTGGCCCACCGTGGGAACCGTGCCGCCTCTCTATGAGACCTACGGCTGGCCGGATTCGACGCCGGCGATCCTCGACTCGTTCCTGCGCGACTACGCGACCGCCGACAGCCCGTTGGTGGCGGTCACCGACGCTTCGAAGACGTGCTACGCGGAGCTGCGAGCCCTCCAGTTCTTTCCCACGGCTCCGAAACCCGAGGATCGACTCGTCGAGCGGTGGGCCAAGACCTTGAGCACGGAAGGTATTTTCCTCTCGAGCCCCGCGATCACCGCCGACGGCCGGGTCGCGATCGGTACCAGCAACCACCTCCTGAAGGTCCTCGATCTGCCGACCCGTACCCAGGCCTGGCAGAAAGACGTCAAGGAGGCGATGATGCATCCTCCCGCGATCTCGCCCGACGTCTGGATCGCCGGCTCCGATTACCACATCCACCTGTTCAAGCCGTCGGGCGGGTTGATCGCGACCGGCCGGCCCAATCCCTCGACCGTCGACTCCCTGGCGAGCGCTCTCGCGACCAGCTTGAACGAGGTCGTCATCCCGAACCACGACGAGCTGTCGATCTGGAGCCACGACCTGTACAGCCAGACGCACGCCTCGACCAACCAGGTCTTCCGCACCTCGCACACGGCCTTGAATGCCGACGGCACCCTCTATGCGATCGCCCAGACGGTCGAAAAGTCCGTCTTGATCGCCTATTAGGGATCGTCGACGAGGCCATGAAAGACAACGTCATGAATTCCCGCAAGAAGCTCTCCGTCGGCCTTCCGGCGCTCGCCGTCCTCTGCCTCCTCGCTCTTTCCGTTTCGGCGGCCGAGGCGGCCACGTACACCGTCAAGAACCTTTTTGACAGCTTCGCCCTGGGCGACGGCTGCTCGCTCCGCGAGGCGATCGCGGCCCACAACGGCAACGGGGGCGGCAACAACGAATGCGGCGTCTTCGACCCCGCGGACGACAAGATCGTCTTCCTGTCGAGCCTCTCGGGCACCCTTCGGCTCAACCCGGCGCTCGGCGAGCTGGTGATCCGCCAGCCCTCGGTCGTGATCCAGGGGCCGGGAGCCGCCAAGGTCTCGATCAGCGCCTCCAAAGTGATGTCGGTCCTGGTGCTCGACCAGCTCGCGCCGCCGCCCTTATTTACCGTGCGCGGGCTGACGATCCGAGACGGGCTCGGCAAGGCGGCGCAGGGAGGCTTCAACGACCAAGGGGGCGGCATCCGCATGGAGGTCGGTGGGGCGGTCCCCGCGCAGCCTTCCTCGATCTTGCTGGAAGACGTGGTCCTGTTCGCCAACGCGGCGGCGTTCACCGGCAACTCGCGCGGCGCGGCGATCCAGTCCTACGGCGACCTGGTGATGCGCCGCTGCAAGGTCCTTTTCAACCAGTCCGATCTCGGCGCGATTTGGCACGACGGCACCGCGTTGATCGAAAACTCCGAGCTCTCGGACAACGCGGCGAGCTTCGTCGCGGGCGCCGTCGTCTTCGCGAGCAACGGGCCCTGGACCGTGCGCGGCAGTCTGTTTCGTGGCAATTCGGCGGCCTCGAACGGCTTCACCGGAATCGTCTTCCTCTCGAACACCGGCAAGGGCTTGGTCGAGAACAGCACGTTCGTCGGCAACTTCTCCGACACGGGGGGAGTGATCAGCACCCAGAGCCCCGTAACGGTGCGCAATTCGACCTTCTACGGCAACTTTTTTACCGGTCCGGTTTCGGACGCGGTGATCGGCGCCAGCGCCTCGGTGCTCACCCTCTCCTCGAATCTGTTCGGCAAACACGAGATGCGCGACGTCTCGGCCTGGGTACCCGGCGGGGCGACGGTGATCGCGACGCGAAACCTGTTCGACACCGCGCAGGCGGCCTTGCCGGCCGGAGTGCTCTGCGCTCCTACCACGGCCGGAGGCAAGAACCTCTGCGGGGTCCTCGTGCCGGGCGTCGCCGGCCTCGCGAACAACGGCGGACCGACGATGACGATGGCGCTGCTGTCGGGCAGCCCGGCCCTCGACGCGGGGGAGAACCTGGGTGGCCTCCTCACCGATCAACGCGGAACCGGCTTCCCACGGGAGATCGGCGCGGCGGCCGACATCGGGGCGTACGAGGCGCCGTAGGGCCTCTCGCTCCTTGGGGATCGGGCGGCGGGAGACGCCAGCGTCTCCCGCCGGCTTTCAGCCCACCTCGGCGGCGATCTCCCGCCGGCGTTTGAGCTTGTAAACCGCCGGGTAGACCAGCAGCTCGAGCAGAAACGAGGTCGCCAGGCCGCCGATCATCGGCGCGGCGATTCGCTGGAGGACGTCCCCTCCGGCCGAGCGGGTCCAGAGGATCGGCAGTAGGCCGCAAAAGGCGGCTGCGACGGTCATCAGTTTCGGCCGCGCGCGCTTGACCGCGCCGTGGACGATCGCCTCGTCCAGGTCCGCCTCCGTACGGAGCCTCGAGGCGGCGCGCGCTTCGCGCCAGGAGAGGTCGAGGAACAGCAGCATGAAGACTCCGGTCTCGGCGTCGAGCCCGAGCAGGGCGATCATCCCCACCCAGGCCGCCACCGAGACGTGGTAGCCGAGCAGCCAGAAAAGCCAGACCGCACCGACGCAGGAGAACGGCACCGCGAGCATGACCAGCGTCGCCTTCCAGGCCGCGCCGGTGTTGGCGAGCAGCAGGACGTAGATCAGCGCGAGGGCGATCGGCACCAGCAGCGCGAGGCGGCGCCGCGCGGTGAGCAGGTGCTCGTACTGGCCGCTCCAGCCGAGGCTCACCCCGGCTGGGAGCTTCACCTCGCGCGCGACGGCCGCCTGCGCCGCTTCGACGAAGCCTCCCAGGTCGCGGCCCACAACGTCCACGTAGACGTACCCGACGAGGAAGCCGTTCTCGTCGCGAATCATCGACGGGCCGGAGACGACCGCGAGGTCGGCGACCTGGCCGAGCCGTACCGGCGTGCCCACCGGGGTGTCGATCGGCAATCGGGCCAGAGCGTCCGGCGTGTCGCGCAGCTCGCGGGGCAGGCGCACCGAGATGGGTATCCGCGCCCGGCCGTCGAGCAGCGTCGCGACCTGCTCGCCTCCCGCCGCGGTCGCGAGCAGCCGATCGAGATCGGCGACCGAGAGTCCGTAGCGCGCGAGCTCCTCCCGGCGCGGAATCACGTCGAGGAACAGGCCGCCCGCCGTCCGTTCGGCGAAGACGTGGGCCGCCCCGGATACGCGCGCGACGACGCTCTCGAGCTCGGCGCCTACCCGCTCGATCTCGCTGAGGTCGGCGCCGTAGACCTTGATCCCGACCGGTGTGCGCAGTCCGGTCGAAAGCATCAGGATGCGCGTCTGGATCGGCTGGAGCCAGGAATTCGTCACCCCCGGCGCGCGGATCGCCGCGTCCATCTCCGCGATCAGCTCCTCGCGCGAGATCCGGTCCGGCCAGAGCGCGGCGAGCGGCGCGCGAGCCCAGGAGGGCATGTGCCCCGACCACCAGCGCCGCTTCTCGCGCCATGCGTCGCGAGGCTTGAGCACCACGGTGGTCTCGACCATCGAAAGCGGCGCGGGATCGGTGGCGCTCTCGGCGCGCCCGGCTTTGCCGAATACCCGCTCGACCTCCGGGAAGCTCTTGAGCACGCGGTCCTCCGCGGTGAGCAGCCGCTGCGCCTCGCCGATCGACAGGCCGGGCAGGGTGCTTGGCATGTAGAGGATCGTCCCCTCGTCGAGCGGCGGCATGAACTCGCTGCCGAGCGAGAGATAGGCCGGCACGCTCGCCGCGACGAGCAGGAGCGCGGCGGCGATCGTCGCCTGGGGATGGCGGAGGACGAAGCGGCATGCCGGCTCGTAGAGCTTCGCCACGCCGCGTTGGATGGGGTGGTCGCCCTCGGCGCGGTAGGTGCCGACCGCGAAAGCGTTCGTCACCCGGGCGAGCCAGCGCGGCTGGAACGCGAACGGCTCGGCGCGCGCGAACAGCATGCGCAGGGCGGGATCGAGCGTGATCGCGAGCAGCGCGGCGACCGCCATGGTCAAGTTCTTCGACGCCGCGAGCGGCCGGAACAGGCGACCTTCCTGACCCGCGAGGGCGAATACCGGCAGGAAGGCGACGGCGATCACCAGGAGCGAGAAGAAGACCGACGGTCCGACTTCCTCGAGCGCCCTCAGGCGCACCGCCGCGAACGGCTCCTTCTTGCCGCCCACCTGCCAGAGGTGGATGCGCTGATAGGCGTTCTCCACCTCGACGATCGCGCCGTCGACCAGCACGCCGATCGAGATCGCGATGCCGGCGATCGACATCAAATTGATCTCCAATCCAAGGGCGGAGAACGGCAGGAACGCCAGCAGCACGGCGACCGGCAGGGTCACGATCGGCACGATCGCCGACGGGAAATGCCAGAGGAACAGGAGGATCACCAGCGCCACCACGACCATCTCGATCACCAGCTCGTGCCGGAGGGTGCGGATCGTCGCGCGGATCAGGCTGCCGCGGTCGTAGGTCGGGACGATCTCGACCCCGGGGGGGAGGCTCCGGGAGAGCTCGGCGAGTTTTGCCTTCACCCGATCGATCGCGGCGAGCGCGTTCTCTCCGTGCCGCAGGATGACGATCGCGCCGACCGCGTCGCCCGTGCCGTCCAGATCCGCGGCGCCTCGGCGGAGCGCGGGTCCCAGCGCCACCTCGGCCACGTCGCTCAGCCGCACCGGCGCGCGCCCCGGCTCGGCGCGCACGACGGCGCTTTCGAGATCCGCCTCGTTGCGCGCGAGGCCACGTCCGCGGACCATGATCTCGGCGCCCCCGGCCTCGATCAGGCGGCCCCCGCTCTCGACGTTCGCGTCGCGGGCGGCGGCGACCAGATCGCCGAGCGCGAGCCCGTAGGCCTGCAGACGGACGGGATCGGCGGTGATCTGCATTTCGGGGGGCAGCCCGCCGATCGTCGCCACCTCGGCGACACCGGGCACCGATTGGACGGCGAAGCGGAGCGTCCAGTCCTGGAGCTGCCGCAGGTCGGTCGACGAGAGGCGGCCGCTACGGTCGACCAGCGCGTATTGATAGACCCAGCCGACGCCCGAGGCGTCGGGGCCTAGCTCCGTCCGCACGCCCTCCGGAAGCTGGGCCTTGGCGAGCTGTTCGAGCACGCGCGAGCGCGCCTGGCCGGTGTCGGTCCCCTCCTCGAAGATCGCGTACACGTAGGAGAAGCCGAAGTCGGAGAAGCCGCGCACGGCTTTCACCCCTGAGGCCCCGAGCAGCGCGGTCACCAGCGGATAAGTCACCTGCGCCTCGATCCGATCGGGCGGCCGGTCCCAGCGCGAGAAAACGATCACTTGCGGGTCCGACAGGTCGGGGAGTGCGTCGAGAGGAATGCGGTCGAGCGTCGCCACGGCGAGCAGTACGAGCGCCCCGACCGCAAGCAGCACGAACAGGGGATGGAGCGCCGAGACGCGGATGATGCGGGCGATCATCGCGGTTCTCTCGGCTTCGGCGGGGTGGCCGCGGAGGGAGTCCGAGGGTTCGGCGAAGCGGGGAGCGCGCCGCGCAGCCGGCTCTCGGCATCGAGCAAGAACGCCGCTTGCGCCGCCACTTTCTCGCCTTCGCGGACGCCCGAGAGGATCTCCGCTCGGCCGTTCGCGCGCGCCCCGACCTCGACCTCCCGCGGCGAGAACCGCCCGGCGGCCGTCTCGACGAACGCGAGCGTCCGCTCCCCCGTGGGCAGCAGGCTCGCGTCGGGCAGCAGGAGGACCGCGCGCGGCGGCTCGGCGAGCTCGACGAACGCGGACATGCCGGGCTTGAGCGCCAGGTCGCCGTTCGGCACCGCGATCCGCACGGTGAGCGTCCGGTTCGCGGTGTCAAGCATCGGCAGCACTCCGACCAGGCGCCCCGTGCGGCTCGTTCCCGGTACGGCGGCGAAGGTGAGCGTCGCCTCCCTCCCCGCCACGCCGAGCGCCGCATCCTCCTCGGGGAGGCTCGCCTCGACGAACACGGTCGAAAGGTCGCTGATCTCGAACAGCGTCGCGCCCGCCTCGACCCGGGCCCCGCGCACCGCGGCGAGCCGGGTCACCCAGCCCGAGGTCGGCGCCGGGATCGCGAGCGTCCGCTCCGTCCGTCCGCTCTGCTCGATACGCCGGAGCGCCGCCTCGGGCAGGCCGAGCAGCGCGAGCCGTCGCCGCGCAGCCTCGGCGATCTCTCGGCCTCCTTCCACGACCTCCGGAATCGTCGAGGCGGCGAAGCGCGCGGCCGTCTCCCGGGCGCGGAGATACTCCTCCTGCCCCGCGACCAGCTCGGGCGAAAACAGCTCGGCGAGCGTCTGGCCGCGGCGGACCCGCTCGCCGGTGCGCCCCACCGACAACCCTTCGAGCCATCCCGCGAAACGCGCCACCACCTCGGTCCGGCGCGCCTCGTCGGCCGTCACCGTCCCGGGCAGGCGGACCGAGCGGGCGAACGGCTCGCGGACCACCGGAACGACCGCGACCCCGCCGAGCGCGAGACTCGCCGCCGAGAGCGCCGGGGCGGCGGCCGGCTTCGGTGGGGCCCCGGTCTGTTCCCCCGCCGCTGTCGATCCCGTGGCCTCGCTTCCCGGTTCGGCGTAGACCGGAATGTAGTCCATCCCCATGTCGTCCTTCGCCGGGACCGGCGAGGTGATGTCGGGCTGCATGGGATGGCGGTAGAAGAGGGGCTTCTGTCCGGCGGCTGCCGGCTCGTGCGCATGTTTCGAGCAGCCGAGCGGGAGCGCGAGGAGGACCACCAGCGAGAGCACGGCGGTGCGGATGCGGGGGAACGGCCGCGGGGTCATCGGACGTCTCCTCTCGAGGGCGGGATTTCCAAGGGGGAAGGAGCTTGCGGCGAAGAGGGCAGCGGAGAAGGAGAAGGAGGAATCGCGTCGGGTTCGGCGAGCAGCTTCGAGGCGGTGGGCGGTCCGAGCAGCGCCGCGAGCTCCGCGGCGGCGACGTAGCGGGCTGCTTCGGCCCGTGCGAGATCGGCCCGTGCGTCGATCCAGGTTTGGAATGCGGCAAGCGCCCCCGAAAGGTCGCCTCGTCCGGCGAGGTAGTCGGAGCGCGAGGCGTCGAAAGCGAGCCGCGCCTGGGGCAGGAGCGCCTCGCGAAGGTGGAACGCGATCTCTCCGTACCGCGCGACGTCGGCGAGGAGCCGCTCGGACTCGGCCCGCGCGCCGAGCTCGGCCGCCCGGAGGTCCGCGCGCGCGGCTTCGACCTCGCGAGCCGCCGCGACGCGCAACGCCTCGGCCCGTCCTTTTTGGAGCGAGGGGAGCTGCACCCCGAAGCGGAGCGCGACCATGGGGTCGAGCGGGCCGCGGGTGCCGACGCCGACCCCCGCCGAGAAATCCGGTTTCGCCGCAAGCCCCGCGAGGTCCGCGCGAAAGCGCGCCGCCGTCAGCTCGGCGTCGGCCAGCCGCACCTCGGGAGAGTTCGCGAACGCACGGGCCGGCCTCTCGGTCCGATCCCCCGGCTCCGCTTCGTGGCCGGCGGGGCGCTCGCTCGCCGGAGGTCTTTTCGCTTCGGGTTGATCCGCGGTGCCCGCGGTGGAAGGAACCGCGGCAGAAGCCGTCTCAGGGCCGGGGTCCGCGGTCGAAGGCGGAGCGGCCTCGGGCTCGAACCATTGCGGTGGCTGCGGCAAAGAGAGCACAGGCCCGATCGTCAGGGGGCCGCTCCGGCCGAGCCAGCGTGCGAGCTCCGCCTCGGCGGAGCGCCGCTCGGAGGCGATCTCGATCCGCCGCTCCTCGGCGTGGAGGCGCTCAAGCTGTGCCCGCGCGACCTCCCCCTGCCCTCCCTGGCCCGCGCCGTAGGCGCTGGTGGCGGTCGCCGCCATCAGATCGAGCAACTCGCGCCCGGCGTTCCAGGCCGCGTCGGCTTGATCGAGCGCGTAGATCCGGGCGTAAACCGAGCGCACACCGGCGGCCACACGGCGGACCGCGAGCGCGGCGGCCTCCCGGGGAACCAGGGTCGCGCTGGCCGCGACCGCCCGCTCCGCCCGTCGCCGCGCGGGGTGCGGCAGCTCCTGCCGGACCTCGATCCCCAGAATTGAAAACTCGCTGGTGCCGACCGTGTAGCGAGGGAAGCTCTCGTCATCGAGATAGGTCTCGATCATCGGCCCCGGCAACGCGCCGGCAGGGCGCGCCGCGGCCTCCGCCGCCGCCGCGCGCGCTTCGGCCGCGCGGATCTCCGGGTTCGCGGCGAGCGCCTCGGCGATCAGCGTTTCGACGGGGGGCGCCGATTCCGGTGCGACCGAAGGCGCTGGGGCGGGCGCGATTGGAGGCGCGGGGGGTGTGGAAACAGGCTGGGCGAGAGTTTGCGAGCCGCTCTGGGAGCCGCCCGGCCGCGCGAGGGCCGAGCCGATCCAGAGGGCGAGGACGATCGATCGTCGGGCTACGAAGAAGGGCATTGTTCCTCCGGAAAACGGGTCGTCGAGGAGCCCTTGCGGGGCTCCGAGCGGACACACTTCTCCTGAGGAAACCCCCTAGATCAGGAACGCGGCGTAGAGGGTGAAGCGGGCGATCTCCGGATGGAGCGCGGTGGCGTTCCTCGGCCGTCCGTCGGTCGGCGCGAGAGCGGGGAGACCCGGTGCGGGAGCCGGTGCCGCGGGCGCCGAGGGCAGCGCGGCAAGCGAGGAGACCGCGGACGTGGGCGCGCGGTCGGCGCGCACGGCCCCGGGGCAGCAGTCGCCCCCCATTCTCCGGCAGGCCTGGCGCGCCACCCGGTCCATCGGGCAACGCTCGGTCCCGCAGATGCCGCCCGGTGCGGCCCCGCCGATCAGACCGGCGAGGAGGGCAACGGCGGCGAGGCGACGAGGGAGCGCGAGAAACATTCGGCGGTATCTTACGACCCGGCGAGCCGAAACGCGCCACCTCTTCGGGTAGAGTGCCAGGGTCCACGTCCGTCGCCCGCCGTCATTTTCTGACCTCGAAGACCTCGGAGACGGCGGGGTCGGCGCGCAGGTCGGCTCTTCTCGTCGAGAAATGTGCATTTCCAGGCAGAGACCCATTCGCCAGGGCCACTCAGGGAGGCGCTTCGGTATGCGCGACGAAGAACAGAGGATCATCGAGCTACTGGAGATCGCTTTGCGCACTTCGGGCAAGTCGAAGAAGCAGGTGGATGAGAGCCGCGGCTGGTGCCGCGGCACGACCAGCCAACTGCTCAAAGGGCGAATCGATCTAAAAGTCCGCCACGTGTTCGAGATCTTGGAGGTCGCCGAGACCTACCCGGAGGATTTCTTCGGTGCCCTGTTCCCGCGCAAGAGCGTTTCTGAGCTGCCGCCTCCGGGGCTGGAGGAGATGATCCGCGCCGCCGCTCGTCGTCACGGACTCACCCCTGAGACGGCCGCTGCCGACATGGATCGCGTCCATGGCCTCGACCAGCCCCCGCCGTCGGTCGACCAGTTGGTGGCGATGGTCGAGGTCCGATTGAACGCGCTTCTCGCCAAGCACGAGGAGAAGCTCGACAAGAAGCGCCCGGGCCGCCAGCCGTCCCGCAAGGGGACGCGTTCCAAGCCCGCCGAGGCGACCTGATCCTGCGAGATCAAGTGGCCCCCGGGCGCTGCGGCCGTAGGTTTTCGGCCTCTTTGAGCGCCGCCTTCGCAAGCTCGACGGTGGCCTGCTGCTGGCGGACGGCTTCGTCGAGCAGGAGGAGCGAGGCGAACTCTTCGCGCTCGATGCCGAGGGCGAGAAAGGCCGCGATCGTTTCTTCGACGATCGTCTTGGCCTCTTCGGTCCGCCCTTCCTGAAGCCAGATCGCGCAGAGCTCCAGTCCCGCGACCGCGGCGTGCATCGGCAGCTTCAGCCGCGCAAACTCGCGGCGCACCGTGCGGAACGCCGCCTTCGCCTGGTGCAGCCGGCCGAGACCGGCGGCGATCTTCCCGGCGACGGCGCGCAGCTTCAACCTCTCGATCGGGCTGGCGAGCGCTTCGAGGACCGGGCGCGCGGAAAGGTGCAGCCGGTCGGCGCGGGCGAAATCTCCCAGATCGGCGAGCAAGAGAATCGCGTTCTTGAGCGCCGAGACCGCCAGATCGGGCGCCTTGTCGGCGTCGATGAGATCGTAGGCGCGGCAGAAATGGTTGATCGCCGACTCGACCCTTCCGGCCTGGCCGACGGCGACGCCGCGGAGAAAGAGCGCCTTGCCCGCGCGGTGAAGCTGACCCTTCTCCAAATAAATCCGATGGGCGAGACCGAGCGCTTCGTCCGCCCGGTCGAACTGGTTTTGATCGATCCATAAGGAGGCGGAGAGATCAAACAAGCCGGCGAGCACGAGACGATCACCGTGTCCGCGGCCGACGAGGTCCATCGCCCGCCGAAACGACTCTTCGGCCATCCGATAGCGTCCGAGCAGGCGCTCCGCGTTGGCGAGCTCGGCCCAGAGCCTCGCCGCGAGCTCGGCATCACGCCAGGCCTCCTCTGAACGAGTTTCCCTCGAGGGAAGCAGACGAGTCACCTCGGAGACCAGCAGGCGCGCGGCGGCCTCATACGCCTCCGGCGTACCCTGGCGGAGGGCGGGAAACGCCGCCAGCCAGACGCGGCAGCGATAGCGGATGCGGGCTTCCACCTCAGGACCTTCAGGGATCGGACCGGGTAGTTGTCTCGAAACGAGGAACCGACGGACTTCTTCGGCGACCTTTCGCTGCCGTTGGTCGAGTCGACGGACGAAACGGGTCATTCGAAGGAGAGCTCCATCGTAGGCCTCGAGCGTGTCCGCAGCGGAACGTGAGGCGCGTGGCGATGGCGAGTGCTCGGGATGGAGAGCCAGTTCCATCCAGGGCTTCAGGCGCCGCTGGCAGATGGCGCACCCTCGCACGAGATGGAGCAGCGCGCTGCTTCTTGCCTGAGAATCGAGCCGATTGTGCAAAAGGTCGATCAACTCAGTGGAAGCGGGGTGCCAGGTCTTGGACATCGAGACCTCCCAGGCGATGGAGACCAGACAATCAGCGACAGCTTCCGATCGGATCGTCGATTGTCGCACAACAGCAACGGCCCACCGCCCAGAAATTTCGGCTCTCCTCCTATGCTCTCCAAGGGGTTCGGGAGCCAAGCTGTGTTGCCGGAACTTCGTGGCGAGACGCTACGATGTGTTGCTTCGCGTCCCGGCCGCGAGTCTTCGCCTGCCGGGACACGCCCCGGCCGCGGAGGACCCTCTCCCTATTGGACAGCGAGCTGTACGGCGTCGCGCGGAGATTCAGACGCAGCACCGGACAAGGTTGCCGCATCCTTCCAATCGAGCTCCGCAACACACAGACCTCGTTCCGCAACGCACGGACCTTGGTCCGCATCACACGGACTTTGGTCCGCATCACACGGATCTCGTTCCGCAACGCACGGCACCACGGAGGCAACACAAAGGGAAGCTTCCGGATCGTCGGGAACCGAGACGGGGCCGTCCGGACCGGGTTCTGTGCCGTCCGGAGCTTCTCCCCAACGTCGCGGGAGCGGGTCCCGCCGGCCGGGAGACGGAACTTTGTGATGCGACGAGAGGTGCGTGCTGCTTCATCTCCGATTTGTGCTGCCTGGAAGAGGGTTCATGTGTTGCATCGAAAGTGCCGAGCGTTGCGGTACGAGGTCCGAGTGTTGCGTCACCAATTCCGGTAGGGAGGTCGGAATCCCGTTCCGGGCCGGCCGCCAGCAGTTTCCATCCCTACTCCAGAGGGGGCCTGGGTGAGACCGCGATCAGCTGCACGTGCGTGAGGAGAACCCAAAAAAAAGACCCCCTCCCGTTTCCGGAAAGGGGCCTTCGCTTTACAAGACGACTCGTACGGCTTCGGTCTGCGTTACGGCGTGCAGGCCGTGACCGTCACGTTGTCGAGGAACCAGCCGTCTCCAGTCGTCGAGCAGTCGGAGATCGTGGTGAACGCGATACGAACGCTCTGGCCGGCGCAGCCGCCGGTGCCGCCCGTGGCCG
>JBGAGQ010000126.1:0-4946 GCA_044226625.1 Thermoanaerobaculia bacterium
CGCAGCAAGGCGTTCAAATCGACCGGCTCCATTTCCGGCTCGTCGCGCCGGTTCTCGAGCTTCGCGAGATCGAGCATGCGGTCGACGATCCGCGCGATCCGCTCCGACTCGGAGCGGACATTGGCGACGAAGCGCTCGCGTTGGGCCGGCGGCATGGTCTCGTCCTCGAGCAGCTCGGCCGCGCCCCGGATCGCCGAGAGCGGACTTTTGAGCTCGTGGGTGAGCGTGGTCGCGTACTCCTCGGCGTAGCGCCGCCCTTCGAGCGTCTCCTGCATTCGCCGCAGAGCCTGCCCCAGGTCGGCGATCTCGGAGCGGCCGAGGCGCGGGAACGGTGGATGCTTTCCTTCGTGGATCCCCTCGGCGTAGCGCGCGAGGCGGCGGATCGGATCGGTGATCCCCCACGAGACCGCGAGACTCAGGAGCGCCACGACGAGCAGGGTGAGCAGACCCGCGCGGACGAACGCCGGGCGGGCGAGATGAAGGAATGCCTCGATGCTCACGGTCGGTTCGGCTAGGGTGAGCACCCCCGCGATCTTGCCGTCGCGATGGATCGGCGCGCCGATGTAGAGCACGGTCGAGAACGGATCGGCCGGATCGCGCCGCGAGGTGCGGACGCCGTATTGCCCCGCGAGGGTCAGCGAGACGTCGCGCACTTTGCTGTAGTCCTCCCCCACGGCGCTCGGCCGGCGCGTGTCGAGCAGGACGCGGCCGGTGACGTCGGTCAGGTAGAGATCGAGATCGACCGCGCGCTTCTCGAGACCGTAGATCCGCGCCGCGAGCGGGCGCAGGTGGGCGTGGGAGAACGTGCTCTGGAGGGCGGCGTAGGAGAAATCGGAGCGCGCCATCTCACGCTCCACCTGCGCCGCGATCAGGTTCGCGGCATCGACCAACGGCTCCTCCACGCTTTCGAGGTAGCGCGTGCGGAGCGTCGTCCAGATCCAGTCGGTGGCGTAGTAGAAGCAGACGGCGAAGATGGCCAGGTAGATCAAGAAGATCCGGAACCCGAGCCTCATACCCCTTCCTTCCACGAATACCCCATGCCGCGATGGGTCGCGATCGGGTCGAGGTCGGGGCGCACCTCGCGCAGCTTCGCGCGCAGGTTCTTCACGTGGGCGTCGACCGTGCGGTCGAAGCTCGCCTCCGGCTCGTCCCACACCAGGTCGAGCAGCTGGTCGCGGCTGTAAACCCGCCCGGGATGTTCGAGCAGGAGGGCGAGCAGGCGGTATTCGTAGCGGGATAGATCGAGCGGCCGGCCGCCGTAGGCGATCTGTTTCTTCGCCGGATCGTGGGAGAAGGTGATGGCGCGCGCGGCGGGCTCCGCGGACCGTTCCGGCCGCGCGCGGCGGAGCACCGCCTTGGCCCGGGCCGCGAGCTCGCGCGGGCTGAACGGCTTGGTCACGTAGTCGTCAGCCCCTAGCTCCAGGCCCACCACCCGGTCGACCTCGGCGTTCCGCGCGGTCAAGAAGATGATCGGCACGTCGCGGTCTTCGCGCAGGCGGCGGCAGACCTCGATCCCACTCATGTCGGGCAAGCCGATGTCGAGCACGACGAGCGCCGGACGCTCCCGCTCGACCGTCTCGACGACGGTCGCCCCGATCTCGAGGCGCAGGCAGTGGAAGCCCTCCGCCTCCAGCGCGTACTGGATCGTGTCGGCGATCGCCGGCTCGTCCTCCACCACCAGAATCGACGGTTTTCCGGTCGCCCCGGTCATGGCCTCCCCTCGATGCGATCGATCCAGCGCCAGACCACGAGGGCTACGCCCAACGCGCCGATCGTCGCTCCGAGGACCATGATGGCATGCTCGGCGAAAAGCGGTCCCCTCTGGGCGTAGGCGCCGGTGAGGATCGGCACGCCGAGTGTCATGCCGAGATAGGCCGCCGGAACCAGCCACGGCACGGCCGCTGCGGGTTTCCTGGCGGGATCGCCGGGTGCGCTTCGAACCGTCCAACGATCGAGAATTCCGAACAGACCGAGCAGCGCGCCGAGATAGATCACGACACCGAGCAACCGGTGGAGCTGACCGGCCGTGACGCCCCAGATCGAGCCCAAACGATAGAGCTCGATCGACCCGAGGATCCGAACGCCGTTGACGAGGAGCGTCGCCATCCAAGCGCCCGCGAGCGCGCCGAGGAAGAAACCGCTCCGCCCCCGAGCCGTACGGACTCGATGCGAGAAGCCGAGCACCGAGACGACGAAAGCCAGGATCAGGAAGTTGACCCCGGCGCAGGCGGGCGCGATCACATACGACCGATCGGCTGGCGCCCAACCCTCGGAGTAGAGCGCGAGCCGCTCGCCGCGTAGCGCGCCCACGACCTGAGCCGTGGGTTCGAGAATCCACCCGAGCCCTTCCGCGTCCGCCCGGCTGTAGCCGATCTTGAGCGCATAGGCCATGGTGAGACAGGCGGTCCATGAGATCCACGGCCAACGTCGAGCGGCGGCGGCAATCTTGTACCCGTTCATTGCGTCAAACCTTTCCAATGGCTTCTCGATTGGCCCGCGTAGGGGCAGAGGCCCTACGACTTCAGGGCATTCCATCCACGTACGGCGGGCGGAGGCGAGCTCCGCCCGCTTGCCTTCACGGCTTCAATGCACGCCGAAGGGAAGCATCCGCCCGATCCTCGCCCGCACCGGCGGCGTGAGGCAGAGCAGCGCGAGGCTGACCAGTACGAGCACCGGAAGCTCCGGCTCGGGAACCGAGGATCCGCCCACCGCGGCATCGGAAACGCCCTGCGGCATCGGCAGCGGCTGGGCCACGTCCTCCGCCTGACCGTTCGGATTTCGCACCACCTCGTGCACCGCCAGGAACGAGGTGAACTTTGTGAGCAGCTCGTAGGTGAGACCGAGCCGGGTGATCTCCGCCACGGTCTGCGGGCTCTCGTCGCTGCCGAAGTCCAAAAGGCGCGCGACGCGCGAGCGAGCCCAGAGGTAACGGAGCGCTCCGAGATCGGGCGAGGGCTTCGCGGCCGCTACGTCGATCTCGCTCTCCCACGGCCCGCCGCCCACGACGCCGGTGATCCGGATCGTCCCCGTGGGCGCGCCTTTCCACTTGCCGAAGATCGCGAGTGGCCGGTCGGCGAACAGGTCGGGGATCGAGCGCGGCTCGACGTCGTACGCCGTGAAGCCGTCGGTCTTCCAGGCGATGTCGGTCAAGACCGGCGTCGCGACGTACCCCTCGAACTTCGCGGAAACCTCTCTCGCCGCCTCGGGCGCTTCGACGACGAACGGCTCGCCGCCGCCCGCGTGCGCCATCCCCTCGATCAGGTACCGGTTGACCGAGCTGCCGATGCCGAAGGCGAAGACGTTCGTCCGGTTCAGGTTCGTCCGGATCTTCTCGAAGACCTCCGCCTCGGCGTCGATGTAACCGTCGGTCACCACGATCGTCGAGCGCGAGACCACCTCGGCTCCCGGCAGATTGAGCGCGCGGTCGAGCGCCAGCCCCAGCTCCGTGCCGCCGCCACCCTGCTCGCGCTCGATGTCGGTGATCGCCCGCTCGACGTTTTCTTTCGTCGCGGGGATCGACGTCGGGGCCAGCAGACGCGAGCCACCTGCGAACAGGACGACGTTGAACCGGTCGATCGGCCGCAGCGAACCGATCAGATGGCGCATGAGCGCTTTCGCCGTATCGAGCGGAAATCCGTCCATCGAGCCGGAAACGTCGAGCACGAAGACGTACTCGCGCGGCGGAATCTGCTGCGGCGCCACCCGCTGCGGCGGCTGGACCATGAGCAGGAAGAAATTCTCGACCGGCCCTCCCGGTTTGGCCGGCCCCCCCGGGTAGAGCAGCAGGCCCGCCTGGACCTGCTTGCCCTGCAATCGATAACGCAGGATGTAGTCGCGGTTGCCGCCGTTCGCCTCACCCGGATCGAGCTCGATCTTCGCCTGATTCGTTCCCTGCCAATCGACGTGGGTCCGATGCGACGGACAGGACACTTCCTCGATCGGCATGCCGGCGGCGAGGCTCGTCTCGATACCAAACGCATAGCTGGGCGCCTGGCCCTCGTGGGTGTAGGCGCTCTTCACCCATTTGCCGTCCTCGGCCGCCCCGCTGTCCAGCTTCGTCGAGTAGCGCGGGCCGACCACCGTTGGGTAGACGAACTCGTAGGTACCGTCGGTCGGAATCAGCAGCTCGCTGTAGTGCAGCTCGACCCGGATCTCGTCGCCCGGCAGGACGTTCGCGACCGACATGCCGAACACGTTCGGTCGGTCCTGTTCGAGCAGCGCGGCGCTCTTGCCCTCCTTCTTCGCCTCGTCGAACTCCTGCTTCGCCTGCTGCTTCTCGCGGATCTGCGCCCTCACGCGATGGTCGCCGACCTGCAGCGTCATGCCGTGGACCGCCGCCCGGGTGGACGCCGGGAAGACGTACCGCGCGTTGATCGGGCGGCTCCCCTTGTTGGTGTAGACCTGCGTGACCACGACGTCGGCGATCACACCGGCGATGTGGACCTCCGCCTTCGTCTCGGCCAACGGCAGCCGGTCGATCGAGGGATCTCCGTTTTCGACCAGGAAATACGGCGACAGCGTCTTTCCACCGCTGTCGGTGCTTTCAGAATCGGCAGCCCCCGGACGCGCCATCCCGGACGCGACGCACAAGGCCAGAACTACGCAACGCCACGACGATCTCATCGAAGTCCTCCTGGGCAGGCATCGGCTCTGCCACGAGGAGGAGCTTGCGGTTCATATAAGAACGGCGTGTGAACCGACCGTGAAGGGACATCGAGATCGAGCCTTTTCGAGCTGAATCTCTCGGCTTGGGCCTACTGGCTCTAGGGATGAGCCGCTCCCCTTGGATTCACCAGCATCAACCGGTCGAAGATTCGAAAATCGGCCGGATTGCAGGTAATCAGCTCTCCGACGTCATGCGCAAGGAGCGACGCCGCGAAAAGGGTGTCTGCAATGCGTTTTCGCCCAAGCTTGTACTTCTCCAAGAGGGCGAACGCGGCGACGCT
>JBGAGQ010000057.1:0-38763 GCA_044226625.1 Thermoanaerobaculia bacterium
GGCGGAACGTGCGGCTCGCGATCGCGGCAGACGTCGCGACCGCCTGGTTCGATCTCCTGGTGTTCGAGCGGGAGCTCGCGATCACCCGGGAGACCCTCGACACCCGGGGCGAATCGGTCCGCCTGCAGAAAGTCCGCTACGACGCGGGCACCATCTCCGAGCTCGATTTCGCGCAAGCCCAGTCGGAGCTTGCGGCGGCCGAGGCCACGGTGCCCGCCCTCACCCGCGCGATCCGCCAGACCGAGAATCGCCTGAACGTCCTGCTCGGCCGGGTCGGCGGCGCGATCGACCGGCCCGGGAGCTCGCTCGAGGCGACGAAGTTGCCGGAGATCCCGGTGGGCCTGCCGTCGGAGTTGCTCGCCCGGCGTCCCGACGTGATCGCGGCCGAGCAGCGGCTGATCGCGGCGAACGCGCGTATCGGCATCGCCCGCGCGGCCTACTTCCCCTCGATCTCGCTCACCGCTTACGCCGGCTCGGAGAGCACGGACCTCGGCGATCTGCTCTCGTCCGGCACGGGGATCTGGCAGGCCGCCCTCGGCGTCCTCCAGCCGATCTGGAACGCGGGCCGCACCCGGCGTCAAGTAGAGGCTGCGGCCGCGCGTGAGAAGCAGGCCGAGGCCGCGTACCAAAAGTCGATCCAGACCGCGTTCGCCGAGGTCGAAGATGCCCTGGTCGCCCGTTCGACCGGAGCCGTCGAGCGCGAGGCGCGAGAGCGCCAGGTCGAAGCGCTCGGCCGCGCGCACCGGCTGGCCGACATCCGGTACGACGCCGGAGAGTCCTCGTATTTCGAGGTCCTGGACGCGCAGCGCAACCAGTTCCTCGCCCAGCTCAACTGGGCCGGGGCGCGCCGCAACGAGCTGGCCGCCGCTGTCGCGCTGTTCAAAGCGCTGGGGGGCGGGTGGGAGCCGCCGGCGACCCCGCCGACCGAGCCGGTGGCCGAGCCGACGCCATAATCCTGAAGCCGGCTCCGCCCTCTTGTGGGGGCGGAGCCTGTGGCGACACTTGCCTCGGCAGCTGCGAGGCGTGCGCGAGCGCCAACTGCACGGGGCCGAGCTGCAGTTACAGCTCGCCGATGAATGTGCATCTCTTTTCAGCGAGCGCCGGCCATCATCTCTTCCTTCCTTGCCCGCCGCAGCTTCTTGATCCTTCGCTCCTCACGTAGCGCTTCGCTCCAGGTTTGGACCTCGATCGACCAGGCGAGGTCGACCGGCAAACGCGAGCGGGTGTAGCGGGAGGCCTTGCCGGCCTGATGCTCGCGCAAGCGCCGGGCGAGGTCGACGGCGGCTCCCGCGTAGAGCGTTCCGTCGCGGCAGCGCAGCAGGTAGACGAACGGCATGCGGCGGATGCTACCCGGGGACCCGGAAGCGGTCGAGGCGCTTCGGGTCGCAGCACTCCTTCGGGTTCTACCGCCTGTGATAGCTTGCTCGCCCGGATTTGAAAAAAAAAGTCATGGCTGCGCTGGGCGTCGGGTTCCGGCGTCGGGGAAGAGGTAGATGATCCGGCGGGGTGACGTGGCAAAAGTGCATTCGGCGTCGCGGGCGCTGCTCGCAATCGCGCTTTGGATCTCGGTCGCGGGCTGCGCGAAGCTGCCGCGCGCGCGTTCGTTCTTCGGCGGCTCTTTCCGGATGGACGTGACGGTCGAGGCCGGAATCAACCAGAACAGTCCGGTGCCGGTCGAGGTCGTCCTGGTTTACGACTCCTCTCTCTTCGGCACGCTCTCGAAGATGACCGCCGCGCAATGGTTCGCCGGTCGCGCTCAATTTCTTCTCGACAACCCGGAGGGGGACGGCTGGAGCTCTCAGATGTGGCAATGGGTGCCGGGTGAAACGGTCACCTCGCCCGAGATCTCCTATCGACCCGGAATCAACGGCGCGATCCTCTTTGCCGGCTACTTTTCGCCCGGCGCGCATCGGGCGATCTTCCAGCCGTTCCACGACCAGAGACTGACCCTTCATTCGACCGATTTCTCGCTGGTTCGAATCCGGGATTGAACTGCGCGATGGCCGCCCCCTCCCTGCCGACCGATCCGGTGTTGCGCTTCCGCGCCTTCGCGGCGGAGGTGGCCGAGATTCTCGACCAGCTCGCGGCGGGCACGTTGCCGGTGCGCACCGCGCCTTCCGGCTCGGCGGGCTCGGGCGGCTCGAACACCGCGGCGACCGCCGCCTCGATGGCCGCGTCGGGCGCGACCGCTCCGACAGCCACCAGCGCCACGGCCTCTCCGCCGGCGATCTATGACGCGGTTCGCGTCCGCCTCGTACCGTTCCTCGCGCCGCCCGCGGCCGGAAGTGCGTCGAACCCGCTCACCGACATCTCGCGTTATCTGATGGCGACGTTCGGCGACGACACGTTTCTGAACCTCGACTGGGCGGGTCAGGTCGCCTGGCAGCGGTCGACACTCGAAAAGCAGTTCTTCGGCACCGAGGACGGAGCGACGGAGGTCCTCTCCCGGATCGACCAGCTGATCGCGGCTCCCGGACCTCGAGCCGTCCCCCAGGCGCGGATGTACCTGATCGCGCTCGCCCTCGGCTTCGAAGGCGCGCTGCGGGGTACGACCGGTGCCGAGGCCGAGCTGGCGGAAAAGCGCCGGTCGCTCGGAGCGCTCATCGCGGCCGGCGATCCGCGCGATCCGGCCACGGCCGGGCGGCTGTTTCCCGACGCCTATCGCCACACGCTCGAAGGCGGCAAGCCGCAGACCCTGCCGCGCGCGGGCGTCTGGGCGCTCTCGCTGCTCCTGGTCCTCCTCGCCTGGTGGGCGATCTCTTGGCCGCTCTGGCGCGCGGGCACCGCCGAGCTCCGCTCCCTCCTCCAGACGATCCTGCCGGCGAGCTGATGGACGCCCTCTCTTCCACCTCGGCACCCTACCTGCTCCTCTGGGCCCTCGCGCTCGCGCTCGGGCTCGCACTGGTGCTCTGGCTCGCGCTCCGGCATTCGCGCCGCGAGGGGGGGCTTCGAGAGGTGGCCGAGGATCCGTCGACCACGGTGGTCGATTTCTCCGGCGAATCGAGCGACGCCGAGATCCGCGCGACTTTCTCGCGCGGCCTCGAGCTGCTCGCGCGCCTCGCTCCCGGGCGCAACGGCCGGTATCAGCTCCCGTGGTACGTGATGATCGGTGGCACGCCGCAGGAGAACGCCGAGATCCTCGCGAGCCTCCGGATCCCCTTGCCGTTCGGGGCGCCGCCGGGACCGGCGGGGCCTGTCTCGTGGTGGATCTTCGACCGCGCCGTGGTGATCGAGGCCTCGGGCGCGGCCTCGGCGGTCGATGCCGAAGGGGCTCCCGCGCCGGGCGCCTGGATGGAGCTGCTCCGATGCCTGCGCACCACCCGGCCGGCACGGCCGATCGATGGATTGGTCGTGGCGATCCCGGCCTCCGACCTCGAAGGGGTCGAACCGAGCTCGGCCGCGGTGCAGACCCGCTCGACCCTGTTGGCCACCCGGGCTGCGCAGCTCGTCGAGAGGCTCGGTTTCCGCCTACCGGTCCACGTCGCGATCACCGGCACCGAGACGCTCTCGGGCTTCTTGCCGACGGTCTCGACGATCGATCCGGAGGAGCGAGGGCAGATGCTCGCCTGGGCGAACGCCCAGGGGCTTTCCTCCGCCTATTCGTCGGCCTGGGTGTCGGAGGCGATCGCGACGCTCGCCCGCGGCTTCGCCCGGTATCAGCTCGAGACGTTCGCGGAGGCGACGCTGCCGGACGACGTGCGCCAGGTCTACCTCTTCCCGCAGCAGGTGGCGGCGCTCGAGCCGGCGCTCTCGGCTTACCTGAACCGGATCTTCCTGCCGAGCAGCGACGCCGAGCCCTCCTTCCTGCGCAGCATCGGCCTCTGCGGCAAGGCGTCGGCCGACCCAGCGGCATCGGCCGACACTCCGGAGACGCTCGCGAATTTCGGCTGGGCGCGCGGCGACGCGAGCTCCGGCTCTTCGACCAGCGCGGAGGTCTCGTTCGTCGAGGACTTGTTCGGGGCGAAGGTCTTTCCGGAGCGCGCGCTCGCCCGGCCGGCCGGCTCGACGGAGCAACGCCGGCTCAAGCTCGGCCACGTCCTGCGCGCGGCGACGGTGGTCGCGGCGCTCGCCGCGATCGTCGGTCTGCTCTACGGGCCGTACCAGGTAGGCAAGAGGACGGGGGTGCTCGATCCCTGGCTCGAGCGCGCCTCGAGCCGCCTGCATGCCGATCCGGACGCCGGCGATGCGCTCGACTCCGACCGCATCCTGCTCTCGGATCTCGGGGCGATCCGATCGTTCGAGGTGCAGACTTGGATGCTCCCGGCGTCCTGGGGCACCGGCGTCGATCGCGACGTGCGCGGGGCGATCTCGACCACCCACGTGGGAATCTTCCTGCCCGACGTCCGCAAGGGTCTCCTCGACCGGCGGACCGCCCTCGCTCGCGGCGCCGTCCCTCGCCCGGCGCCCAAGCAGCAGGGTGCGGGTGCGGTCGAATCGACCGGCGAGTTCCTCGACCTCGCGGGGTTCGCGCGTCGGCTCTCGGAGCTCGAGGCGCAGGCGCGGCGCTACGACACTTTCGCCGGCGGCCGGGGCCTGCCGGGTCGTCGGCTTCGCGACTTCGAGCAGCTCGCCCGCTTCGCGCTCGGTGTGACGTTCGCTCCGCCGACCTCCTCGGCGAAGACGTCCAATGCCCTGGCGCTTTCCACCGTCGCGCTGCCCGCCGATCAGGCGATCGCGATGGTGGCGCGGCCGGAGATGACCGCCCGCGCGAACGCCTGGGTCGAAGCGCTGTTTCGGAAGATCTTCACCGCGAGCTGGGTACAGCTCGGCGCGAACGATCTCGCGGCGAGCATCGATGCTTTCGGTCGCACGCAGAGCGCGGGGGAGAAGGCGTTCCTCGAGATGCGCCGGCTGCTCGCGAAGATCCAGGCGTTCGAGCAGACGCTCGCCCGCCCCGATCAGCAATGGCTCGCCGCCGCGACCTTCTCACCCGGCGCCGCCTACGACGCGACGGTCGCCTCGCTCTCGCAGTCCGCCTGGCTCGGCTCGACCTTCGGTCCGTCGATGAACGCCCGTGGGAACCGGGGCTTCCGCCAGATGCAGAACGACCTGATCGCGGTCGAATCGGTGTTCGTCGGGCCCATCCTCGCCACCGCGGACGGCCGGCCGAAGCTCGCGCTCGCGCCGGAGGCGGCGATGCTCGAGCCGGCGATCCAGGGGCTGCTCAACGAGCCGTTCGTGCCGCAGGATCCCGCCCAGATCTGGCAGATGAATCTGCCGCCGGGCCAGCGCCTGACCTGGGACACGCAACGCTTGTCCGATACCGCCCTCCTGGGGGCGGCGTTCGACTCGTTCCTCGCCAAAGGTCTCCAGGTCTTCCCGCAGTCGCTTCGGCGCACCGCGGCTGAGGCAGCGCGCAACCGATTGAGTCTGGACGTCTCGAACAACCTAGCCGCCGCGCAGATCTTCACCCCCGCGCCCCCGCCGGCCGGTCAGACTCCGCTCGAGCTGGCGGTTCAGCAGGACGTGGCGAACTTCTCGACCTCGTCCACCTATCTCGGGCAGATCCTCGCCTATGGCCAGCGTCTCAATCTGTCCTATGGGGTCCGGCCGCTCGCCAACCTGATGGGACAGCAAGGGGTCTTCATCCTGCGCGAGGTCGAACGCCTGATGATCGCGTCGCGCCTCTATCTGCCGCAGCCGCGGAGCCTCGAACAGTGGAGCGGCGACGCGCCGCCTTCGCCCGACGCCTTCGGCGTGTCGAGCGCGTCGGCGCTGACCACCTACCTCGGGAGCCAGCGCAGCCGGGCGAGCCAGATCGCCAACGTCTACGCTCAGCCGGTTCTCGCGGGCCTGCAGCCGGCGACGGCTTACGTGCCCTCGATCGCGCTCCATCCTGTGGTCGGCGAATGGAACGCGATCCTCGCCGCGCTCAAGGCGGCGGGGCAGCAGACCGCCGGAGGCTCCGTCGCCGACCTCGAAGGATTCATCTCCGGGCCGATGGCGCAGATGACCGGAGCGACCTGCAAGAGCTATTTCTACGCCCCGCCGACGAGCTCGAACCCGACCTCTTGCGCTCAGGTCGCCCCGAGCGAGCCGGTCGATCCACCCGCGGGAAGAGATTTCTTCCGCCGCCGCGAGCGCGAGCTGTGGGCGACGCTCGGCGACCGTTGCGATCAGTTGGTTGCCCAGAACGCGCGGAGCGGCTACTGTGCTTTGCGCGCCTCGTTCGACAAGGAGCTCGCGCGCCAGTTTCCGTTCGCCGAGCACGATCCGCTCACGAACGGCGCCGAGGCGCAGCCCGCCGCGATCGCCCGTTTCTACCAGGTCTACGACCAGAAGCAGCCGCTGGTCGTGCAGGCGCCCACGGGAACCTTCGGTCCGCAGCAGCGCGAGATCGACGATTTCCTGGAGCGGATGTGCGAGGCGCGGCCGCTCTTTGCGACCTACCTCGCCAAGCCGAGTCAGGCGCCCATGCTCGACTTCAACGTCGTCTTCCGCGTCAATCGAAATCGAGAGATCGAAGGGCGACAGATCTTCAACTGGTCGCTCCGCTCGGGCGACCAGACGATCGCGACGACCAACCCCGGATCCACCGCGACCGCGCCGCCGTCGGCGGGGAGCCCGGCGAGCTCCGCCGACACGACGGTCGGCCGCTGGACCTACGGACAGCCGGTCGCCGTCGCCTTCACCTGGGCCCAGAACTCACCGTGGCAGCCGGCGACGCGCGGCCTCGAGCCCAACGCCTCCTCCGACGGCACGGTCGTCACCTATTCGTACGCCAACGCCTGGTCGCTCCTCTCGCTGCTGCGCAACCAGGAAGGCCAGGCGGCGGACTTTCCCGGTCTCACCGATCCCGATCCGCAAACGTTGCGCTTCCTGATCAAGACCGTTCCCGACGCGCCACCGACGCCTCCGTTGCCGGACGACGTGCGGGTCTACGTCCGCGTGGCGCTCCAATCGTCGGATCAGAAACAGCGTCTCGTCATGCCCACCTCATGGTGGACCACGGCGGCGCCGGCCTACGTCTGCCGACAGAATCCGTAGTCACGCGGGTCGCGAATCGAAAAGGATTTCGCCGCCCGAGATGGAACGGAGACGCACCTGAGATAAAACCGCGGCACCGGCAACTTCTCTCCTGAAACCAGACATCTACGTCCCCGCGAGCAGTCGGGACGGAGATTCGATCCGCGGTGGCCGCGCGCCGCCGCCTCAGGAGAGGTCTGTCATGTTCGATCGTTTTTCCATCCGCGGCGGTCTTCGAAACGTCTCGTCGTTCGCCTTCTTCACCGTCTTCGGCCTTCTCTTCGGCACATGGGGCGCCGCGCCTGGTCGCGCGCTCGTCTGTCCGGATCTCGAGTTCAAGTGCGCTCTCGGCGACACGTTCGAGATCGAGACGCATTTCGCGTTTCCCCACCATTGCGAGGCGAACGGCAGCGTCCAGCTCGCGGCGAGCCGCTACTGCGACATGCAGGGCTGCGTCGGTGCGTTGCAGCGGACGGACGGCTGCAGCATCCCGGTCCCGGGGATGAATGCGATCTACAACGGTCTTTTCAAATCCGCCTGCGACCTGCACGACATCTGTTACGACACCGTCGGCACGACCCAGAGGGAATGCGACGCGAACTTCTACGACAACCTGATGGCGCTGTGCAGGCTCCCGGGCCTCGGCAAGTTGCGCTTCGGGGACTGCTACCTCAACGCGAACCTGATGTGGGCGGCGGTATCGGCCGTCGGCAAGAGCCATTTCGTCGACGGCCAAAAATGGGCGTCGGTCAACTGCTCGGAGGTCGACGTGCCGCCTCTTCCCGCTCCATTGGTCGATGACCCCATCCGGCTGCGTCCCAAGAAGAGCGGCGACTTGGCGCTGTGCATCGACGCCGGCCGGATCGACGACGGCATGCCGGCTCATCTCTGTCCCGACGCGGGCGTCCCGAGCCAGCGCTGGACGATCCATCGAGAGACAAAGGACTACTACTCGTTGAAAGCCGATCTCTCCGAGAAGTGCCTCGACGTCAAAGACGGCAGCAAGGCCGACGGCGGCGCGATCCAGCAGTGGGTCTGCAGCACGTTCGACAACTCCAACCAGCGTTGGGCGCTCCTCCTCGACGGCTCCGACGGCTGGGTGCTACGCGCGAAGGTCTCCGGAAAGTGCCTCCAGTACAACACGCAGAACAACACCGTCGAGCAGAGGAGCTGCAGCGGCGGCGACGACCAGAGGTGGTTCCTGGAGAACGATCTGGAAGAGGGACTGCCTCCCCTCGGCAAAGATCTCCAGATCGTCGGCGTGGATTCCGACAAGGCGATCGGCATCGAAGGCTCGAAGATGGAGAACGGCGCGGGAACCGTTCTCGTCTATACGGACCGCGACCAGAAGTCGCAGATTTGGCAGATCGAAACCGCCCCGAGCGGCTTCTTCTACCATCTGAAAGTCAAGCATTCGAACAAGTGCCTCGATCTCAAGGATGGGGGCACCGTCCAGGGCACTCGCGTACAGCAGGTGGACTGCGACGATGACGACCCGAACCAGCTCTGGGACTTGGAAGAAGTTTCCGGAGGTTGGTTGATCATGGCGCAGGTATCGGGGTTCTGCCTCGACGCCAAGGGTATCCAAGCCGCTGCGGGAACCGAGGTCTACTCCTGGCCCTGCACCGCCGCAAAGAACCAGGTCTGGCAGCTCAAGCCCCTGCAGTAAGGAAAGACGCCGAGGCGCCGGGTCCGGGTTCGATCGGACAACGAACCCGAGCCCGGTCTTCGAGTTGGAATCCGCGGCCCGACGCGGCGGTTCCGGAGGGGCATGACCGAGCTTCTTCCTTCCGCCACCGCCGTCGGGCCGGTCGCGCTCGCCGTCCGCGATCTCGACCGGTCGCTCGCCTACTACACCGAACGAATCGGGCTCGAGCGACTCTCGGAGGGAAGCGGTTTCGACCCCCGGACGATCGTTCTCGGCGCCGGCGGACTTCCTCTCCTCGCGCTGGCCGAAAACCGTGCGGCTCGCGCCGTCCGCGGGACCACGGGCCTCTACCATTTCGCTCTCCTCGTTCCGTCCCGGTCCGAGCTCGGGGCCGTCCTGGCGCGCCTCGTCGCGTCGGGAACACGCCTGTCCGGCGCCGCGGATCACGGGGTGAGCGAGGCGCTCTATCTATCCGACCTCGAGGGCAACGGGATCGAGATCTACCGCGACCGGCCGCGCGAAGAGTGGCCGCGGCACGGGGAGAATCTGGAGATGTTCACCGAGGCGCTCGATCTCGAAGCATTGCTCTCGGAGGGGACCGCAGCCCCCGAGAGGTCGAGCCTGCCGGCGGGCACCACGATGGGTCTGGTGTAGCTTGCCCGGCTCGCCGGAGAGCTCGATCGCATCATCGAGCCACTCGACGATCGCGCCGGGCGGGATCGTGAGCCGGCCGCTCTCGGGTGCCGAGACGGTCACCTGGGCGCCGGCGACCGAGACGATCGAGAACGTCTGCGAACCGTTCTGCCGCGACCACTTGAAGGTCGCGACCGGCCGGTCGCCGGTGGCGTTCGGTTCGATCGGCAGGCCGCCGTCGTGGATCTCGATCCGGTAGAGCAGGTTGCCGAGCATCGTCGGAGGCGGAAGCGTGCGCCGGGCGGCGAGCGTTCCGCGCGGGGACCGGGCCGCGGCGAGAAACGTGTCCCAGGTCTCCTTGGCTCCGCGCTCGCCGTCCACCGGCAGGAGGCGCACTTGCGCCACCGTTCGCGAACGGGCGGTCGTGGTCGGGCCGCCAAGTGCGACCTCGGCGATCTCCGGATCCTGGATCGCGGTGATGAAGCGCTCCCAGAGGTCGAGATAGGCGAGGTGCACGCCCCCCTCGGGGAGGACGAGCCCCGGCGCCTCCGGTTGTGCCGTGAAACGCGTGGGCTCGAAGTTTTCGCAAGGAACACCGTGGACATAGAAGCGGCCCGGGCCGATCCCGAGGTCCTGCACCGTCCACTCCGGCCGGCTTGCGCCCGCCCCGAGGACGCCGTGCGCGCCGCTGGCCGACCGATCGGTGACGGCGTCCCCGTCGGCGTCGGAGACGTCGAGCGGCCACCAGGCCGCGAGGTCCGTTGGCGGGAGTGCGACCCGCGCGGCAGCGGCCGCCAGCTCGCGCGCTGACAGCGGCCGGTGCCACCAGCGCACGTCGTGGATGCGTCCTGCGAACGGCATGTGAGGCCGGCGCCCTTCGAGCGCCGCGCCGATCAGGAAGACCGCCGGCAGGTCGGCGAGCGCGCGCCCGACCGGGAGCTGCGCCGCGAGGCGACCGTCGACCCAGATCGAGGTCGATCGGGTAGCCGAGGTGACCGCGACGTGCTGCGTGCGGTTGGTCGCGAGCGGCCGGTCGGCGGCGATCTCGATCGCCTGCACCCCGCTGCGACGGAACGCGAGCTTCCCCTCGGCATCGAGAAAAAGGATCGCGACGTCGCTCGCGGCTGCGGCTCCTGCCGTCTGCCCCTGCGCCGCCTGCGCGAACCGGCCGAGGATCGCGCCGCCGCCCGCGGCGGGGCGGATCCAGGCCTCCCAAGTGAAGCCCGCCCCCTCGTCCTCGACGCCGCTCGCCGCCCCAGGGGTCCCGGTGGTTCCCGCCGTCGGGACCGTTCTGGCGCGGGGCGCGGGGGGCGAGGGGACGTAGACGTAGTCGTCGCGCCCATCGAACGACAGCTCGCCCAACAGAGAGATGGCGAAGCCTGCGTGCTCGAAAGGTGCGCCGCTCGCGCCGATCACGTCGGTGACCGCGAGCTCCCGAGCGCGTCCGGCGAGAGCCGCCTGCTCGTTCCAGTCGGAGTCGAGCTGCACCCGGCCCTGCTGCATCCAGACCGCGGTGTAACGGCGGCCGGGTTCCGAGAGAAAGCGGGAGAAATCGCCGGTGGCACGGCTGCGCATCGGGTGGGGCTCTCCTTTAGGTGGCGAAGACGATATCGGCTTCGAGCCCCCAGGGGAGGAACTCGGCGGCGATATCGGGAAGGAGCGCCAGCCGGGAAGGCTGCCGCAGCTGATGGAACACGCCCAGCTCGCCGTAGGGGCCAAGGGCGATCGAGCTCGAACAGGTGGGGGCGAGCTGCGCGTAGCCCGGCTGCCCGTAGATCCGCGACGTGAACGAGGGGGGCGACGTGTCGCCTCCCGGCTCGGGCAGCGAGGACTCGCGATGGGGTGTGGAAGAACCTCCGGGCAGGTAGGAGCGCCGGACCAAGCCGCGGGTCCGCCGCTCGACCAGGACGGGATCGACGAACAGCATTTCCGAGGCGACGGCGAGCTCGATCAGATGGACGCGACCGAAGATCGTCGAGCGGACCAACCGCGCGGTCGGCCCGGGCGGGTCGACGATCGGGGCGATTCCGAGCGGTCCGGCGATCGCGGAGCCGGGCCCCGCGGCGTCGACGACCGAATCCTCGATGTCGAGACGGCACCCCTCGGACGGCAGCCGAAGCGAACCGACCAGGCTCGATTGGATCGTGACCTCGAGGCTCGAGGGGGATTGGCCGGTGAACGAGAGAGCGGTCCGGCGGGTCGGCCGAATCGTCGCGTGCTCGAACAGGAGCGAGGCGATCTCGCCCGACGCTTCGATCGTGCCGTCGACCCAGAGGCCGTCGATCCCGAGCGCCGCGGAAGGGGCCTGCCCTTGGCCGAGGCTCGCGGGTCCGACCGCTTTGAGGTCTCCGACCAGGCAAGGTCGACGGCCGTTCGCGGCGACGATCTCGAGCCGCCGCCCCAGGCCCTGCGGCGTCGCAAGCGCGAGCGAAAACGGCTCCGACCCGAGGTCGTAGATCTCGTCGCTCGCGATCACGATCCGCCCCGAAGCGGTCGCCGCGTCGTCGTTCCATGCCGACAGCGCCTCGGCGAGCGTGGCGAACGAGGCCCAGTGGCCGCCGGAGATCGAGTCCGTCGGAGGGACCCCTGTCGCGATCGGCGCGTCGGGGGTGGGGCGTAGGGGAGCTCCCACCTCCGCCCGCCATTCGACCGCGCGTCGCTCCGCGCTCGGCGGCCGGGCGTACGGGCCGCCGCCGAGGTCCGCGGAGAACCCATAGGCGTACGAGACCTGGACTTTCTCGACCTCGATCCCCTTCGGGAACGCGATGCGGCCGAGCGCGGGATCGACCGCGACTTGGATCGCGCGCTCGCCGCCGCCCGGCAAGGGCGTCACGTTGGGCGGCGGCGCCCAAGAGGAGAGGTCGCTGTAGAGCACCGCTTGCGGCGGGATCCGCTGCGCTGCGCCGCGGGTGCCGGCGTAGCGGACGTGGATCTCGACCGCCGGCTCGGGAGAGAGGAAGCCGAATTCGGCGCCGTTCCTCCGCGAGAGGGCGGCCGCCTCGGCATTCAGCGTGCTCGCCTCCAGCGGGAGCGGGAGGTGCGCTGGAGTCGGCCGGCCGTCGCGCCGCCGCGGGGGATTGAACAGCGGTGCGTCGATGCCGAACGGATGGAAGGTGTAGGTTCCACCTCCCCTAGGCCGGGCGGCCGCCCGTGTCATGGGATAGCTCGCGAGCCGCCAGAAGAACAGCCCGATGCGGTCGAGGCCGTAGCGCTCGTCGGCGCTCGAGACCGAGATCGAGAGCGGCGCTGCGGGTGGTGCTGGTGCCGGCGCAGGCAGAGGCCGAACGCCGCCCGCCGAACCGCTGACCTGGACGTTCCTCTGGATCGTGTCGAAGGGGCCGCCGAATCGAGAGGCGCCGCCGGTTCCCAGATCGAGGCACCGCAGGTCGACCGTGCCGCCACGATGCGGGTGCGGGTCGAGCATCGACTGGGTGGCCGCGAGCAGAGGGAAGGAAGGGATCGCGATCGCCGGCCAACCGGTCGCGTCCGAGGCGGCTCCGGCGAGAGCGTCGGGGGTCCCCTTCCGCCGGCGATAGTGGAGCGAACGCCCGACGAAGGCACGGGAGGTCCGAGCGCGCGCGAGCGTGCTGCTCTCGATGCCGACCAGGTCGCCGATGTACGGCAGCAGCCACTCGTCGCAGGTTTCGACGAACCAGTCGTTATAGAGAGCGGCGATGCTCCGCTCGATCGCCGCGTACTCCTGATCGAAGACGGCGAGGAACGCGCGAAGTCCCTGCCCCGCCTCGGCGTCGGCGTAGCGCAGGAATTCCGGGAGCAGACCGTAGAGGCGCTCGGGACCGAGGTCGCTCATCGCGTCTCCCTCGACATCAAGTCACGGTCCTCATTTCGTTTCGGGGGCGTCGCCCGGTAGCGTGAGACGGATACCATTCGCGTCGATCAGCACGATCTCGGCCGGGGCGAGCCGGTCGTCGTCCCGATCCCAGTGCGCCGGCTGGGAGGGGAGGAAGTCGTTGATCCGGGGGGCGCTGCCGGAGAAGTAGAGCGCGTCGAGCTCAACCGATTGGACCCCCGCGACATCCTGAAGGACGGCGATCACCTCGGAGCTCGCGACCCCCTGGTGGAACTTCCGGGAGTCGAAGCCGAACGCCGCGAGCAGAGCGGCGCGGAGCGCAGTGCGGAGGTCGTCGGTCGAAGCGACCTCCGGCGTAACCTGGATCCGCGCGGCGAGCGAGAAGCCGCGCCGGCGATAGGAGACGATCGTGAGCGGGCGGGCGAGATATCGCTGGCCGTGAATCGCCGACGAGAGCGCCGAATAAAGCTCGGAATCCGCCGCGACGGGTGCGCCGTCCGCGCCCGCCACCGTGAGAGCGATGAGCCGCGAGCGCCCGGTCCAGACCACCGCGGTTGCGGCGCGCGCGATTCCGGGGAAGGTGCGGGCGAAGTCGGCGTAGTCGTCGAGCGCCACGATCCGGTCCATGGTGCGCACGGCGAGCGGCCCCGAGGTGCGAGCTTTGTCCGACGACTCCGCCGGAATCGCCCCGGGCGCATCCTCGGGATTCGACACGTCGCGCAGGCCGAAAGGGCGCGACTGGAGCAGCCGCAGGGCTCCCGCCGGCTGGTCGGCGGTCCACTGACCGGCGCGGTACCGCGCCGCCACGTTTTCGATCCCAGTCGGCAGGCGGGCGCCGTACGTGCCGTCGCCGAAGGTCACGGTCGCCGCGCCCGTCTCGTCGACCTCGACCGAATAGACGCGGCTCGCCGGCCCCTGACCGTAGAGCGTCGGCACCTCGCGCCAGGCCGCGCCGTTGACCAGGACCTCGAGCGTCGACCGGTAGCCGGTCTTCGGATCGGGCACGAAGGTGAGCGGTTTGCCGCGCAGGACGAAACGCTGGTTGGCGCGGTTGGCGTTGCCGCTGCCGATGATCTCGTTCGGGATCGTTTCGCCCTGGGTCGCGGTGCCGACGTTGGCGTTGATCGTCACGGTAGACGGATCGTATAGGTAGCGCAACGACGGGGAGATCCAGACCGAGGCCCGCGGCGCGCCGGCCGTGGGAGTCGACGAGCTCGTAGAGCTCGTCGAGGACATCGAGGTCGAGTCGGCGGTGTTCGGATCCGGTTCCTCCTCGTCCGTTTCCTCTACCGCCGTCGCGCCCAGGCAAGAGACGGTTTCGGCGATGGTCGGATCGTCGTCTCCCGCGTTTTGCCAGGACAGCTCCTCCCGCAAGGCGAGCAGGCGACCGCGCACTCCGCTCGCCGTCTCGACGTGCCATGCGATTGCCGGCCGCTGCGCGCCGCTCGCCCCGTCGGCGCCTTCCACGGCGCTCGGAGCGCGCAGGATCAAAAGGTGGTCCCCCGGACCGACGATCGGCGCGAAGAGGGTGTCGGTCGACAGCGGGCGCGGCGGTGCGGTCGGGATCAGAACCGCCCGGATGCGCCGTCCTGTGATCGCGAGCAGACGGCCGGAGCGCGGTGCGTCGGCAAACGGGAGCGCGAGTTTGATCTGCGATCCTTCGAGCGGTTCGAGAATCGGCAGGCGGGCTAGAGGCAGAGCGTTGCTCGCGACGTTCGCCTCGGTGGTGCGCAGGTCGAATTCGGTGAGCTGGCCGTCGTCGGTGACCTCCAGGCGGGTGACCTGAGCCGTTACGCCGAAATCGTCCCGATTGACGGTCAGGATCCCCTGGATCGGATAGGCGCCCACCCGTGGCGGCAACGCGGGAAACGGCGTCGGCTGCGGCCGGCTCTGAGACAGCACCGCCCAGCCCTGCGGCGCGAGGTCGGGGACGGTGGTTGAAAGGTCGATCTGCCCGGAAGACATCCGAAATCCCGGCCACTCGTCGCAGAGGAATCCGTCGAACGGATTCGCCGCCGCGACTCGGCGGCCACCCGCCGCGAGGGCGCTGATCGGCGGCAATGGCGATCCCGAGCGACCCCCCGGGAGCGTGAGAGGCCGCCAGCTGTCGCCGAGGTCGTCGGAGCGATAGAGCTCGACGCCCCCCTCGCCGGTCGCGGCATAGAGCAGCGGCGCGAGCGTCGTCTCGTCCACCGCCGCGGCGAGCAGGACCACCGGGGCCGCGGCGCCTAAGGTTCCGGCCGCGGCGGCGGGGAGGCCCGAGCTCGCCGGGGTGAACCGGTCCCCCCCGTCGCTGGAACGATAGAGCCCGGACTCGGTGGCAGCGAACAGGTAGGTCTGGCGCGATCGAGGGTCGGTTGCGACGGCCACACCGTTCGCCGCCGCGGGGCCGTTCTTGGTTCGCGGATAGCCCCAGCCAGCGCCGTGCCAACGGAGGCCGGAGTCCGTCGTGCGGAAGACCCCCTGGTCGGTCGCGGCGTAGACCGTCCCCGGATCCGGACCGACCGAAAACGCGCGCACTGTGACGTCGGCGAGCCCGGTCGTCGCGTCGACCTGCGGCAGCCCCTGGTTGACCGGCAGCCAGCCGCCGCCGCTCGCCACCGTGCGGTAAACCCCTTGCGTCGTGCCGGCGAACAGAAAGTTGGCTTCGTCGTCGCCGGTCGCGGCGAGCGCGAGCACCGGTTGGCCGGACAGCCGGGGCTCGGGCCGGACGGTCTGACCGAGCGACGGCAGGACCTTCGCCACCAGGGCGCGCAGCTTCGCGACGAACGACTTGAGCTTGTCGCCGATCGTCGCGCCGAAACCGACCGAGGGTTTTTTCGCGTCCGTGGTGCGGCGGAGCGCGAGGGCCGCGGGGGCGAGATAGCTCCAGGTGTCGCCGTCGTCGGTGGAGCGGTACACGCCGGAGGTGGTGCCCGCGAACAGCTGGCCTCGGGCGCCCACGGCGATCGCCTGGATCGGCGTCCGGCCGAGGCCGGAGGTCGGCGCCAGCCACCCGTCGTCGGTCGAACGGAAGAAGCCCTGGACCGTGCCGGCGACCCATCTGCCGCTGGAGTCGAGCGCGAGGGTGAGGATCTGTGTCGTTGGAAGTCCCTGGTTGAAACCGACGAAGGCGACGCCCCGGTCGTCGGAGGCCTGGACGCCGCCGCGGCGCGGACAGACCGTCATCTTGGTCGCGTCGGGCACCTGGTCCCAGGGGATCGCGTTGTAGCCGAAGAGATGCGTCCGCTTGCCGAAGGTGCAGGCTTGCGGGTCGGCGAACGGCTGGTCGTTCGCGGCCGTGCCGTCGGCCGGAGCCGGCCGCTCGAGTGGCTCCTCCCAGGTGGCGATCGTCACGCCCCGGGATCCGACCGATCCGCCGGTCGAGCCCGCTGAACCGCCCCCTCCATCGGCAGTCGAGTTCGTGGCGCGAAACCGCTCGACCGCGACCGAGCTGAGAATGCGGAACAGACGGGTCGCGCCGCCGTCGGCGACGATCAGCAGGCCCGAGCCGGCGCGCAGGCCGGTCCGTGTTCCCTCGAGCGCGATGGAGGTGGCTCCCACTCGCAGCTTAGGCTGCGCGGTCCGACCCGCCGCGAGCGGTCGGATCGCGCTCCAGTGCACGAACGTCTGGAGCGGGAGGTCGAGCTCGTAGACCTGGGGCAGCTGGTTGCCCGTGGGGAGGCTCCGCACCTGGAGCTGGGCGGGGACCAGCACCCCCTCGGGCAGACGCCGCCCGGCGGCGACGGTGAACGCGAGATTCGCCGTGCCGGCAATCCCGGGCCTCGGGGCATAGCGGATGGTCCGCAGCAGCTGCCAGACCGAAAACGGCTCGACCGCGGTCCGAAGGTAGCCCTCGTTGGCGATCCGCTCGAGGTAGAAGGTGAGCACGTCGCCCACGACCGCCCAGGCCTCGGTCAGTCCGAGCAGCCAGTCACGTGGCTCGCCGAGATGAAGGTTGTGGAGAGGCCTCTTGCCGTCGGGCGGCACCGGCTGCAGGCGCAGCCGAGAGAGCATGCCGGAGAGGAACGTCTCGTAGGTGCCCGGCCGGAACCTGAGACTGGTGGCGTCGGGCGGATTCTCGATCGGCTGCCCCAGGGGCGGGAGCTCGATGGGTTCGCCGGGGGATTCGGCGGGGGTCGTCGTCGGCGCGAGGCGCCTCAGCTTCGCTCCCACCAGCAGCCGGAGATCGATCGGCGGCCCGGAGGTCATCGGGGATCTCCGCGCAGGAACTCGATCCCGCCGAGCTGCGGCGCGCCCGCGGCGCTATCGGCGCGGACGATTTCCAGAGGCTCCGGCTGGATTCGGCCGCTTGCGATTTCGCCGCGCGGCGGTTGTCCCCATCGGCCGAAGCGCAACACGTCGACCCGTTCGACGCCCGAGACCGCGGTCGCCTGGGCGATCACGGAGGAGAGGAAGACCGGCTGGCCGAACGTGAAACGATCGGGGGAAAAGTACCCCGCCGGATCGACCGCCGAAAAGGCCAGCGTGAGCGCGCGCTGGACGTCGATCCAGGGCACGCTCGGGCGGCGGTGGACGGTGAGCGCGATGTCGAGCGGTAGGTAGCGGGGCGCGAGGATGCGCAGCGCGGTTCCGGCGAGCACCCGCGGCTCGAGGTAGGCGTCTAGGCTCGCCCGGAAATAGGGGTCGAACGGCCGCCCCCCCTCGCGCTCGACGAAGACGAACGCGGTGGTCCAGCTGCCGGTCCAGACCAGGCTGGCCGCGGCTCGGCGTACACCGGGGAAGCTCTCGGCGGCGTCGACGAAATCAGCCTCGGTTACGCAGCGCTCCTGCGCGGCGAGCGCCTGGGGGGCGAGCAACCGGATGCGGTCCTCGCTCTCCGGATTGGTGCCGCCGACCGCTTGGAGCGGATTGCCCACCCCTTGGACCCCGGCCATCTCGAGCCGGTTGATGGTTCCGGGCCCGAGGTTGCCGTCCGCTCCCAGGCCGATTCGATAGGTGGCGCGGAATCGGGTGCCGGCGAGCGGCCGGCGCCCGAACTGTCCGTCACCGAAGCGCAGACTCGCCGTGCCGTCGCTCTCGACCTCGACCACGAAGGTGTCGGAAAAAGGGCCCGAGGAGAGCAGGTCGGGGACCGGGCGCCAGGTCGCGATCGAATCGCCTTCGGCGGAGAGCTCCAGCAGCTCGACCTGCGGCACGGCCCAGCGGGTCTTGGGGTGCAGGAAATCGATCGCCGGCAGGCGTCGCGCGGCGACCGGGTCGAAGGGCGACGCCTGGGTCACCCAGCGGTTGCCGAGCGAAGGGGCGTAGTCGATCGCCGGGAGAACGTCCTGGAGCATCTCGGTTACGGTCTGCCCCTGGTCGATCGGAACCAGATTGCCGAGCACCACCGCGAGGTCGCTATGGAGCGTGCCGCCGATCCGCCCGGCGATGGTCAGCGGGGCGGGCAGGGCGTCGCCCGCAAACCAGGCCACCTCGGTGATCTCGGTGCCGAACGTCGGGTCGGTCGTGCACCTCGGCTTGTGGGCCAGGCGGACCGGATGGCCCAACGGCGCGTTCTTGGCGGTGTCGAGCGCGGTCGACTCGACCGGCGCCAGGATCAGCACGTCGCCCGCTTCGAGGTCGGGGAAGCTGCCGGTGAGCGCCGCCGAGGTGGTTCCCGCGGGCAGAGTGAGCTCCATGGCGCCCCAGGTGTAGAGAGGCATCACGAGATGCTCGGCGACGACCAGGGTGTCAGCCATGACCTCGAAGGTGTTGCTGCTGGGCAGCCGGTTCGCGTCGGGGCCGTACGACTCCTCGTGCACCGGCGCCCCCGCGACCGCGATCGATGAGGGCGCGCCGCGGCCCTCGGCGTAAACCGGCGTGCCGCGTTTCAAGGTCAGCTTCTTCGCGTCGGGCGAGACGTCCACCTGGAGCCAGGTCCGCGCGTTCGCGCCGTTGCCGATCGAATAATCGAGCAGCCGGGCGTGGCGTGCGAGAGAGACCCTGCGCCGCGCGGTGCCGAGATAGGCCTCGGTCGCCACGGCGTCCTGGAAGTAGGAGAGATTGTCGGCCGCGTAGGCGAGGACCTCGATTACGGCGATGCCATAGTCCGAGGGATTGCGCTCCGTCCAACTCGGAACCGCGAGTGTCATCCTCTCGAGCATCAGGCGCCGGAAGCTCTCGTAATCCTTGGCCAGGTAGTCGATAGCCGCCGGCTCGACCTCTTTCGATTTCACCGTCGGCACGGACTGCTCGGGTGGCGGCGGCGTCCCGTCGAGCGTGAACGACGCCTCGCCGAAGAAGCGATCGACGTTCGGCACCCCGAACAGGGAGAGCGTGTAGACGAGGCCCGGTCCGAACGCGCCTTCGGGGCCGAGCGGCTGCGGCTCGAGCCGCTCCGCGACCAGCGGCAGCACGTTCGCCGCGTTGGCCTCCCTGCCGATCGAAGCGTCGCGGATCCCGACGATCCGGAGCCCGGGATCGCCGCCGCCCGCGACCGAGACCTTGAAATTGTTCGTGGTGAGGCCGGGAGGGATCGGGTCTTTTGTTGCCGCCACCGGCGCGGACGGCACGAAATAGAGCAGGAGGACAAAGCGGTCGGCCGCCGCGGGCGCCCCGTCGGGACCCGTTGACAGCTGCCGCTGCGCTTCGACGTGATCGAGCCCGCGCACGGTGGCGCTATGAGCGATCGCCAGCCGGCGGCGGTCGCGTAGCGAATGCGGCACCGTGCGCGGATCGATCATCGCGCCCTCGGACGGATGAAGCGGCTGCGGAATGTGCGTTGACTCTGCCGGATCTGGTAGGTGACGTCGATCGTGAGGTCGCTCTGAGTGAAGTTGAGGTCGACCCCATCCACCTGGATCAGCTGACCGAGCCACTGTTGCAGCTGCCCCTGGACCAGGAAGCGGGTCGCCGCGAGCAGCTCGTCGCTCGCCGGGGCGAAGATCAGCCGTATCAGCCCGGCGCCGAAGGTCGGCCGGTTCACCCGTTCGCCCGGTGCGGTGAACAGCACCTGCTCGATCATCTGGCGGATGTGCAGCTCGTAGCTGGTCTCCGCCACTCGGCCCCGGCCGTCGATGTGGAAGGGAAAATCGATCTGCATGAGGTCGGCGCCGTTCTCGAGACGTCCCCCGCGCGCCCTAGATCACGATCGGCTGCAGGCCGTCGATCAGGAGGTCGCCGTTGACCTCGACCACGCCGTTGAGCATCTGGGTCACGGCCGTGGTCATGACGTCGGCGATCGCGGTGATCTGGATCGCGGCGCCGCCGGTGACCGCGACGTCCGCTCCGGCGGTGACCTCGACGGCCGCGCCGCCGGTGACCGCGACGTCCGCTCCACCCGTGACTTCGACCGCCCCGCCGCCGGTGACCGCCACGTCACCTCCGCCCGTGACCTCCACCGCTCCGCCGCCGGTGACCGCCACGTCGCCTCCTCCGGTCACCTCGACCGCTCCGCCGCCGGTGACCGCCACGTCGCCGCCGCCCGTCACCTCGACCGCTCCGGCTCCCTCGATCGAGACGTTCGCGCCGCTCGCGAGGTTCACCTCGCCTCCCGCTTCGAGCGAGGCCGCTCCTTCGGCCGAGGCGTTCAGCGCCACACCGTTGATCTCGATCCCGGCCTCGCTCATCGCGATCACGCTCGGACCGACGGTGAGCGTGATCCCTTCCTCGGGATTGATCAGGATGTTCGAGACGCCGCACTGGATCTCGATTCCGGCCGAATTGGCGAGCACGGTGATCGGCACCGCGACCGCCGGGTCGATGATGTTGAAGATCATGCCGCCGACTTCCGGCGTGTCGTTGAAGAGCAGGGTGCAGAAGTCGGTGCGCCACGCCTTGACCAGCGCCGGATCCTCGGGCGAGAGCGCCTGGACGAACGCCGCTTCTCCTTCTTCCCAGAAGCAGCCGGACCAGATCGGGTGATCGGGATTGCCTCCTTCGAACTCGATCCAGACGTTGCTGCCGATCGGCGGGATCGACCAGAAGCCGACTTCGAGCCCTGCGTACGGAGCGCACGGAAGCGCCCAGTTGATCAGCGAGCCTTGCACCGCGGGGACGTAGGCAAGGATCCGTCCCAGCCCGAACAGGTCGATGTTGTCGAGCACGGTGCCGCGGAATTTGCCGAAGAATGTTCCGCGCTTGGCGAACTGACCCCCGGTGTGGGCGGCGGGATTGGGTGTGGTGACGGCTTGGTGCGACATGGGAGCTCTCTCTCGGTCGTTCGGGCGGAAGCCTCAGACTTCTTGGATCGTGCTGCCGGTCCCCTCGCGGGCCAGCTTGAAGGTCTGCTTGTAATCCCAGTCGCCTCGGCGGCTGGTGATCTTGTGAGTCACGCTGCGAACGCTATAGAGGCCATCGTAGGACATTCCGGCGCCGCGCACCGGCACGACGCCTGGAGCCGAGAGGATCGCGCCGTAGCGCGTGACGTCGAGCTCCCCTTCGCAGGTCACCACCTCGTCGGTCGACAGGTTGAGGGTCGCCTGTGCCTCGGCCATCGATTGCGGCCACTGCAAGCCCGCTCCCTGAAACAGCGCGCCGCGGGTCTCGAGCTCCAGGATGTTGGCGATCGCCGAGATCGGATTCGGGATGATGCCGAGGATCGAGTCGCCCACCGCCGGATCGGTGGCGAGCGGCGGCGTGCGGGTCGACGACGCGGCGACCACCGGAAGCGGAATGTAAGGATCGATCATCGTCTCGAGGTCGAGGCCGTAGACCAGCGTCGGGGCGAGCGCGTTGTATGAGAACTGCATCGAGTTCACGTTGGTGCCCGGGCCCATGTCTACGGAGAGCGCCGGCTGCGGCGCGCCCGAACGGATCGGCGGACCGAAGTAAGCGACGTTCATCCCCGGGATCTCGGACGGCCGGACGAAGAAGACGAAGCCGTTCCTCAGCGCGAGCACCTTCAGATAGTCGAGGTCGGTCGAGTTCTGCTGCGGCACGTATTCGAACGGCAGGATGCTGCCGATCGTCGGCCACACCTCAGGGAGGACGCCGAGCAGGATGTATTTCGCGAGCACCAGCTCGGCGATCAGGAAGTCGCCCATCGCCGGATATTCGAGCGACAGCTCGAATAGGTTCATCTTGCAACTGATGTCCTCGCCCATCACGGTGAGCAGCGACGCGCCGGGGGAAACTCCCGGGACCAGCTGGACCTGCGTGATGAAGCCATCCATGAGAACGGAGGAAAGACCGTTGACGGCGGCCGAGATGCGCACCCGCGTCCACGGCTTGAGCGTCTCGATCAGCGGGTAATCGTCGCCCGAGCTCTGACGCGCGGCGGCGAAGGTCATCTGGAATCCCGACGGTGCCTCGGTCGCGCTGCGGTTGATCTCGATCCCCTGGAGCGCGGTCATCACCGACGAAGGCGCCGGGGAAGGGATGGTGCCGCCGATCGAGATCGACAGCTGGATCCGTTGGAGCTCCATGGCGCGCTGGGGCCGACCTCGCTCAGGAGGTCGGTCGCGGCACGGTGAGCACCCGGCCGGTGACCACCAGGGTGAAGGGATCGAGCGCGGCGTTGGCGTCGGCGATGCGCCACCAGAGCTCTGGCTTGCCGAGCGTGCGGTAAGAGATCAGGTCGATCCGGTCGCGCTGTCCGACCGTCGCCAGAGTGAGCGGCAGCATGCTCTCGGGAGGCGGGCAGAAACGCCGCTTCTTGTAGACGATCGTCTCGCCGTTCGGCTGGGTGTAGGTCGCGTTGCCGATGTTGGCGTAGCGGCTGGTGGGATCGAACATGGCGACTGTCTCTCTCTAGAGCTGAGTCGGATCGACGCCGATCGTCGCGCGGGCGCTGCTCGCGGGGGTCTGGGCGAGCGGCGCCAGCCGCTCGAGCTCCTGCTGGTAGACGAGGAACAGGTGGTAGTCCGGGTCGGTCGCCGGCACGTCGGAGTAGGACAGCACGCGCAACGATAGGTTAACCGTCGCGCGCAGTGGATTGAGCGAGGTGTCGAACAGCTCCTCGGTCACGTCGTAGCTCTGGAGCCGGACCGGCAACACCCGGTTCGGCCCCCAGACGAACAAGGTGCGCGGCTGGGTCATCGGCACGATCTCGAGCGAGCCCGAGGCGAGCAACGCCTCGGTCTGCACCACCTGGAGCGAGGTCGGATAGATCAGCAGCTCGAGCGCCGCGAGCTGGGGCAAGATTCCGACGGTCTGCGCCACGGTGCTGCCCGCGCTCAATTGATCGGAGGCGTCGATCTGGACCTCGACGCTGACCGTTTCGGCGGGAGCGCCCGCGTAGCGCGGCAGCTCCGTGCGGTCCCCCGGCTGGCCGCCCACGGTGAACGGCTCGAGTTGTCGCCGCATCGTGGCGGGGTTGTACTGGAAGGCGACGACCGACACCTGCTGCGTCGTGTCGTCGATCGTCACGAGAGCCCCTTTGAGCAGTGGGATCTGGAGCGGCGGCGGCGGTAGCGACATTGTGGTGGGTCCTCGTCTCGTGTCGTCGGATCTCGGGTCGGGCAAGGCCTAGGAAGGGGCACTCGCGCCCGCCGGCGGAGCCGGTGCGGCGGCGGGTGCTCCAGCGGCGGCCGGCGCCGAGGAAGCCGGGGCGGAGGAGGCGAGAGAGTCGTGCACGCCGCCAGCCGCCGCGCGGGCGCCGGCCGCCTCGGCCTCGGCCTCGAGCTTCGGATCGTCGTTGATCGGCGCTCCGGCGCCGACCGGCGAGGCGACGCGCCCTTGCGCCTGCTGCACCACGTGCGCGAGCTCGTGGCCGAGCAGGCGTTGGCCCGGGCCGCTGGTCGGATCGTAGGCGCCGCGCTGGAAATGGAGATCGGTCCCGCGCGTATACGCGAGAGCGCCGACCGACTCGGCCTCCTCCCCCTGGTGGATGCGGACGCGCGAGAGATCGGAGCCGAGCGCGCGCTCCATCTTCGTCCGCACGAGGCTCGGCAGCGGGCTGCCGCCGCCTCCGGCTTTCGGCGGATCGGGGTGGCGCGAGGCCCGCTGCACGGGAGGCAGGCGGGCGAAGTCGTGGCCGAGCCGCTCGGCCGTCTCGAGCTGGAGGCCCGGTCTCGGCCCCGGGTCGGATGCCGGTGTTTTCGCCCGCGCCTCCCCCTTCGGAGTATCGGGCATCGAAGGCTTGGGCGCTTTCGGCGTCCGGGTGCTCTGGTAGCTCACGAGCTTCGCCTCGCGGGAGCGCTCAGATCCACGGGGAGGGCGATCTCACCTCCGTGTGCGCGTGAGGCGATACGGAGAGCGAGCTCGCGTGCGGCGGTGGTGCCGACGACGGACGACGCCGTGCGCGGCGGCAGGTCGATCCGGGCCTGGTCGAGGTGGAGGATGCCGCCGCGCGCCAGCGCGCTGCCTGAAAACAACTCGGGACCATGTTCGGCGAGCTGCGCCGCGAGCTCACGCTCGAGGTCTTCGCGAATCCGTGCCGCAGCGGCCGGCGCGACGCCGTCGAGCACCAGCTCTCCGATCGCCAGGTCGAATCGGAGATCGGACCTGGGATCGGAGGAGCGGCCCGCGGTAGGGCTCGATTTTCCTCGCACTGGCTTCATCGGTCGCATCGCGTGCTTCAAACCCAGTCGCGCGTTTCGGCGTCGGTGAGCGGCCGTCCGACCTTGATCAGCTCGATGCGCGCGGCCTCGAGCAGATGGGCCATGCGCACGGGAGACCCTTCGGCGGCGGCCAAGAATGCGGCGGAAAGCGCAATGTTGCGAATGTTACCCCCGGAAACGTTCAGGCGCGAAAGCTTTTCCACGTCGAGGCCCTCGGTGGGCGTCGTCGCCGGGAAGGCCCGGCGCCAGATGCCCGCCCGCTGGTCGGCGTCGGGGAACGGAAACTGCACCATGAAGCGCAGCCGGCGCAGGAACGCCGGATCGAGCGCGTCTTTGAGGTTGCTGGTGAGGATCGCGAGCCCCCGGTACGACTCCATCCGCTGCAGGAGATAGCTCACCTCGATGTTGGCGTGGCGATCGTGGCTGTCCTTGACCTCGCTCCGCTTGCCGAACAGCGCGTCGGCCTCGTCGAACAGGAGGATCGCACCCCCTTCCTCGGCGGCGTCGAACACCCGGCGGAGATTTTTCTCGGTCTCGCCGATGTATTTGCTCACCGTGATCGCGAGGTCGATCCGGTAGAGGTCGAGCTTCAATTCCCCCGCGAGCACCTCGGCCGCGAGCGTCTTGCCCGTGCCGCTCGGGCCGGAAAACAGCGCCGAGACGCCGCGCCCCCGCCAGCCCCCCTCGCCCATTCCCCATTTCTCGTGCACCGTGGTGCGCTGGCCGATGTGGGCGGCGATGGTCGCGATCAGGTTGCGCTCGCGCGGTGGCAGGATCAGGTCGTCCCAGCCGGCGGAGGGCTCGATGCGCTGGGCGAGGTCGTCCAACCGGGGGCGCGCCTGCTCGCGGCAGGCGTGCCAAAGCGCCGCGGCGACTTCCTCGCCGCTCGGAGTGGCTTCTCCGTCGCCTTCTCTTGCGCCTTGTTCGTTCCCGTCGACCGGGGAGCCGAGCACGCCCAGGGCTGCAGCGGCCGCAGCTTCCAGGCGCGGCGCCGGCAGGTCGAACTGCTCGGCGACGTTCTCGATCGTCGCCGTGAGATCGAGGCCGGGGATAGCGGAAAGGCGATCGCGCCAGAGCTCGCGCTGTTCGGGGCCGCTGGGCCGTTCGACGTCGATCGCGATCAGCGGGCGCTCGCGCCCGCGCCGCCGCTCGCGCGAGGCGAGGAACAGGGGGCCGTCGAGCCGTTCGACGAAGCGTTGGAGGGCAGACTCGCGCGCGCCGTCCGTCCCGGGGTCGATCTCCGTGGCGTCGATCAACAGGGCGCCCGAGCCGAGCATCATCTCGCGCTGCCAAAGCCGGAGCAGGTCGTCCAGCTCGCGCGGCGCGGTAGGGAGGGCCTCGGCGCTCATCGCGACCAGTTCGAGCTCCAGCCGGTCGCAGACCGCGGCGGCGACCGCTCGCCGGCTCGCCGGATCGGGGCCGCAGAGCTGGATCGCCGGAAGCCCGCCGCGGGGCGCGGCATCGGTCCAGATCGAGGCGATCCGGTCGGCCAGCAGGCGATGGGAGGGCACGAGCGGTCCACTCGGATGAACCGGATCGGACAGGTGCTGCAGCCGAGCGTCTCGATGATCCACCCCGGCGAGGAAATGGAGGATCCGCTCGTCGATCTCGAGCCGGCTCGCGGCGAGGCCCCCGCCTCCTCCGCTCTGGACCTCGATCAACCGCCAGCGGCGGAGCGGAGCCTCCGGCGACAGCTCGGCCCAGGCGGCGCCGGGGAGGGCGGCGAGCGCCAGCCCGAACGTCGGAAAGGCGCGCTGAGGATCGCCTTGCGCCCGGGCGCAGAGCGGGGCGAACCGAGCGTCCAGCTCGATTCCTGCGGCGAGCGCGAGCAGCGCCCGGGCGAACGGCGAGAGGTCGAAGAGGTCGGCGACGATCTCGAGCGCCGGCGGGGCGTCCGGAAACGGCCAGGGCCTCACGGCGTGCGGCGCGGCCGCGGGCGGCGGCTCCGAGCGATCCTCCGGTTCCGCGTTCGGATCGTCGCGCCGGGCATGCGATTCGAGCGCTTCGCGAACCGCGCCGAGGACGCTCGCGAGATAGCTCTGGTTCGCTTCCGCCCAGCTCACGGCACCACCACGGTCGGGGCGGCATAGCGCCCGAACGTCGGGCTGGTCGGATCCTCGTCGAGGACCAGTGTGCTCGTCGCGCCGTCGACCGCGATCCGCACGAGGTAGGTCCCGGCCGGTATGCCTTCGGCCGAGAAGACCAGCCGCTTGCTCTCGACCGACGCGAGGAACGAAACCGAGTAGCCGGCCGGAGGCTCCGACGGTGAGGTCGAGGCGGTCGAGTCGAGATAGAGCGAGACCTGTTGGCCGGCGACCACCGCGGGAGAGACGGGCACCAGGATCGCCGGCTGCGGCAGGGAGGGCGCGTCGGCCGCGTAGCTCGGCGCGCCGTCGATCCGCGGCCTCAGCATCACTGCGGCGGGGTTCGATTCGGCGGAGTGGTCCGTCCGCGTCGAGGTCTGAACCACCCGAACGGAGACCGGGCCGGCCGCGAGGCCGGATGGCAATGCCACGGTAATCGCGCCGGGCGCCATCGAGCTGGGCGGTACGGCGAGCTCCGCGCCAGAGATCGCCGAGGCGAGCCGCACGGTCGAGGCCGAACCGCCGAGCTCCGCGCCGCGGATCTCGAACGTCGTTCCCGGAGCGTCGTCGATCACGGTGGGCTCGATCGCGTCGATCCGCGGTCGGGTGGACGACGGAAGCACCGAAAGCGCCATCCGCCGGATCGGCAGAACGGGGCCGGGCAGCGGAACGGTCGAATCGATCAGGACGGCCGAGGCCTTGTAGACCGCAGAGAGAGCGTAGGGGATCTGGAACATCGTCCAGAGCTTCGACAGCTCGTCGAGCGTAAGCGCGATCGGAACGTAGGACGGCGGCCCGGGCGCCTGGACCAGCTCGGCGCGTGGCGAGAACGGGCCACCCGGCCGTTGGACGATCCCCGTGGGGGCGAGCGGCGCGGGATTCGCCGTCAACGCCGCGACGACCGCACCGAGCATCAGCTCGGGCACCTGCTCGCTCTCGTCGCCGAAAAACGACAAGAGGTAATAGAGGTCGAGGGCGGTGCGCGGGCGCTGGACGAACGTACCGTCCGCGCGGCGCGTGGGGACGTCGCTGTTCCGCCACTGCGGGTTCGGGGCGACCTGGTAGAGGAAGATGTTGACGATCGGCCCCGAGGTGCCGGTCGAGGGGCGCTCCGGCCGGCCCGTCCGGGTGACCGCCCCGAGCGAGTTCACGGCCGTCTGCAGGATGTCCTGGAGCGACAGGGTGACGGCGGCCAACGCCCGAAAGTCGCTCATCGCCTTCCCCTCCGCTCGGCCAGATAGTCCGCGAGCGACGGCACGCTCGGTCGCCGCGGAGCCGGCTTCGGCGGCTTCACGGTTTCGGTGACCCGGATTTCCACTCGGCCGATCGAGATCCGAACCGTCGCCGGCCGGGCCTGGCGCTGCTCGCCCTCGGCGTCGGCGCGCTCCGGCTCGAAACTCCGGTGCCGCGCGGGCGGGCTTTCGAGCGGAGCTTCTTGTGGGGAGGTCGATCGGCGGGGCGGCGGCGCGAGCGCGGCGATCTTCTCCTCCGCTTGCGGGAGGATCGGCCGGAGGGCTTCCGATTCGAGATCGGTGGGGCCATCCACTTCGGCGATCAGCGGTGCTTTTCTTCCTCCCCCCTTGTGGGGGAGGACCGAGGAGGGGGGCTCTTCTAGGTTGGACGCCTGTCGAGCTGGACTGGCCGGTTCGGTGGCGGCGGTAGTGACCTCGACGGAGGGCGGAGGAACCGGAAGGGCGCCGGTAAGTTCGAGGCTCGCCGGAGGCGCTGGCTCCGCGGAAAAGCGCTGGATGGGGGCGCGCGCTGCCGGGGGACTGAGCTCGGGCGAAGAAGCATGGGCAGGACGCTCTGGCCACGGGATAGCACCTCGGCGCGCTGTCGCACCTGCTGGGCTCTCGGCCGCTTGCTGCGCGTGAGGGTTTGGCTGAGGAGCCGGTGAGAGATTGTTGGATCGAGGCGTGGCTGGAGCGGTGGGCTCCAAGCCGGGCCGTTGGTGGCCGGCGTCGCGGCCGTGAGATGTCAGCGAGGGAGGGGCGGCCGAATCGGCGGCGCCGAGATCCGCGCTCTGAGCCGGCCTAACCGACGGTTCCAAGGGGGTGGTGTGAGACTCTTTGGATCGGCGAAGGGGCGGAATAGGGAAGGCTCTTTCGTCCCTTTCTGATCGGGCGGCAATTGGGGTTTCTGGCAGGCTGGATGGGACTTGATCTGCCGATTCGCCAGCGCGACGCCCTTGCGCCGAAGCCTTTGGGATCTTTTGGTCAGCCTTCGTGTCGAGCGGTTCCTGGAGGATCTCCGAGTGGGTCAAATCCGCATCCGTTGCCGGCCCGCCGACGCGGGTCGGTTGGATCGGGATCGTCGAATCCGTCGTCTCGCGAGTGGTCGGACGGAGGATCGTCGGGGCCGATTCTTGCCTGGCTCGACTTTGGGTCGCCGAATCGGCTGCTTCCCACGTAGGGACGGAGCTAGCCTCCGCCCGTGGAGTTCTCGGTTCTTGGGCGGAGGCAAGCTCCGCCCCTACGGTGTGCGAGCCCTCTTGCGGCGCCGGGACGACACGTTCCGTCGAGTCCGAGGAAAGCTGAGCACGATGTGCCGGCGGGAGCTCGCTCGAGTGCTGCGCAGGTCGAGAGGGCCTCCCTTCGCCGACCCGGTGGCGGTCCTCCTCCCCTCGGTGAGCTTTTGTCGTCGAAGGCGAGGTAGCCGAGCCGTCCGTGCCGAGATCGAAAGGCGGACGGCCTTCGTCGCCGCGGTGCGTTCTTGTCGCCGAGGGTGAAGTGGCCGAACCGTTCGTACCGAGATCAGAAGGTGGTTGGCCTACGTCCCCTCCGCGCGTTCTTGTCTGCGAGGTAGGGATGGCGGAGCGGACCGTGTCGAGATCGGTTCGTTCGCGACCTTCGTCGCCTCGATGGGCTTGGGTTGGAGAGGCGGCAGAGCCTTCGGTATCGAGGTTCGCCTTCGGCGTCGCCGGAATCGTTGGCCAAGAAGCCGCTTGTCTCTCCTCGTCCCGCTGGAGAGGGGCCGAGCGCGAGGGCTGCGCCGTAAGCTCTGTTTCAGGCGTCCTTTCGATCGGCCCGGTGGAGCGGTTCTCGCGGAATGAACCCGCTGTTGGCGAACTCTCGTCGGCGTCTGTGGAGGTCCTTTGAATCGGAAGACTCGGATTGGCCGATTCCCGCGTAGGGGCGGAGCTTGCCTCCGGCCGCGGAGGTCTCCCCTCGGGCTCCGACCCTACGGCGCGCGAGCCCTGTTGCGGCGATGCAGCAACGCGTTCCGCCGATTCCTTCGGGGGAACTTGAGCGCGAACAGCGGGCGGCACATCGCTCGAGTCCCGTGATGGTGGTGTCGGTTGCCCTTCGCCGAGCCTCTCTTCCCCCCGGTGAGCTATTGCCGTCGAGGACGAGGTGACCGGATCGTCTGTGGCGAGATCCAGAGGTGGAAGGCCTTCGTCCCTTCGGTGAGCTCTTGTCAGCGAGGGAGAGGTAGCCGGACCGGTCGTGCCGAGATCGGTTCGTTCGTGGCCTTCGTCCCCTCGGTGAGCTGCTGTCAAGGAGGGGAGTGTGGCCAGATCTGCGGAGCCGAGAACGGTGTGTTCGCGGTCTTCGCCGTTTCGGTGAGCTTGAGTTGACGAGGGAGTTTCGCCGGGGTTCACGCTCCGCGTCGCCGGATTCGTAGGCCGAGAAACCGCTTGTCTCCCCTCTCCCCGTGGAAGAGGAGCCGGGGAAGAGGGCAGATCTGCGGCTTCCGCCTGCACCGCCGTTTCGGGCCCGAAGGAGCTGCCTTCGGAGGCACCCTGCGCTCTTCCCAGACCTTCCGCGGCATCGATTGTGGCCGCCCTTTGAATCGGAAGACTCGAATCGGCGGCATCCCGCGTAGGGGCGGACCTTGCCTCCGCCCGCGGAGGTCGAGGTTCTCGAGCGGAGGCAAGCTCCGTTCCTACGGCATGCGGGTGCTCTTGTCGCGGAGGAATCGGATCGGGAAGGTTGGGCGGCCGCTCGTTCGAACCCAGCGTAAGCCGAGCCGGATGCTCTTTGACGGGCCGTTCGCGGTCCTCCTCCCCTCGGTGAGTTTTTTTCGCCGAGGGTGAAGCGGCCGAGCCGTCTGTGCCGAGATCGAGAGGTGGGAGGTCTTCGTCCCCTCGGTGAGCCTCTGTCAGCGAAGGAGGGGTCGCCGGAGGGACTGTGCTGAGATCGGTTCGCTCGCGGTCCTCCTCCCCTCGGTGAGCCTTTGTCAGTGAGGGAGAAGTGACCGGGCCGGCAGAGCCGAGATCGGTTCGCTCAAGGCCTTCGCCGCCAGATTGAGCGCTCGCAGGTGAGACGGCAGGAACCTCGGTTTTGAGATCCGCGCTCCGCGTCGCCGAAATCGTTTGCGCTTCTTGCGGACCCACTTCGAACTCAGCGAGGTGTGCCCTCTGGATCGGAAGACTCGAATCGGCCGATTCCCGCGTAGGGGCGGAGCTTGCCTCCGCCCGCGGCGGTCGCGGCTCTCGGGCGGAGGCCAGCTCCGCCCCTACGGCGTGCGAGTCCTCGTGCGGTGCCGTGGGAACGACGCGCTTCATCGCCTCCGAGGGAGGAAGCTGATCTCGACCCGTGGGTGGCAGCTCGCTCGAACCCTGCGCAGGTCGAGCCGGGTGCCATTCGCCGGGCCGCTCGCCCTCCTCCTCCCTTCGGTGAGTTTTTGTCAGCGAGGGAGGGGTGGCCGGACCGGCCGAGCCGAGATCAAGTCGTTCGAGACCTTCGTCTCCTCGGTGAGCGCTTGCGGGCGAGACGTCAGAGTTCTTCCCTTCGAGATTCGCGCTCCGCGTCGGGCCGATCGTTGGCTGAGGAGCGGCATCTCTCCCTTCCCCCCATTGAAGAGGAGCCGGGCCAGAGGGCTTAGCTGCCGAAGCAGGCCGTTCTCCCGGTCCCTTGCCGTCCCTCTCGAAGGGCGATTGAGCCGTTTCCCGATTTTGCCCTTCGTTGCCAGCGGTCGCCCTCTGGACTGGAAGGCTAGATTCGGCACTTGCCTCCGCCCGCGGAGGTCTCGTCTCTCGGGCGGAGGCAAGCTCCGTCCCTACGTCGCGTGGGCCCTCGTCTGGCGCCACGCTCGGACCCTGTGCCGGCCGAACCGGATGCACTTCGCCGAGCCGCTCGCGATCCTCTTCCCCTCGGTGAGTTTTTGTCGCCAAGGGTGAGTTAGCCGAGCTGTTCGTGCCGAGATCGAGAGATGGGAGGCCTTCGTTCCCTCGGTGAGTTCTTGTCAGAGAGGGAGAGGTGGCCGGACCGCCAGTGTCGAGATCGGTTCGCTCGCGACCTTCGTCGCGTGGGTGAGCGGTTTCGGGCGAAGGGGCGGCGGCAGAGCTCTGTTTGCCCAGCGTCGATGTCGATTGAATCGTGGGCTGGGGAACGTCTTGGCCTTCCTCTCCCGAGGGGAGAGCGGTCGGAGGAGATGGCCTAGCCGCCACCTCTGGCGGGACTGTCGTTCCTGCCTTCTCCCTGACGTCGCCTTCGTGTGCCCCTTGCGTTTCTCTCGGACCTTGTTCGGATTGGGCAGTATGGGACCTCTGGATCGGACTCGAATCGGCCGATCCCCGCGTAGGGGCGGAGCGTGCCGCCGCCCGCGGGGGCCTCGTCTCTCGGGCGGAGGCAAGCTCCGCCCCTACGTCGCGCGAGCCCTCGTCCGCCGCCGCCGCGCGAGGACCCTGCGCAGGCTGAGCCGGGTGCCCTTCGCCGAGCCGCTCGCTGCCCTCCTCCCCTCGGTGAGCTTTTGTTTTGGAAGGTGAAGTGGCCGAGCCGTCCGCGCGGCGATCGAGCGATGGAAGGCCTTCGTTCTCTCCGTGAGATTCCGACGGCGAGCGATTTTCGCTATCCAGGCTCGTTGATTTCTGCTCGAGCTCTGAGGCTTGCGCCTTTTCCTCGGGCGCGCCGGGCCGCGGCGCTTCCGCTCCCCGCGGCCGATCGGGCCGAAGCCGCGCGGGCAGCGGCAGCTCGTCCTCGGCAAAGGATCGCTCCGGCTTCAGAGCTTCGGGCTCGGCCGGTCGGGCCCGCTCCGCCTTCCGGGCCGCTTCCCGCTCCCGTTCGAAAGCGCGCTCTTTCTCCTCCAGTCGTTGGGGCAGCGGCAGCGAGGGCCCTTCGGGCTCGAGGCCGAAAGGTCGCGTGTCCTCGGCGTATCGCGGGGCGATCCAGGGGCGGACCAGTGGCCCCAGGCCCAACGCCCGTTCGGCGAGCCGCGTGAAGAAGTCCGGCATCGAAACGTCCTCAGCGCGGTCGGGAAGTCGCCCCGAGCCTCACTCCGAGAGCCTTTCGAGGTAGGCCTGTCGCCGGGCGGGGCTCATCGCCAGGATCTCGCTCTGGGGCCAGCCGTAGGCGCGCGCGAGGGTGTGGACCTCCCCCAGCAGCCGCTCGGACTGCGCGGCGGTCTCGGTCCAGAAGAAGTGGCAGATGTCGAGGTAGGAGGACCAGCCGTGGCCGCAACGGGCGCAGGTGAGGCGCAGCTCCACCTCCGCCTGCGGATCGTCCGCCATCATCCGCTCGCCGAGCGCCTCGACGAGGGCTTCGGGCATCCGGTCGAGGACCTCGTGGGCGGGAACCGGCTCACCTTCGAGCGAGGCTTCGAGGATTGCGCGGCGGAGCAGCTCGAAACGCACGGAGGCCACGTCGCGGCGGTTGCCGGCCGTCGCGGCGACCAGGTCTCCTGCCGTGAGCAGCCGATAGCGGACCGACCAGCCGTCGTGAGCGAGCGTTCCTTCGAGCGGCGGCGGCGCTTCGCCTTCCGGCGTGTAGACGTCGCGGATCGGCAGGGTGAATTCGAGGCGGGAGTTGCAGACCGGGCACTCGGTCCGGCCGCGGAGGTCGGGCCCGAGCGACCGATCGCGAACCGCGAAGAGCCCGGCGTCCGCGCGGTCGGGGAGCGGGCGGTGCGCGCCGCGCTCCCAAACCTCGATCAGCCCCTCGGCGGACAGCGAGCGCACGGCTTACGACGAGGGCTGCGTGAAGCTCGGCAGCGACGGTGCGCTCACCGAGTCGTCGCGCGTCCAACCCTCGTTCTGCAGGGTGAGACTTTCGAGCGCCACGGCGTTGGCGCCGCCGTCCAGCTCGGGCATCGCGATGTACTCCGAAGGCCAGCAGTTGAAGATGTAGTAGGACATCACCACCTGGCCGGCCTGGTTCATCAGCTGGATGTTGATGTCCTTGCGGAAGTCTTTGAGCGAGACTTCCTGGCCGAGCTTGCCGGTGTTCGGGTAGTACCAGATCTTGTTCGCCCACTGCTCGAAGGCGACGTCGAACGTGATCCCCCGTTCCAGCGTGACCGGGCCGTACTCGGTCTGGCCGGGGAGGCGCCGCACGCCCTGGGGCGCTCCGCCCTCGCGCCACGAGGCGACCTGCGTGGTGCGGGTGAGCGCGCTCACCTTGCTCACCATGGCGATGGGGGTGGTTCCCGGCGGCGTCGGGTTCGAGCCCCAGAACACCGCGAACTTGTAGTTCAGGAACGGGTCGACGAGACTGGTTGCGACGTTCGATGGCGCCATGGCGTACCTCTCCTCTGATCTCTCGGTCCTGCGATTACGACGTCTGTCCCGCGATCTGCTGGATCTGCAGGATGACGAACTCGGCGGGTTGGACGGGGGCTACGCCGATCACGATGTTCACGATGCCCTGGTCGATGTCGGTCTGCGTCGTGGTGGTCGAGTCGACGTTGACGAAATAGGCCTGCGCGGCGCTCGCGCCGGCGAACGCCCCCTGCGAATAGAGCCCCGCGAGGAAGCTGCCGACCGAAACCCGGATGTTCGCCCACAGCGCTTCGTCGTTCGGCTGGAAGACGGTCCACTTCAAGCTCTGCTGGAGCGAAAGCTCGATGAAGTCGAGCAGGCGGCGAACCGGGATGTACTTCCACTGGCTGCTGATCTGGTCCGCCCCGGCGAGCGTACGGGCGCCCCAGGAGAGGTTGCCGAACACCGGGAACGAGCGGAGGGCGTTGATCCCGAGCGGGTTCAGCTGGCCGTTCTGCGCGTCCGAGATCTGCACCGCGACGTCCGCCCCCTGGAGCACCGAGTCGGTTCCGGCGGGCGCTTTCCACACGCCCTCGGTCGCGTCGATCCGGGCGTAGACTCCGGCGAGCGTGCCGCTCGCGCCGACGTTCCGCGGTTGGAAGTTCGCGCTCGGGTCGGGGATCACGAGCCTCGGGAAGTAGACCGCCCCCGAGTAGTTGTCCTCGCCGAGGACGTAGGTCTGCGCCCAGGACTGCATCGCCTCGACGGTCACGAGGTTCTGCGGGATGTCGATGATGTAGAACGCCTTGCGGTCGCCGCAGAACTTGAGCGCCGCGGTCATCGCGTTCGCCATCTCGCCCGTCGAGACGCCGGCCTTCGCGGTCGCCGGCAGGCAGAGCGTGTTGAACACCGCCGGGGCGATCCGGTCGAGCGCGTCGAGATTCTGGTCTTGGGTGAGGACGCCGGGGCCGGGAATCGCGCCGTCCGCGCCGCCCGAAAGCGGAAACGAGATCGCGGGGGCGCCGGCCGCAGGGATGGAGGTCGACGTCACCGGAGCCCCGGCCGGTAGGGGGATGCGGATCAGCCGGGACGCGGAGTTGATCACTGCCGGGGCGTACATCGCGCTGGTCGGGTCGAGCGTCAGGTTGAGGTAGCTCTCCGAGCCCATCTGCCGCCCCTGGACCACTTCGGCGACCGCGAGGTTGAACGTCCCGGCGGCGACCGCCTGGGTGCCGACCTGCATCGGCGCCGAGATCGTGACTGTGAGGTTGTTGCCCCACGAACCGGGGTTCGCCGACTGGATCAGGAACCCCGCGCCGCTCGAGCTCGCAAGAGCGGCGAGCGCGCCGGCGGTCGAGTCGGTGTTCACCACCCGGACGATCCAGCCGATCAGTCCGCCGTTCAGGAAGTATTGGTAAGCGGCGTAAGTCGCCTCGCTGTTGCCGTCGATGCCGCCGTAAAGCCGCTGGAAATCGCTCCAGTTGTTGACCTGGAAGGCGACCGGCGTGAACGTCGGATTCTGCAGATTCTGCGGATTGTCGGCGATGGTCACCGGGCCGCGGCGGAAATAGTCGACGAAAGCGGTCGACGACGTGGTGACGCCGGTGACCACCTGCTGCGTGCTGGGCAGCTCTTCGATGTAGATGCCGGGATAGCTGACTTGTACGGGCACGTTGCTCTCCTCGCTCTCTCGATCGCCTTACCTAGGTCACGACGCCGACTGACCGGCCATCAGCTGGAACTGCAGGATCACGAACTCGGCGGGCTTAACCGGCGCGATGCCGATCACCACGTTGACGATGCCCTGGAGGATGTCGGTCGGCGTGGTCGTGGTCGAGTCCGCGCGGACGAAGAACGCCTGGTCCTGCGTCTGCCCTTGGAGCGCGCCCTGCGCCCACAGGCCGGCGAGGAACGTGCCGATCTCGGAGCGGAGGTTCGCCCACAGCGGCTCGGCGTTCGGCTCGAACACGGCCCATTTGAGGCTCTGGTCGAGCGAGAGCTCGATGAAGTCGGTGAGGCGCCGGACCGGGATGTATTTCCACTCGCTGTCGATCTGGTCGGCCCCCGCGAGCGTCCGCGCCCCCCAGGAGATGTTGCCGAAGATCGGGAACGTGCGCAGGCAGTTGATACCGAGGGGATTCAGCTGGCCGTTCTCGGCATCGGTCGTCTGCACCGCGGGCGAGGCGCCCTGGAGCACGGCGGTGGTGCCGGCCGGCGCCACCCAGACGCCCGCCTGCGTGTCGTTCCGAGCGTAGACCCCGGCGAGCGTGCCGCTCGCGCCGACGTTCCTCGGTCGGTAGCCGTTGATCGGGTCGGGCATCACCAGCCGCGGGTAGTAGACCGCTGCGTGCACGTTGTCCTGCGACAGGAGTTGGGCGTCGTTGGCGAACTGCTGCATCGCCGCGACGTTCGTGGTCGCGGGGGGGATGTCCACCAGGAAGAACGCCTTGTGGCTGTCGCAGTACTGGATCGCGTTGGCGAAAATCCCTTGGATCGCCTGGGGCGTGAGCGTCGCGATCGCCGGCATGGACAGCAGGTTGAACGTGTTCGGCGCGATCGAATCGAGCGGCGCGAGCGGGTTCCCCGTGGCGTAGGCGCTCGAGATCAGGTTCCCCCCGTTGGTCTCCGCACCATCGCTGCCGCCCGAGAAGGCGAGGCCGATCGGCCGCGAAGGCGGGGTGAGCCAGACGCCGGTAGCGCCCGCGGCCGGAGGGGGAGCGGTCGCCGTGACGAGCTGCGCCGTCGAGAGGACGCGCGAGACGAAACTCCCCGCGTTCGGGTTGCTGGAGGTGAGGTTGGTGAAGCTCTCGGTCGCCTGGATGCGGCCGTTCACGACCGCCTGGGCGGTCAGGTTGAACGCACCCGCGCTCGTGCCGGGTGTGAGCGTCACGACGATGTTGTTGCCCCAGACGCCCGGGTTCGCCGCCGCGAGCTGGAAGCTTCCGGCCGCCGGTCCGCTGCTGGCCGCGGGGGGCGCGGCCGCGCCGCCGACCGGCTTGATCGAGATCGCCTGGTTCCCGGCCGCCACGACCTGACCGTTGGTATCGAGCCCTACCACCTGGATCGTCGCGGCGGTCGTGCCGTTCGGCACCGGGAAATCAGCGATGGCGACCGTGGCGGTGAGCGTCGCGGCGGGGATCGGCGTCGGAGGCGTGCTCTTGAGCGGGTTGAAGGTCGCTCCGCCGTCGGTCGACAGGCGGATCGCGTAGGTGGCCGGCGTCGCGCCGGTGGGCGCGGTCCAGGTCACCGTCACCGGCCCCGTCGTCGAAAGGTCTACCGTGTCGTTCGCGGCGGGCGCCGTCAAGGGGATCTGCGGTCCCGATTCGAGCGTGATCGTTCCCGACGTGCCGGCCGCCACGGGGTTGCCGAGAGCGTCGCGGCCGACGACCTGGAACTGCACCGAGGAGGTGGTGCCCACCGCCGGCGCGGGCAGGTTCGGGACGTTCGCCGTCAGGGCGTCGCCCGGAATCGTCGCGGGGGAGGTTGCGATCGGCGCGAAAGTCGCCCCCGAATCGGTGGAGATCAGGATCGCGTAGCTTTCCGGCGCCGTCGTGGGCTTGGTCCAGGTCACCGCGACCGGCAGCCCGCTCGGCAGGTTGATGGTGCCGGTCGGGGCGGTGACGGTGAGCGTCGAGCCCGCGCCCGACGGAAGGATCGGGAAGGCCGCGCTGTCGCCGCTGGCGATCAGGTTGCCGTTCGCGTCGTTGAGGATCAGCCGGACGACCCCGCTCGCCGCCGCGGTCAGGCTCGGCAGCGTGAGGGAGAAAGGCGTCGAGGCCGGCGCGAACGGGTTCTTGCCGCTGCCGCTCGCCTTGGCGGTGGTGAACGTCCGGCCGCCGTCGGTCGAGAGCAGCGCGGTGATCTTCGCGTTGGCCGGCGGATTCGGGGCGCTGTACGCCACGTTCACCGTGCCGCCCGAGGTCTGCGCGCCGCCGCCGGGAGAGGTGACCGCGATCGTCCCGCTGGCCGCCGCCGATTTCGCGGTCGTCGGATCGACCAGGCGGATGATCCAGGCGATCTGGCCGCCGTTCAGGAAGAACTGGTAGACGCCGTAGCTCGCTTCGCTGCGAGTGTCGAGCCCGCCGAAGATGCGCTGGAAGTCGTTCCAGTTGTCGACCTGGGTCGCCAGGTTCACCGGGCCGCGCGGGAAGAAGTCGACGAACGCGGTCGCCGAGGTGCTGACGCCGGTGACGGTGTGGGCGCTACTCGGGATTTCCTCGATGTAGACGCCAGGAGAGGACACGGGAACGGTCATGCCACATCCTCCTCAAAAAGCCCGAATCCGTACTTCTACCGCTCATCGGAGGCGTACGGCCCGCCGACTCTCGGCGAACCCGCTGTGCGAGGAGGGCGTTTCGGTCCGCCCCTCGCGCCGATGGCACGAAGACTGAGGCGGGAGTATGTTGTCGAAGCCAGAGGCGTGTCAAACGCTGGGAGCGCTAAAAACCTCTACCCGCCGAACTTGATCGGGTCGCCCAGCTCGTCGAGCGAGAAGTTGGCCATGATCTGGTGGCCGTTGAAGTCGAGCACCCGGATGTCCTCGTCGTTCTCGAGGTCCTTGAGGATGTTGGCGAAGGAGTGCTCGTACCGCGTCTCGACGGCGTCCCGATCGACCTCGTACGCGATGAACTTGTCGATCCCCTTGTAGCGCAGCTTCGAGACCAGCCGCTCGTCGGTCAGCTTCGGATAGGTCGACAGCACGAGGATCGGTCCGGTGCCGGTGAAGATGATGTAGGCGCGCAGCGTCGACTTGGGCATTCCGACCTCTCCTTGGGCACTTC
>JBGAGQ010000058.1:0-42850 GCA_044226625.1 Thermoanaerobaculia bacterium
CCGGGGCACGCGGCGCTCGGGCTCGCCCTCTTCGTTCTCTCGTTCGTCGGCTTTTCTTTCGGCGAGAACCTGACCGCGGCGTTCCTGCCGGAGATCTCCCGGGCGGACAACATCGGAAAGATCTCGGGGCTGGGCTGGGGACTCGGCTATTTCGGCGGGCTCGGCTCGCTCCTTCTCGTGCGGCCCCTGCTCAAAGGAGGCTTCGTGCTGGAGAACCTCGCGAACCTGAGGCTCGCCTGGCTCGCGACGGCGGCGTTCTTCCTGATCGCCGCGGTGCCCACCTTCGCGTTCCTGCGCGAGCGGGCGTCGCGTGGGGAGAGCTCGCTCGCCACCTACGTGCGCGCCGGGTTCGGCCGATTGGCCGAGACGTCGCACTCGATCCGGCGATTCTCGGAGCTGGGAAGGTTCCTGGCCGTGTTCTTCGTCTACTCCTGCGGCCTTTCGTCGGTCTTCGCCTTCGCGGGGATCTATGCTGAACGGACGCTCGGTTTCACCTCGGACGAGCTGATCGTGCTGTTCATCCTCCTTCAGCTGTCGGCCGCCGCGGGCGCCTTCCTGTTCGGATTCATTCAGGACCGGCTCGGCGCCACCGCGACGATCCGAATCACGCTCGTCCTCTGGGTGCTGATCTGCGCCGGCGCCTGGCTCTGCGGCTCCGACTCGGCGACGGTCCTCGGCGGCCTCTCCGGCAAGCAGCTCTTCTGGGGCGTCGCCATGTTGTCCGGAGCCGGGATCGGCTCGCTCCAGTCGGCTTCGCGCGGCTTGGTCGGGCTGTTCGCTCCGGTCGAGAAGAGCGGCGAGTTCTTCGGATTCTGGGGCTTGGCCGGCAAGGGCGCCTATATGGTGGGACCGTTCCTCTTCGGCTTGATCTCGGCCGCGACCGGATCGCAACGCACGGCGATGCTCACCACGGCCGCGTTCTTCCTGCTCGGTTTGGTGGGCATGCAATGGGTTTCCGAGGACCGAGGCCGCGCCGCCGTGGCCGCGTGGCATGCGGAAAAGGAAGCCGAGCGTGCGGCCGAGACCTGATCGCATCGCCGCGTTCTCGCGCTGGCTGCTCGGCGTCTTCTTCCGCAGCGTCCAGGTCGCGGGAGCCGAGAAGATCCCGCGGAACCGTCCGCTCCTGCTGGTGGCGAATCACGTCAACGGCCTGGTCGACCCCGCGCTGATCCTCGGGCCGCTCCCGGTTTACCCCCGATTCCTGGGCAAGAGCACGCTCTGGAAGATCCCGATCCTGCGGCCGCTGCTCGCCCTCGCGGGGGTGATCCCGGTCGTCCGCCAACAGGACGTCTCGGCGGGCGAGGCCGACCCGGCCCTGCGCCGGAGCGCCAACGACGAGGCGTTCGCCAAGGCGTACGACCTGTTGGCGGAGGGAGGGGCGCTCGCCCTCTTTCCCGAAGGCAAGAGCCACAACGAGCCGGAGCTCCAGCCGCTCAAGACGGGCGCCGCGCGCATCCTGCTCGAAGCGGAGCGACGCAAGCCGGGTCTCGGCGTTCGGATCGTGCCGGTCGGTCTCCACTTCGATCGCAAGCACAAGTTCCGCTCGCGCGCCTTCGTGATGGTCGGAGAGCCGATCGATCCCTCGGCCGAGGTGGCCGCCTATCTCGCTTCCGACGGTGGAGACCGCCGTGCGGTGGACGGGCTCACCGACCGGGTCGACGAGGCGCTCCGCTCCGTGACGCTCAGCCTGCCGTCCTGGGAGGAGGCAAGTCTCATCGCCCGCGCGGCCGAGGTTTGGGTGCGCCCCGCGGCCGACGAGCCGCCGCGCATCCGCTCGTTCGACGAGGACGTTCCGCTACGCCATACGTTCGTTTCGGCGTATCGGGAGCTTTCTCTTCGCGAGCCCGAGCGGGTCGCCGCGGTCGCCGAGTCGGTGCGCCGTTACGACCGACTGCTTTCCGCTTGTCGGTTGAGCGACGCCCAGGTGGCGACCGACTTCCCGGCATCTCCGGCGATCCGCTTCGTCCTCGGCTCCATCATCAGGCTCCTGATCCACTTGCCGCTCGCCCTGTTTGGCGTCGCGCTCAACGTCGTTCCCTACGGTCTGGTCGATGCGATCGCTCGTCGGGAAGGCAAGGAGGCCGCGGACCAGGAGGCCACCTACAAGCTGATCGCCTCGCTCGTCCTCTATCCGCTGGCCTGGGCTGCCGAAGCCGCCCTCGTCGGTTGGCGCGCGGGCGGCGCGGCGGCGCTCGCGGTGGGCGTGGCCGCTCCGGTCACCGGATGGAGCGCCCTCCTGTTTCTCGAGGGGGGGCAGCGGTTTTTGCGCGAGGCACGGGCGTTTTTCCTGCTTCGCACCCGCCGAGATCTGCGGACCGAGCTACGGGCGCGGCGGCACGAGGTCGTTCGCGGTCTGGAGGAGCTCTCGTTGAAGCGGGTCGGTTCCGCTCAGTCCACGGTGAGCGATTCGTTGTAAGGCTTGATCACTTTTTCGAACTCGGGGGCCAGTTGCTCCGGATTCGACCCCGCCTCGTCCCAGGCGTCGTCGATCTTCGCGAGGGCGGGCGCGGCATCTTCTTTGACCTGGTCTTTGTTGTGGAGGAACCATCGAAGGGCCCGGTGATTCTTCGGATCCTTGAAGAACTCCGGTCTTTTACCGTAGGCGGCGAGCCGTCCGGATTCCGTCCATTGGCCCAGCTCATAGTGACCCAACACACCCTCGGAGTTGCGGCGCAGGATCTCCGCGAGGGACTTGAGGGTTTCGAGGCGCGCAGGGGGCGGGGTGTGCTCGTCCGCCAAACGGTCGATGAGGACCGCTACCTTTGCCTTCTCTTGCTCATCATCGAGCGCGAGATGCGAATAGAGGGCGTTCAAGTTGGTGGCGAAGCGATCGATCATTTCGCGATTTTCCGCATCGGAGGCGACGCGAAAATCGACCAGCGTCGCGCTGGACTGGAAGGCCACGACCGGGTAATTCGTCGATTCCTCCCCTGCTCCTCGCTCGGCGTCGAAAGGTCCGACGTTCGTCAGAATCGGTGCGTCGGGCTTTGCGAGGCCCGCGGAGATCTCCAGGATGTCATGTGGTTCGAGGGGTCGATGCAACTCGCGCCAGATGGTGAACCCGACTCCAAGGAAGAGAACCGCGGCGAGTGGGAGGGCGACCGTGCGGAAACCGGGGGACGAGAACCACGGCGTCTTGCGGAGGACGGCGGCTTCGCTCCGGCTTCTCTCGGCCCTCTCTGCCTTCTGGAAGTGCAGCGATTCGGCATAGATCTCGTAACAGGCGGGGCAGGAATCGAGGTGGGACGAGACCGCTTTGCGTTCGTCCAAGGCGAGATTGCCGTCCAGATAAGCGGCGATCGACTCGAGCGGCGGATGGCCGTTTTCGCCGCTTCGCACCGCGGTCGAACCGGATGCCCGACGTTCGTTCTCATCGAAGGGGACGACGGAAGGTGTTCTATTCAATGGCGGATCCCCCGAAGGCGTGCGAGCGGAACCTGCAAGTTGGAGTGCATCGGGCTCGCGGGGATTGGACGGACGTGATCGGGGAAGTTCCCTTCGGAACAGGCAAAGTTCAGCTGAATCATGACACTTCCTCGACGTCGCGGCCGCCGAGATGGAGAGCCGAGTTGACACTTTCGGCATGAAATCCCCGTTCGAAGAGACGCCTTCTCAACCCCGCGTAAATCTTGTCGAGGCGGGTATAGAGCGTTTTCTGCGGCAGTCCCAAGCTCTGCGCGCAGTGCCGTGCGATTTCGGAAACCTTGAGCCCGGATTCGGTGCGCAGGCGGACGAGCAGACGGTCTTCGGGGCCGAGCTCGGCCAGCTCCTGGCAGAGCGCCGAGAGGATTTCGCGCTTTCCGAGCAGCTCCTCCCGTTCTTCCAGCCGGAGATCGGGGGGCGATAGATCCGCGGGCTTCGCCTCCAGTTCCTCGTCCCCCACGAAGCCTCGGCGCCGTAGCGACCGCGTCGGCAACCGGGCGGCGATCCATTCGATCTCGGCTCGCGTCAGCTCGGGGAATCGCGATCGGAGCACGCCTTCGCATTCGTCGAGCGGCCGACCATCACGCTGCCATAGCGTTTCGAGCGCCACCGCACGGGGCCCGATTCGGCGGGCCTCGGCCGACGGCTCCCAGCTCCCAAGCTCTTTGTCGCGGAGATCCTGGGCCAGACGATGGATCATGGTCAGCAGATAGGTCTCGAAGCTCGAACGCCCCTCGTACGCGCGCAGCCGCGCATAGTCATTCTCGATCAGCCGCAGGCGTGCCTCGGATTCGAGATCTTCGGCCTGCTGCGGCAGCAGCCCCGAGCGGCGGGCGATCCCGGCGACGATCTTGCCGATCCGCGGCAAGCTGGCGGAGAGGACATTCTCCGGGTCGGCGGCGATCTCCAGGACCTTCTGCCGGGCGGCCTCCGGGTCGAAAGGAGGTTTCGAAGAGTTCAAGCGTCGAGATCTTAGCGAAATCTCGCGTGCGCGGTGCAAACTTCGGTTTGCGCTCGCGCGCCGCGCCTACTCCGCCGCTTCAAGGAGAGCGCGGATCTCCGGGTCGGTCGCCGCCTGGAGGAGGTCGGCCTTGTGCTCTCCCAGCCGGGCTCCGGAGTCGAGGAGGAGCTTGACGACCTCGAAATGGTTTTCGTTGATCGGTCCGAACAGGAGGGGAAATCCGCTCGGCGCGGCGTTCGGATCGGCGCCCGCCTTGAGGAGGATCTGGCACATTTCCAGGTTGCCCGTGCGAGCGGCTTCGGCGAGCGGCGGCACGCCGTAGTCGTTGGCCGCCTTGGCGTCGGCTCCCGCCTCGACCAGCGCGCGGACGTACTCCGCCTCGCCGGTGTCGACCGCCTCGAACACGACCGTCTTGCCCGCGTCGGCCGGCGGCGCATTCTTTCCGGTCGGAGCGACCCCTTCGGCGAGCAGCGCCTTGAGCGTGTCGAGCTGGCGGCGCTCGGTCGCGACCCAAAGCGCGGTCCGGCGGCTGGAGTTTTGCGTCGCGGGATCGATGCCCGCTTCGAGGAACAACTTCGTCCGCTCGACATCGCCGCGACCGACGGCGTCGAAAAACGCCTCGGCCGAATAGGGAATCCCATCCTTTTCGAGTCGCGCCCGCGCTGAGGTCTGGTCGCCGCGCGCGGTCGAGCCGCCGAGGAACCCGGTGACGAGGCCGACGACGAGAAAGGTGGCGAGCGAAAGCAGCGCGGTTCGTCTCATCGGATTTCCTCTCCTTCGGATCTCGTTGGGGGACGGCGACGTCCCGTAGCGCTCGGGGTCAGGTCTTGCGAGGATACCAGAGCGTGCCGGGCCCCTCCTCCCCGATGGGGTGGCGGAAATTCCGGCGCGATCGCCTATCCTCCCGCGCATGAACCGATCCGAGCCCGCCTTGACCGCCGTCGCTTCGCCCCTGCCGATCTTTCCCAGCGCCGTCGGCGAAACGCCGCTGCTCGAGGTGGACGGCATCTTGGCCAAGCTCGAATGCGCGAACCCTTGCGGATCGATCAAGGACCGGATCGGCCGTTACATCCTCGAGGAGAGCGAGCGACGCGGCTCGCTCAAGGCCGGGATGCGGATTGTCGAGGCGACCAGCGGCAACACCGGGATCGCGTTCTCGTTCTTCGCGCGGGAGAAGGGCTACCCGGTCACCATCGTGATGCCCGAAGACATGACCGAGGAGCGGAAAGCGATGATCCGCGCCCTCGGCGCCGATCTGATCCTCTGTTCGAAGGAGGGGAGCTTCGCGGAGGCCGCGGCGATTCGCGACCGGCTCGCAGCGGAGCACGGCTGGTTCAATCCGGATCAGTTCTCGAATCCTCTGAACGCCGAGTGCCACGAGAAGACGACGGGGGAGGAGCTGGTCCGCCAGGCGGCCGGTCGGCGGATCGACGCGTTCGTGGCGGGCGTCGGAACCGGGGGCACGGTGATCGGCGTGGGCCGGCGGCTGCGGCGCGATTTCCCCCGTACCTGGATCGTCGCGGTCGAGCCGGAGGAGTCGGCGGTGATGAGCGGAGGCAAGCCCGGCTCGCACGGGATCTCGGGAATCGGCGACGGCTTCATTCCGGCGCTCGCGAGCGACGGTCGCGGCGGCGTCCACCCTCTGATCGACGAGGTGATCACGGTCTCGACCGCCGCGGCGATCGCCGCAGCCCAAGAGATTCGCGCGCGTCACGGGTTCTGCGTCGGCGTTTCGGCGGGGGCCAACTACCTGGCGGCGAGGAAGCTCGCCGAGCGCTTCCCGACGGTCGCGACGATCTTCCCCGACGGTTATACGAAGTACCAGTCGCGCGGTCTCTCCCACTGCGCGCCCGGCATCTGCCCCTACGAGCACGACCTGCCGGTGTAGGAAACACCGAGACCTGCGGAGAACGTCTTCGTCGTCCGGGGCGAAGCGAAAGACCCTGTTTCCCCTCGTTTTTCCTGGGCGTGTTACCTCAGAAGCCCAGCGTGCCGTTCTCCTGCGCGAAACCGAGATGCTGGGCGAGGGGATCGCGTCCGTAGCCGATCACGACATCGACGATCTCGCCTGCACCATCCCGCACCGGAGCGAGGTCCGCGTAGACCCCGGAGAAATAGGTCGGGATGGCGAGCCGGCGATAGCGGGCGATCACGTCGTCGCGCACCGCCGGATCGAAGCGGATTGCATAGCGCTCGACGAGTCGGCGTCCCGCCTCGACGTCGCCGGTCGCCTTGATCCGCATCACTTCGGCGAGCAGCCGGCCGACCGCCGCTCGCGCCGCGTCGTGATCGCGGACCTCGACGTACCAGTGGCCGTCCCGCTGGAATCGGACGAACGCGCCCTGCTCGATCAGGTAGCTCACGATCAGCTGGCGGTTGCGGTCGTGGTCTTCTTCGATCGTGTCGCCTTCGGGATAGCGGTTGAGCGTGCTGAGCCCCAAGCGGGCGAGTTGGCGGTACGCCTCGCGGCTCACCTCGTACACGTTCTCGACACCCAGCTCGGCGAGCAGGGGATCGCCGCAATGCCAGTAGGCAACCAGATCGGCGCGAGTTTCTTCGAGTGTCGAATAGACCTCGGCCAGCCGGACGCTCGGATCGTCTTCGGTCTCGCATCGGCCGGAGCCATGGCCGAGGATCTCGTGGAGCGCCACGTGCAGCTCGTGGGCCGTCTTTCCCCAGCGGGCGAAGGCTTCGGCGTGCGCTGGCTCGGGGGAGAACTCCTCCGCCACGGCGCTCCCCCGGACGCTGCCGATCGCCGCCATCGAGGAGGAGAAAAGCATGCTCTTCGAGCCGCGGGTCGAGCGTAGCTCCTCCTCGTTGGGTAAGTTGACGCCGATCGCGGAGGCGTGAAAATCCCCGGTCGCCACGATCGTCTCGACCGCCTTGCCCACCGGCGCGACCACCTCGAGCTTCTTCCAGCGATCGTCCCAGGGCATCCGACGCTCGAAGTAGAGGGCGTTCGCGGCGATGCCGCGCATCAGCGGATCGAGATGCCGATCGCGGATCGCGACCACCATCTGCGCCGAGCCCTTCGCCCCGCGCGCGTCGCGATAGACCTCGATGAAGCCCGACGCGAAATCGACCTCCCCGTCGCTTTCGAGCCAGAGCGTGTTGTAGGCGAGCCAGTCCTCGTTCGCCCCCGTCTGGAAGAAGCGGACGAGCGCCCGCAGAGCGGCGGCCTGTCGCTCCGGCGCGTGCTCCGCCGCGGCGAGTAGCTCGCCATTCGTGGCGGCCAGCTCACGGGCGTAGAGACCGGGTGGGACCTTCCCGTCGGCGGTCCCCGCGCGATAGACCTCTTCGACCAGGCCGCCGTCCCGCTTCGCCAGGCGGGAGTTGAGCGGATGCTGCTCGACAAAGTCGTCGAGGTCTTGAAGACGAACTCCGGCATAGAGGTTGTTCGTCGAAGCCTCCAGCCGATCGAGGCCCGAGGGTGGATTCTTCTCGGTGAGCATGGCGCCGAACGCCGGATCGAACAGCGGCGCCTCGAGCTCGGCGAGCAGGGCATCGAGCTCCTCACCGCGTCCGAGCGGCGCGCCCATCGCCCGCGCGTGATTTGCCGCGTAGGCGAGGTCGGCGGCGGTGAAGTCGGGAAGGAACTTCCGCCCGGTCGAATCGTTGCGGTTGCCGCCGCAAGCGAAGAACATCCGCGCGAAATCGAGGATGGGGCGTTCGAGCGTCTTCGGCAGGCGCTCCGGCACCTCGGCGAGCGCGCCGAGCAGCCGCTTGGCGGCGAGCCCGTACGCGGCCATCTGGTCGTAGAAGATCGGATCGAGCTGGACGGCGGCGCGATAGAGGTGCCAGACCACGAGCTTTTCGGAGAGCGAAAGCGCCGCGAAGCTCGGCGCCTCCAGCTGGATGAACGACCGATCGCCCAGACGCAGGACCTCGGCGGTGGCGGCATTTTCGGTTCGAGCGATGGGGGCCGTGGGCATCGGGATCTCCGGTCTCCTCTTGGGTCGCCGAGGCTACCACCGGTCGAGCCGGCGCTCCGAGCGGCCGGGAATGAGGAAGGTGACCCAGCTTGGCCCTACCGTTCGAGGCCGGCGGGTTCAATCTCCCAGCGTGGCGCAGGGGCCGGCCCGAAAGATCATCGAATCTTGCCGCTCTGCGGCGTTGACAGCGAGCTTCACCCGCTTCTAGGCTCCCCGGGCTTTTCGCCGAAAACCCGCATGGCTCCGTCTCTCCGGGTGGGATGGGAGAGCGGACCGCGCTCCACTCGCAGCTCAACGCCGAGGAGGGATTCGTCATGGCCGGAACCAGCGGCAAAGCCCCGAAGAGCATCACCTGGATCATCTGCCTCGTTCTCTACCTGATCGCGCTGGCGGGCGCCTTCAACATCGTTCCCCAGATCACCGGCCAGATGACGCTGTGGTCGTGGGTGATCGGCTTCGGATTGCTGCTTCTGGCCGTGAAGGTGAAAGGCCTGTAGCGGATCAGGGAAGGATAGAGGTTCGGTACGCAGTAGCGGGTCATCCCTGCATCGGGTCCGATTGACGGACTGAAAGCCCTTCCATAGGCTTTTGGAATGAAGATCGATACAACTTTCGCCTTGTCCGAAGATGTCGTTGCGGCCCTAAACCGACAAGCTCCGGATACGAATCGTCGCTCCGAGCTTGTCGAGGCGGCCGTAATGGCATATCTGAAGCGTCTCGGCAGGCGCGGAGCTATGAGCGACCTGGAGGTGATCAACGCTCACGCCGCCGAGCTTAACGCCGAGGCGGAGGACGTTCTCTCCTACCAGGTCATTCTGTGAGGCGCTTGAGGCGAGGCGAACTATATCGAGTCAAGCACCCTTCGGCGCTGGACCCCCGGCGCCAGAGGGTTTTCGTTGTCGTCAGCCGACAGACGCTGATCGATTCGTCCTTTTCGACGGTCATTTGCGCGCCGATCTATTCTCGCCGTGATGGCCTGTCAACCCAGGTGGACGTGGGGATCGAAGAGGGGCTCAAACACGAGAGCTGCATTCATTGCGACGACTTGGTCAGCCTGCCGAAATCTCTCTTGACCGACTACGTCGGTTCGCTAGCGAGTGGCAGGCTGCTCGAGCTGGATCTTGCACTCGCCTTGGCCCTCGACCTCGTGGATGACCTTCCTCCGTCGAGAAAAGGCGCCTAAGCCGGCCTATCCCTCTTCATTACCGATCGTGAGCAGCTCCTCGGTCCGCGCGATCGACAGCGCGGTCGCGATCTCGCGGTCGAGGGCTTCGTCCGGGGCGACGCCTTTCCAACGCAACCGGTAGAGGGCCTTCCAGGCGTCTCGGTAGGCGATCCAGGCGCGTTGGGCATCGCGCAGGACTTCGCGCCGGATCGTTTCGGTCTCCTGGCACCAGTCGCATTTTTCGAACGCCTGGCGCGCCTGGCCGAAGGCCTTGTTGAGCTGGGCGTCGGCGCGCTGGGCTGCCGCAGCGTCCGCCGCTTTCGTCCGCGCCTTGGCGTAGCGCTCGAGCGTCGTGACGAAGGTTTCGAAACCCTGCTGGTGGGCACCGGAGGAGACCGCGCCGTAGATCGTTCCACCGCGGTTGTCTTCCGCATACCGGTCCCCGTCCTTCTCGGCGAAAGCGTCGGCGGCCTTACGCAGGGCGGCGAGAGCCTTCTTACCGGACGGGTCGAGCATCTTTTCGACCGCGGCGATTCGCGCCTCGAGGCCCGGGGCGGCGCGGTCGTTTTCGAGCTGCTGGCAGACGCTCATGCCGTAGCCGCTGGTAATCTGCTCGCAATAGTCGAGGTCTTCCGGGTTCTTCGCGGTCCGCATCGCGGCGATCTGCTCGAGCATGCCGGTCGCCTCGGCGGGGGCGATGACTTCCTCGGAGTGACAGAGGAAGTAGGTCGCCGCGTCGTAATCCCGACGTACGCCCCAGCCGTTCGCGAAGATCATCGCCAGGGTTTGCGGGCAGTCGCCGCGGGAGAGGCAGCAGCGCCGTGCGAAATCGAGGTCTTTGGTCTGACCGTTGATGCCGTAGAGGAAGTCGGTGCAGTGGAGTGTCTCCGACGTGAATCGGCTCGCGTCCGTGGGGGCGGCGGCCGCCTCCGGGCCCGGCTTCCACTTTGCGATCGCGGTGCAAGCACTACGGTCGTCGTCCTGCGCCGGGAGCGGACGGGCGGCGAGAAGGCCGGCGACCATCGATCCGGCGGACAAAAAAAGGCCCAGATTTCGACGAAATCGATCCTCGAACATCGGTCTTTCCAGGAGAGAAGGTTCAGTTCGGTGCGGCGGGCTCGAGCACGGCCTCGGCGATTTCGAGCGCGTTGATCACGCCGCCGCGGGTGAGGTTGTCCATAACGGCCCAGATCCAGGTGCCGCCCGAGGGGCCTGCGTCGCGCCGGACGTTGCCGATCAGGATCTCCGTCTCGCCGGCGGCGTCGATCGGACCGAGCAGCTTCGGGTTTTCGGCGAGGACCAGATGCGGATGCCGGCCGAGCGCCTTGCGCACCGCCGGGCCGCCCGGATCGTTCGCCATGCGAACCCAGAGGCTCGCCGAAATGCTGTGGAGGACGCCGCCCTGGACGATCTCGAGGGCGACCGGCGGCTCGCCCGCGAGCACCTCGGCGAGCTGGCCCGCCAGATGCTCCGGCTCGTGCCGCGCGGGCAGCAGGTTGAACGCCAGCTGTTGGCCGAACACGGGGGTCTTCCGCTTGCCGCCCATGGCATAGATGCGGCGCGTGTCCTCGAACAGCTCCTCGAGTCCCGGGTCGCCGTACATCGAGGCGGGCTGGATCACCGTCGCCACCGCTTCCTCGACGCCGAAGGGGCGCAACGGCTGGAGCAAGTGGGCGAGCAGGATCACCGCGGGATGGGGCGAGAGGTAGACCGATCCCGCCGGGAGCGCGCTGGAATTGACGCCCGCGACGACCGAACGCCCCATGCTGGCGGTGATGTTCGAGGCGTCCGGCGAGAGGACCACCGCGGTGGTGGAGGCCGGACGGTGTTTCAAGACCTCGCGGGACTGTTTCGCGCTGCCGCATAGGAACGCGAGATCGGCGCCATCGAGCTCGCCCTCCTGCCAACGGCCGACGAAAGCGGCCGCGCCCGCGACCTCGGTCAGGTTGCCGACTTCCTCTTCGTCGGAGGAGAGCAGGACGGGGTCGCGGCGCGCGAACATCGATCGCTCGGCGAGCCGCTCACGCAGCTCCTTGCCGAGCAGGGTTCCGGGCTCTAGCAGCGCGTACTTGCTCATGCCCCGGGCGCCTCGTTAGACGAGCCGGGAGTCGCCGGAGCCGGCTCCTCGGGCGGTGTCTCGCGCTTCGGAAACAGGCGTCCCGTCAGCCAAGCGAGCGGCCCCGAGCTGGTGTAGAGGATCGCGATCGCGAGGAACGTCGCGCGGGGCAGATAGACGATGGTGAGCACGATCGCGGCGATCGGCACGACGGCGCGGTAGCTCCAGCGCTTTCGCTTGCCGACCGACTTGAAGCTGCGGTATCGGAAGGTCGAAACCATCAGGAACCCGATCAGCACCAGGGCGCCTGCGGTGATCCATTGGAGCGGGCGGTGGTACTCCGGATTCAGATCCGGCACGAAGAACAGGATCGAGCAGATCGAGCCGGCGGCGGCCGGGGCCGGGAGGCCCACGAAGTACCGGACGTCGACGATCTTGTGCTGCACGTTGAAGCGATCCCCCAAAGGTAGGTGAGCAAGGCGGGCGCGGCGCCGAAGGTGAGCACGTCGGCGAGCGAGTCGTACTCCTTGCCGAAGTCGCTTTCCGTGCCGAAGGCGCGGGCGATCCGTCCGTCGAACGCGTCGAGAACCCCGGCGATGAAGACCAGCGCCGCCGCTTTGTCGAACTCGCCGCGCAGGCCGGAGATCACGGCGTAGAAGCCCATCACGATGTTGCCGATCGTGAACAAACTGGGTACCAGATAGGCGCCCCGGCGGAGCCGAGCGCCGCGGCGGGATTTCGCGTCGGTACCCACGGGAAGGCTCGCGGGATCGGGGCTGGCGACCGGCTCGGCGCCTTCGAGCGCCGGAAGATCTTCGGCGGCGCTCATGGGGTCTTCGCTCCCGCGCTCGCTCGATCGCCTGACGGGGAGACCGCGGCGGCCGTCTCGCCGTTCTTCATCCGGTCGCCGACGCGGACTTTGACCTCGTAACTCTCGGGGACCAGCAGGTCGACGCGCGAGCCGAACTTGATCAGGCCGAGCGCCTGGCCGCGATGGACCCGCTCGCCCGGCTTCAGGTAGCAGACGATGCGGCGCGCGACGAGACCGGTGATCTGGCGGACGCCGACCAGATCGCCGTTCGGCCGCTTGAGCACCGCGAGGTGGTTCTCGTTTTTGAGATCGGCGTCGGGGTCGAACGCCGGAACCATCCGACCGCGGGTGAGCGTCGACTTGACCACCTCACCGGCCGTCGGAACCTTCTGGACGTGGACGTCGAAAACCGAGAGGAAGGTCGCGATCCGGTGGAAGCGGCCGGGACCGATCTCCGGCGCCTCGATCGTGTCGACCTTGATCACCTTGCCGTCGGCCGCCGCGAGGATGACGTCGCCCGAGCCTTCGAAGTGGCGCGTGGGGTTGCGGAAAAACAGGAGGACGGCGAAGGCGAGCACGAGGACCGCGGCGGCGCTTCGCGGATGGCCGAGCAGGAGCAACGCTCCGCCAAGGAAGAGAAACGGGAGGACGAAGGGCCAGCCTTCTCGCGCAAAGCTCATCGAAGGTTTCGATCTCGGATCTGGGATCTCGGGTCTCGGTCTCTGTTGTCGGTCTCGGGTGTCGACCCGTTCTGATTCTCGTCGGTTCTCCAGTGCTGGAGAAACCTCGTCGGTCCATCCAAGTCCGGAGGAGACCCGGGGGAGGCGTAACTCTAAACGAACCCGGCGTTTCGCGACAGCGGGCTCGGAGGCGGTGGACGTCCGCGCGGCTCCCTCGGGTCGCCTTCCGAGGGCGCTAAACCGCGACGAGCGACTCGCGATGCTCGCGGAGCCTCTGCTCCATCCGGTCCTTGAGCGCCAGCTTGTGGAGCTTGATCTTTTTCTCTTCGAATTCGTCGTCCTGAGAGGGGAGCGAGAGCTGGTACAGCTCCTCCAGCCGCTTCTCCGCGGCCTGATGCTCATCATGGAGACGGCGGAACTCTTTGTCCGTGCGCAGCAACTCCTCTCTCAAGGCGTCAGTCTGGGGCATGGCGGTTGTTCCTCCTGAAATAGGGGTGAGTGATCCCCGCGCGGTCGTTGGGGACCGCGGGCGATACGGGTCGGGCTCGAATCCTGGGAACCCGGTTCCGATCGGGGAGCCGGGCCGAAAGAACGTGAGCCCTGCGTTGGGGAAAGGATGATGAAAGCAGGATAGCACCCGCCTCCGAGGGCTTCAAGCGAAGGAGGAGTCAAACGGACCGGACGTACACGAGCGCGTCGGTGCCGTCGCGGTAATACCCCTTGCGCCGTCCCGTCGAGGCGAATCCGGACCGCTCGTAAAGTCCGATCGCGGCTTGATTTTCCGCGCGCACCTCGAGAAAACAGCTGACCACGGCGCGGGCGGAGAGGGTGGCGAGACCGGCCTCGATCAGGAGGAGCCCCACGCCCCGACGGCGGAGGTCCGGGTGGACGGCCAGGCGCAGAAGCTCGCCCTCGTCCGCCATGGTCCGGAATGCGGCGTAGCCCACGGTGGGCCCTTCGGTGGCGACCGCCACGAGAACGAAGGAGAGCGGCTGCCGCAGCTCGGCGGCGAGCATCGGGCTCCCCCAGGGATCGGGGAAGCACTCCTTCTCGAGATCGAGGAGGGCCGGCAGATCGTCGTCGGTCGCGGTGCGAATCGCGATCTCGGACGGTGCGTCCGCGGGGGCCGGTGCAACCAACGGATTTACGGGGGCCACGGTCTCCTGGCCCTTAGCCTGCGGAGCGCGCGGACGGACGGGGTTTCGGAAGGGTGGCCGCGGGAGGCCGGGCATAGAGCGGTCGGGTGAGGGAAAGCGGATCCCAGGCCGGCCGCTCGGCCGCCGCGAGGCGCAAGGCGACGGGCGCGAGCGGCCCGGGCTCGATCGCCGCGAGGCCGGCCGGCCAGGTCGGTTGGGAGGAGACCGCGCCGAGCCCGAAGCCGATCGCGCACCCCGGGGTGAAGCGGCCGAGCGCGGCGGGCGTGAGAGTCTCGCTCGGTCCCAGCTCGACGGCTGCCGCGCCGGTCCGGAATGGCTGGACCGTCCACTCTCCACGGAGCGCGTCGACCGCGCCGATCGCCCGAGCGAATTCCGGCGGCGCGCAGGCCGCGAGCACGCGGAGCGTCGGGAAGGCGACGGCGGGCAGGCGCAGGGCCTGGTGGAGACCATAGGCGGTGGCGAGACCGATGCGGAGCCCCGTAAAGCTTCCGGGCCCGGCGAGCGCGATCAATCCTTGGAGGTCGGCGGGGCGTAGGTTCGCCTCCTCGAGCACCTCGTGGATCAGCTGCAGCAGTCGGGTCGACGAGCGCTCGACGATTTCGTCCCGCGCGGCGACGAGAGGCGGCGAAATGGCTGGAGAGGCCGGAGCGGCCTCGGCGCCGCCCCACTCCAGATCGGCCAGGGCGACGCTCACGCGTGGCGAGCCGGAATCGAGCGCTAGGACGAGCATGGCGGACAGAGTATAGGAGGGGGACGACATACCGGCAGGTACCAGCAGAACGCGGCGGAACCCGCCCGCTATACTTCCGCGCCGTGCCCGCACCGACCGCCCCCGCCCCCGTCGCGACGAACCTCTCTCCGATGTTGCGGCAGTACCTGGAGATCAAAGCGGTCCATCCGGAGGAGATCCTGCTCTATCGGATGGGCGACTTCTTCGAGCTGTTCTTCGACGACGCCGTGCGCGCGGCGCCGATCCTCGAGGTGCAGCTGACCGCGCGGAACCGCGGCACCGAAAACGAAGCGCCGATGTGCGGTGTGCCCCACCACGCGATAGAGAGCTACCTCGCGAAGCTCCTCGCCGCCGGGCTGCGGGTGGCGATCTGCGATCAGGTGGAGGACCCCGCCCAGGCCAAGGGGCTGGTCCGGCGCGAGGTGACGCGGGTGGTGACGCCCGGGACGGTCTCCGCCCCGGATCTGCTCCAGGGCAACGAGGACAACTACCTCGCCTCGATCGCCTGGGTGGGCGAACGGGGCGCCGCGGCGTTCCTCGACGTCTCGACCGGAACGTTCTTCGTCCGTCGCCTCGGCTCGGTCGAAGAGGCGGTCGAGCAGCTCGCCGCGCTCGCCCCCCGCGAGGCCCTCTATGAGGAGGGGACGCTGCCGCGGGCGATCGCCGAGCAGCTCGAGCGAGAGTGCCCTTGCCGCACGCCGCTCGCGGGCGATCGCTGGCTCGATCCGCGTCGCGCCGCCGAGCTGCTGGCGCGGCACCTCGGTGCGGCGAGCCTTCGCGGTTTCGGCCTCGACGAAGGGGAGCCCGCCGTCCTCGCCGCCGCCGCCGCGCTTGCTTACGGGAAAGAGACGCAGCGTAGCGAGCTTTCGCACGTCCGCCATCTCGCCGTCCGCGAGCCGGGCGACCGGCTGATCGTCGACGCGACGACGCTCGCGAACCTCGAGGTGTTCTCGAACCAACGCGCGGCGGCCGCCGGTTCCGGACGCAAGAAGACGACCCTGCTCGCGGTCCTCGACCGCACCTCGTCGAGTCCGGGCGCGCGAACGCTGCGCGATTGGCTCGCCCGGCCGCTCGCCGAGCCGGCGGCGATCGCCGCCCGCCACGTCGCCGTGGGCGAGCTGGTCGCCGACGAGCCCCGCCGCGAGCGCCTCCGCACGGCGCTCTCCCGCCTCGGCGATCCGGAACGAGCGCTCGCCCGCGCGGTCCTCGGCACGATGTCGCCGCGCGAGGCCGCGGCGTTGCGCGAAGGGTTGGCCGCCGCGGCTGCTGCGCTCCAGGAGATCGCGGGTCAGATCTCCCCTGCCTCCGCTTCAGTGGCTCAGGAGGAGGAGGAGCCCATAGGCGCGCCGACGCTCCTGGAAGAGCTGGCCGCGACCGATCCGCTGCCCGATCTGCATACGGAGCTCACCCGGCTTCTGGAGGAGGCCCCGGCTCCGTCTCCGGCGGACGGAGCGGTCATCGCCTCGGGGGTCGACGCGGAGCTCGACCGCTACCGCTCGCTCGCCCGCGACAGCAAGCAGCACATCCTCGCGATCGAGCTGCGCGAGCGCGAGCGGACCGGCATCCCTTCGCTCAAGATCCGCTACAACCGGGTGTTCGGCTACTACCTGGAGATCACCCATTCGAACGCCGGACGGGTGCCGCCGGACTACATCCGCAAGCAGACTCTGGTCAACGCCGAGCGCTACGTAACGCCGGAGATCAAGGAGCTCGAAGAGCAGATCCTCTCGGCCGACGAACGGCGGATCGCGCTCGAGCAGCAGCACTTCCGCGCGCTCCTCGAGCGGATCCAGGCCTCGGCCGAGGGGCTGTCGCGCCTGGCGCGGAACCTCGGGGCGCTCGACGCGTTCGCGGCGCTCGCCGAAGTCGCCGCGCGCAACCGCTACGTGCGCCCCGAGATGACGCCGTCGGGAGGAACGGTGCGCGTGCGCGAAGGGCGCCATCCCGTGGTCGAGCCCGCGAGCCGCGAAGCGTTCGTGCCGAACGACGCCGACCTCGATCCGGAGAGCGCTCAGATCGTCCTGCTCACCGGCCCCAACATGGGGGGCAAATCGACCTACCTGCGTCAGGTCGCCCTGATCGTGCTCATGGCCCAGGCGGGCTCGTGGGTGCCGGCCGAGGCGGCGGAGATCTCCGTCTGCGATCGGATCTTCACCCGGGTCGGCGCCTCGGACGACCTCGCTCGCGGCGAGTCGACGTTCATGGTCGAGATGATCGAGACCGCGAACATCCTCCGCCACGCGACCGACCGGAGCCTGGTGATCCTCGACGAGGTGGGCCGCGGCACGGCGACCTTCGACGGTCTGTCGCTCGCGTGGGCGATCGTCGAGCACTTGCACGAAAAGGGTCGGTCAAAGGTCCTGTTCGCGACCCACTACCACGAGCTGACCGAGCTGTCGGAGCTTCTCCCTCGGGTGGTGAACCGGACGATGGCGGTCCGCGAGTGGGACGAGAAAATCGTTTTCCTCCGCCGCGTCGTGGCGGGGAGCGCCGACAAGTCGTACGGCCTCCACGTGGCGCGGCTCGCCGGTTTGCCGAACGAGGTCGTGGTGCGCGCGGCCGAGGTGCTCGGCAACCTCGAGGCGCAGGAGTACGACTTTGTCGGCAAGCCCCGGCTGGCCAAAGGATCCCGCGGCCCCGCGGGGAAAGCGGCTCCCGATCCGCAGATGTCGCTGTTCACGCCGCCGGCTCAGGCCGTGGCGGACCTGCTGCTCGCCGCGAACCTCGACCAGATGACGCCGCTCGCCGCGCTCAACCTGCTGCACTCGCTCAGGAGTAAGCTCGCACCATGAGCGACGCGCGCGGGCCGATCGAGACTCCGACGCCGGCCGATCCGGTCTGGGTGGGGCTGCCCGGGCCCGACCTCGACGGGGCGAGCGCCGATCTGCTCGACCGCTGCCGTCCGGGCGGCATCGTGCTCTTCGGCCGCAACTGCGTCGAGCCGGGGCAGCTGCTCGGGTTGATCAGGGCGATCCGCGAGATCTTGCCGCGCGCGATCCTCGCCGTCGACGCCGAGGGCGGGCGGGTCGATCGGCTGCGCGAGGTCGTAGCTCCCGCGCCCGCGGCGTCCCTCCTCGCCACGCGGCTCCCGAGCGCCTCGATCGCCGCCGGCCGCGCGGTCGGCCGGGCGCTCCGCCTGTTCGATTTCGACGTCGATTTCGCGCCGGTGGTCGACCTCGACCGGGGACATCAGGGCAACGCGCTCGACGGCCGCTGCTTCGGCAGCCTTCCCGAGGAGGTGGTCCACCGCGCCCGCGCGTTTCTCGCCGGCTTGAACACGGCGGGGATCGGCGGCTGCCTCAAGCACTACCCGGGCCTCGGTGGCGCGGGAGAGGACACGCACTACCGGGGCTCGATCGTCCGCTTCACCCGCGAGGAGCTCGAACCGGACCTCGCCCCGTTCGACGCGCTGGGCTCGTTCGCCGGGGCGGGGATGATTTCCCACGCGATCTACCCCTCCTACGACGCCCAGGAAATGCCGGCGTCGCTCTCGCCCTCGATCCACCGTCTGCTCCGCCGCCGGCTCGGCCCCCACGTCCTCGCGATCTCGGACGATCTCGAGATGAAGGCGCTCGATCCGTGGGGCGATCTACCCGAACGGACGGCCGCGGCTTTCGCCGTCGGCTGCGACGTCCTGCCGGTCTGCCGCAACCTCGAGGCGCTCCCCGCGATCGCCGACCGGCTCGCCGATTCCTCCCTCGCCGATCGTCACGCCGAGGCGCGGCAGCGGATCGAGCGCTATCGCCGCCAGGTCATGGCGCTCCGAGGCACGGAGGACACGGAGGCCTCGTGGAACGAACGCCTTGAGGAGATTCGCGGCGAGCTCGTGGCGCTCGGGTAGCTCGGCGGTATCCCGGCCGTCTCAGAGACCGCCGTGCTCCCGGTACAGGGCGACGGCGACCCGCCCGATCAAGTCGAGAGGCAGCGGCTGCTTGAACGGGAAGGAGAGGTTCCCCTTCGGACCCCGGTAGGGTTCCAGCTCGACCATCAACTCGGCGTCGTGGCCGACCGGCGGATAGATCCCGATGTGCTTCTTGAAAGCCGCGAAGTAAAAGAAGATGCGCCGAGCCCGGTACGCGGGCATGCTGTAGCCGACACAGCGCTGGGCGTCCGGCAGCAGAGACTCCACTTTCGCCTGGATCGCTTCGAGCAGCGGACGAGCTTCGAGTGCCACGCTGTCGAAATACTCTTCGTGCGATGCAAAAGCCACGGCGTCACGCTACCCGAACGAAACTTTCGCGTAGATCTCCGAAAGCGCGATCCGGGCGCCGAGCGAGCTGATCTCGACTTCGGCGTCCAGCCCCTGGGCCGTAGCGTAGAGCCAGATCCCGCTCTCCTGACGTAGAAAGCGGTCGACCGTCGGGCGGTCCTGGGCGACGAGGACGTATTCGCGTAGCGCTGGGATCGCCCTGTAGTGCTCGAACTTCTTACCCCGGTCGTAGGCCTCGGTCGAAGGGGAGAGCACCTCGACCAGCAAGATCGGATTGAGAAGGATGTCCTGTTGGCCGTCGGGGTCGAAGCTCGGCTCGCCGCACACCACCGACAAATCGGGGTAGGTATATAGCCCGGTCGACGCGACTTTGACGCGCATGTCGCTGTTGTAGATCTCGCAGGGGCGGCTCGAGACCTCTCGATGAAGGGTCGCCAGGAGATTCCCCGCGATCAGGCTGTGCGCTCGAGTGCCGCCCGACATCGCGAAAATCTCGCCATCGAGATATTCGCTCCGCTCCTGAGCCGTCCGGTCGAGAGCCAGGTACTCCTCGGGAGAGAGGTGCGGTTTGGGCTCGGGCTGCATACCGCGGTCATTTTCGCACGAAAGCCGAGTTCCCTATTCCTGCGCGGCGCTCCCCGCCGCGCGGCCTTCACGCCAGGTCCACTCGATCCGGTCGGGGGGGGATGCACACGACGACACGGCGCGTCCTCTCGCGGTCCTTCTCGAAAAATTCGAGAAACGCCTCTATGCTGGGAATCTCGGGTCGAGCCGCCGGATCTCCTCCGAATCGCGACCGCGTCTAAACCCTCGGACGGTATCCCGCGTCGTAGCCAGTGGGAACAGGAGGTCCTCAAGTGCATTCGATGAGAAAAGTCGCCTCGTTGGTCCGCTCGATCTCAACCCTCATTGGGCTGCTCGCCCTCCCGGCGATAGCCCAAGGGGACTCCGACGCCGAGGTGGAGACGCTCCGGCGAAAGCTTGCTCAGACCGAGGCCCAGCTCGGTTCCATGCATTCCGAGGTGGCGGTCGTCGCCAACCAGCTCGGTGCCCTGCTCCATACCAAAGGAAACGAGGAGGAGGCCGAGCGGCTCGTCCGCCGCGCGCTCGCGATCGACGAGAGGGCGTTCGGCTCCGAGCATCCGCTGGTCGTTTTGGACCTCCACACGCTCTCCCAGATCCTCCTCAGCAGGCCCGACCTCGAAGGGGCCGAGGCCTGTGCACGGCGGGCGCTGTCGATCGCCGAGAAGATCGTCCCTCCGTATGCTCCGCCGATCGCCGGGCTCGCCTACAGCCTCTCCTTGGTCCTCGTCACCGCTGGCGGCGACCCCAAGGAGGAAGAGCTCCTCGCCCGGCGCGCTCTCGCGATTCAGAAGAAGAATTTCGGCTCGGACGACCCCCAGGTGGCGACGATGGCGAGTCTTCTCGCCATGATCCGCCGGAGCCAGGGTTTTCCGAAAGAGGCGCGGTCGCTCTTCGAAGAGGCCTATCGGATCGAGGTGGCTATCCACGGGGCCGACAGCCCGCAGGCGAAGAGCGCCGCCGAGCAGATCGAGATCACCCGCCGTTCGAAAGGCGCGCCGCCTACCCCATGAACCCGAGGTCCGGCCTCGCGAAGCGGCCGAGGTTCGGGAAGACGTCGACGAGGTTGCCGGTCGGGACGCCGAACCACTTGGCAAGGGTCGCCGAATACTCGTCGACCGAGGTGGTGGGGATCCAACGCCCCTGCTCGGTGTCGTCCGGGCCGTCGATCGCGAGGGCCGGCATCGCGCCGTAGATGTCACCACCCTGGACCGCGCCGCCGAGAATGAAGTGGTGGCCGCCCCAGCCGTGGTCGGAGCCGTTGTCGTTCGCCAGATACGTGCGTCCGAAGTCGGACGCGGTGAAGGACGTGACCTGCTGCGCGACCCCCATCTCGACCGTCGCCTGGTAGAACGCGGTGAGCGACTGGTCGAGCTCGGAAAGAAGCTCCGCCTGCGGGGTGAGCTGATCGCCGTGCGTGTCGTAGCCGCCGGTCGCGACGAAGAAGATCTGGCGCTGCTGCTCGAGCGGGCTCCGGGCGCCGATCAGGCGCGCGACCATCCGCAGCTGTCGGCCGAGGTCCGTGTCGGGAAACACGGTCGCGAGCGGCGGCGTGGCGTCGAGCGCCGCGCCGAGCATCTCACCGTTGTCGATCGCCCGTTTCTTGATCCCAGCGTACGCGCGCTCGAACAGGTTCGAGTAGGGGGTCTCGAGCAGGCTCTTGATCGCCCGCGAGGACGGGTCGGCGAACGGACCGGTCTCGTAATAGTCGAGGCCGAGGGCGCCCTCGGTCGAGACCTGGTATTGCGCGACGACGTTGCCCACCTGAAAGGTGTTCGTGCCGGCGACGGAGATGCTCATCGAGATCTGGGAGGCCGAGTTCAGGTTGCGCAGCAGGTCGGCGACCCGGCCACCCCAGCCGGAGAGCGCCGGCTGGTCGGGCAGAGCGGTCATCCAGTGGACCGTCTGGTCGCTGTGCGAGAAGAGCTGTGGCGGTAAGGCTGCGCTCCCCATCAGGTAATCGTCGCGGGTGACCGGGGCGACCAAGGGACCGACGTTCGCGAGGATCGCCGCGTTCCGTTGGGCGAACAGGTTGCGGAGGCCGGGGAGGCTCGGATGGAGCCCCCACGAGCGGCCGTCGCCATGAATCGGCGCGATCTGCAGCAGGCTTGCGCGCGGGAGAGCGAGCGAGCTCCGCATCGCCGCGTAGTCGGCATAGTCGACCGTCCCGGTCGGCACGACCGTGTTGTTGCCGTCATTCCCTCCGTAGAGGAAAACGCAGACGAGCGCCTTGTAGTCGCCCGGGTTGAAGCGGGGGAGCGCCGCGGCCGCGGCGACGCGCGAGAGATCGAACACCGTATGGGCGAGCGCCGCGGTGCCGACCGCCGTGCAGGCGGTGCGGAGGAATTCGCGTCGAGAGATTTCTGAGCGTTTCATGTTGGCTCCTGCTTTGGATCTACTTCTGGATCGCGAACTCGGGCGACGTGGCGATCAGGTGGACCGCGGCCTTCACCCGTTCCTCGGTTTCTGAGACGGGGATCTCGCCGATCGCCTGGATCAGGATCGTGCGCATGGTGGACGACATGCCGTTCGCCATGAGCAGCAGGTTCAGCCGGTCGATCAACTGGGTCGGGTTGCCGGCGAGCGGCAGCACCTCGGAATAGTCGGGCGAGATCTGATCGAGGTCGTAGGAAACGCCTCGATAGACCGTGTCGCGGAAGAAGTTTGCGTTGCCGATCGCCGTCGTCTCCGTGGTGATCTTGAACTCGGGCGCCACCAGCCCCGCGTCCGCCGTGGCGCCGGGAAGGACGAAGTTCGGCTCGAAGAAGTTGAACACCGTCGGTGCGCGTAGCGGGTTCTGACCGAGCGCGTACTCGGGGCTCTCGAGGTTCCAGATCCGGTATTTGCCCGACGGGGCCGTGGCATGAAAGGCGCGGAGAATTTGCCCCAGGCGGACGATCGGCTCTTTCTGTTTGCCGAAGCCTTGTTGGGTCGTTACCGTCTCGGCGCGCGCCTCGTAGTCGAGCAGGATCGCGCGGAGCACCGCCTTCAAGTTGCCGCGGACTCCCGTGCCGTCGTTCTCGAACGCTTGGGCGCAGCGGTAGACGTAGCCGGGGCTCGGGTTGCTCGACACCAGGCGCTGGATTAGCCCGCGGCAGAGAAACGGACCGACGTTCGGATGGGCAAAGAGCGCGTCGAGCGCGGCGCGCAGGTCGTCCTCCGGCGACTGGTTCGCAGGGAGGACCTCGCCGTCGAGCAGCAGCTTCGTCCCCAGGGAGTGATGGTCGGGCCACGCCTGCATCGGCTCGCGCCAATTCTCGTTGGGGTAGTAGAAGCCGTCTTCGTCGAGCGGGTTGCCGGCGAAGTTCCAACCGGTAAAGACGTGGGCGAACCCGGAGACCACCGGTTGGTCGTAGGTCGGGATCGGCTGCACCTCGCCGTCGAGCGCGAGCGTACCGTCCGGGTTCAGTTGGTAGAGGCCGATCGAGAAGAGCTGCAGGATCTCGCGCGCATAGTTCTCGTTCGGGCTTCGCATCGCGTCGGGGTCTTCGCGGTCGTTCCCCCGCATGTTCAGGAACTCGCCCATCGCCGGAGAGAGCGTCACGTCTTCGAGTAGCTGGCGGAAGTTGGAGAACGCGTCCTTCTCGAGCAGGTCGAGATATCCGGCGACGCCGTAGGGTTGGTTTTCGAGCGCCCCGCTCGCGTCGGAGACGACGAAGATCTCCGACAGCGCGAGAGCGGTTCGCTGGCGCAACTGGTCGTGGCGCGTCAGCGCCTGCTCCCAGAAACTCTCCATCACCTGGTTCGAATAGATGTCGCCTCCGGCCGCCGCCTCGGCGTCGAGGTAGGCGAGGTGGGACGTGCCGAGGGGATCGTCGAACTGGTCGGCGAGCCACGCCTCGTAACCGCGCGTCTGCACGTCGGTGATGTCCGCGCTCCGCGGGCCGTAGGTCGCCTGCACGAGGAAGCGCGCGGCGTCGCGCGCCGTGGGTGGTCCGGGCGGCAGCGACGGCGGGGGAGGAGGCGGCACGAACACTTGCGATCCCGCGGCGAGCCGATAGTGGCCGCGGATCTCGCCGTTCGGATATCGAGAGCTGTGGATGTTGATGTAGAGCCGCCCGGCGCGGAGCGCCTGGACGATCTGCGCGACGGTCGTCGTACCCACCGACGAAAACGTCCAGACGCGCGAGCCGTCGGGCTGAACCGGCGCGGTGTCGAGATCGAACAGGATCGGTCCGGAGCTTCCGGGATCGGCCGGGCCGTGGACGTGCCCCGCGGTGCGCGGCGTGGTGAGGTTCGAGAAGTTGAACTTCACCCGCGCCGAGAGCGCGTCGGCCGAAAGCAACAGGGTCGAGGTTCCCGTGCCGGCCGAGATGGAGGCGCCTTCGGGAGCGAGCGTCGCGACGAACAGCGTCGGCCGGTCGAGCAGGTTATAGAACCCCGAGACCGGCGCCGAATCCGCGAGGCCGTCGCGGTAGGCGATCGCCTGCACGGTGGACGGTGTGCCGAGCGAGACCGGCCCGGTGTAGACCTGGCCGACGGTTCGGGTGGGGATCGTTCCGTCGGTCGTGTAGCGGATCGTCGCCCCGGGCGTGCTCGAGAAGATCTGGATCTCCTGGGCGCCTGTGTAGGTACCGGGCGGCGGCAGGAGGGCCGGCGCGGCCACCGTTCCGGGCGGGACGCTCGAATCGACGAAGTAGCCGTTCACGTCGACAATCAGGTGCGCCGCGCCGTTCGCCTGGCCCAAGAACACCTCGACGCCGCCCCCGGGGCCCAGCGCCAGGATCGCGTTATTGGTCCGCGTCTGCCCCGCCCGGTAGTTGAGCTGCGAGGTGTTCGGGCGCGCCGTGCTCGCCGGATAGACGGTGACGAACCCGGCGGTCGACGGCGAGGTGATCGTCAGGTTCGCCGAGATCGCGACCGCCTCGGTCGAGATGCCGCACCGCCCGGCGAAGGTGAACGACCGCGCGGCGTTGAACGAAAGGGAAGGCCCGCCGAACGTCCCACCCGGATCACGCGTGTCGACTAAACGGCACGGCGCGACCGTGTAAAACGCCGAGGCTTGCCCCCAGACCGGTTCCGGCGCCAGCGAGAACAGGAGCGAGATCGAAAGGGACGCGAGCAGCGAGACGATCGGCGTCGAAGCGATGCGGCGCAGACGGGGAGCGGCTTCCCTCGTTGAGCCGAGATCGAAGGCGAGCGAGTGGCACATACCCTGAAAAACCTCCGGGCGACGTCAGATCCAACGAATGAAACGAGAAGCGCGAGGATCATCTCGGGTCGCGGCGGCTAAGTCAAGATATGTGCATCAATGCATTTCTTGGCAAGGCGAGGCGCGCGGCCTCAGAGAGACCTCGTCGGGTCTGGGGGCTAGGTCTGCAACACGCCGGTCCGGAAAGCCGGCAGGTGGGGATTCGAGGCGACCGCGGCGAGCGAGCGGGCGAGGACTGCGCGGGTCTCGGCGGGATCGATGATCGCGTCGACCCAGAGGCGGGCCGCGGCGTAGCGCGGGTTCATCGCCGCGTCGTAGCGCGCCTTGATCTCCGCCAGGCGCTGCCGTTTCTCTTCCTCCGAGACTTCGGCCCCGCGGTTCTTGAGCTGGATCGAGAGCAGGGTCTTCGAGGCCTGATCCCCTCCCATCACGGCGATCGAGGCGGACGGCCAGGCGTAGAGGAAGCGCGCGCCGTAGGCCTTGCCGCACATCGCGTAGTTGCCCGCGCCGTAGGAGTTGCCGACGAACAGCGTGATCTTCGGCACGACCGAGTTCGCGACGGCGTTCACCATCTTCGCGCCGTCTTTGATGATCCCGCCGCGCTCCGCGCGGCTGCCGACCATGAAGCCAGTGACGTCCTGGATGAACAGGAGGGGGATCCCTTTCTGATTGCACAGCTCGACGAACCGGGCGCCCTTGTCGGCCGAATCGGAATAGATCACGCCGCCGATCTGTAGCTCCTTGTCGGCGTCGCCGGTCCCCGTCTTCCGGGCCACGATCGATCGCTGGTTGGCGATCACGCCGACCGCTCGGCCGCCGATCCAGCCGGTGCCGCAGACGAGGGTCTTGCCGTGGGTCGCCTTGAACTCGTCGAGATCGCTGCCGTCGAGCAGGCGAGCGAGCAGCTCGTGCGTGTCGTAGGGCTTGTTCCGCTCGATCGGCATCAGTCCGTAGAGCTCGTCTTCGGGATGAAGCGGTACTGCGGCGTCGCGCCGGGCGAACGGCGCGGTCTCGCCGGCCGCGATCTGGGCGAACTGGCTGCGGATCTTCGCGAGACAGGAGGCGTCGTCCGGGTGGCGGTGATCGACCACGCCCGAGACGTCGCATTGGACGAGCGCTCCTCCCAATTCCTCGTTGTCGATCTTCTCGCCGATGGCGGCCTGGACCAGGTGCGAGCCGGCGAGGAAGATCGAGCCGGTCCCCTCGACGATGTGCGACTCGTCGCTCATGATCGGCAGGTAGGCGCCACCCGCGACGCACGAGCCCATGATCGCGGCCATCTGGAAGATTCCTTCGGCCGAGAGGCGCGCGTTGTTGTAGAACGCGCGGCCGAAGTGCTCGCGGTCGGGGAAAATCTCGTCCTGCATGGGCAGGAACACGCCGGCCGAATCGACCAGGTAGACGATCGGCAGTCGGTTTTCGAGCGCAATCTCTTGGGCGCGGAGGACCTTCTTGCAGGTCATCGGAAACCAGGCCCCGGCCTTGACCGTGGCGTCGTTCGCGACCACCACCACGTCGCGGCCATGGATCGCGCCGATTCCGACCACCACCCCGGCCGCCGGCGCGCCGCCGTGCTCTTCGTAGAAACCGTGGGCGGTCCAGAGCCCGAGCTCGAGGAACGGCTCACCCGCATCACACAGGGCGGCGACCCGTTCGCGCGCGGTCATCTTCCCCTGGGCCCGCTGCTTCGCCTGGGCCTTCTCCCCCCCGCCGAGGCGGATCGCGGCCTCTTCGCCGCGTAGGCGCTCGACCTCGCCACGCCAATGGACGGCGTTTCGGTCGAACGATTCGCCTCGGGACAGTTTGCTTTCGATGATCGCCACGTCGCGCTGGTGCCTCCCCGCGGAAAGAGGCTGGATTCTACGTTCCCGCGGGGGGCGGGCACCAGCGGACGCGGCTTGCGGCTAGGCCGACGGCCAGAGCAGGCGGAAGATCAGCCCGGTGGTGAGGGCGTAGATCATGCCGTCGATGAAACCGCGCACCACGTTGCCGAACGGCTCGGCTTTCCAGATGCCGGCCTGCAGGGTGCCGAACGTATAGGCGGCGAACGCGACCGCGCCGGTGATCCGCATCACTTCGAGCGGGGCGGTGCCAGTCGAAAGGGTATGGCGCGCGACGTAGCTCACGACGAAGCTCGCGAACAGGCAGTAGCCGAGCCACAGACCCAGGTAGCGTCCCATGTTCGGCGGGCCGTTTTTGATCACCGTGAGCATGGCGACGGGACCGTCCGTGTACTTCTTCTGGAACGCCGGATCCTTCATCTGCGAGCCGTCGGTGCAATAGGGCATCGTGTACAAGCCGGGAGGCGTGCCGCGCAGAACGGACGCCACGGCGTCCTCGTTTCCGAGCCTCTTGTAGTCGCTCCGGTGGTACTTGAGCACCATGTGCAGGATGGCGCTCACGATCCAAACCGCGACGGCCGATGCGACGACGGGCAGCCACAAGCTTCCGAGGGGCATGACGGGGCTCCTTTAGGTTGGGTGCCTCATCTTAGAACAGGAGCGAGCGTCGTTTGCGCCCGCTCCTCTGGGGCCTTTCCCGCACCCGCGCTATCCTCGCGCCACGATGCGCATCCGCCTGCTCGCTTTCGCCACCGCCGCCGATTTGCTGGGAGCCGAACGGGACTTCGAGCTGCCGGACCAAGCGACGGTCGGGGATCTCGGGGAGCGGCTGCTCGAAGAGTTCCCGTCGCTCGCCCGGCTCTGGCCCCGCCTCGCGATCGCGATCGACGGCCGCCTCGCGCGACCGGAAGATGCGCTGACGGAAGGCGCGGAGGTGGCGCTCCTGCCGCCGGTCTCCGGCGGCGCGCCGGACGGCCGAGATAAGGGCGATGAGGGCGATCCCCAGCCCGCGGTCCTGGTCGACGGTCCGATCGACGTAGCGGAGATTTCGGAATCGGTCGCGGGGTCCGCTCGCGGCGCCATCGTCCTGTTTCTGGGGACCGTCCGAAACTCCCATGCCGGGCGGCCGGTTGCCGCGCTTACCTATTCGGCCTACCGCAGAATGGCGGAAGAGAAGCTCCGCGAGATCGTTACCGATCTCGAGGCCGGGGGCGTGGGAGAGCTGCGGGCGGCGATCGTCCATCGGCTAGGCGAAGTGCCGGTGGGAGAGCCGAGCGTCGCGATCGCCGTCGCCTCCCCCCACCGCGCGGCCGCCTACGACGCGAGCCGCACCGCCCTCGAGCGCCTCAAGGCGGAGGTACCGATCTGGAAGCGCGAGCGCTACGTCGACGGCGAGGAGGTTTGGCGCGAAGAGGAGCCGCTCGCCCGGTAGCGGGGCGCGCCGGGTCGGTGGGGTGGGAATCCGCCCTACGCCAAGCCCAACTCTTCGAGCGAGCTCGCCGTCATCCTCCGAACCGGCTTGCGCCGCTCGCATGCCGAGTACTCGACCGCGACGCCGCCGTCCAATTCTAAGTAGGCGATCTCGATGGTGAGAGGAAAAAACTACCCGCTCGACGCCACCACCCAGGCTCGGAAGCCGGTTTCGAGTTCGAGCCAGCTTTTTCCGAGCGCTCGCTCGAGGGCCGCGGCCGACGGCTCGCCCCCTTCGGCGATGGCGGTGAGGAAGGCGCGGAACCCTGGAGCGAGCGCGCCGGCTTCTCCGGAGAGCAGGTAGCGGACGAAGAACGAGGCCTGGGCGTAGTGGAGGTCGGCTTCGGCGCCCACGAACGTTTCCCACGGCATCGCGAGCAGCTCGGGGAGGGTCGGTGCCGTCCCTTCGCCTTGCGCTTCGACGAGCTGGCGCAGGGCGGCGCGAGCGCCGAAATACTGGATCCGCGCGCCGGCGCGAAACGAGGTGCCGCCGAGGCTCGCGGGATCGAGAGTGCCTTCGTCCCCCAGCCGCGAGTGGGCGAGGTCGTCGGCGATCCCTTCGTCGAGCCAGGGCGGCAGCTGCGGTCCGATCGCGCGGCGGTTGAGGAGATGGACGAACTCGTGGACCAGGGTTTCGGCGATCTCGCGCGTTGGCCGGCCGCCGTCCCAGATCGCCACCAGGCCGTAGCCCGAATGGCCGCTCGCCTCGGCTCCCGCGAGCGCCCCTTCGGCGTCCTGGTAGACGCGATAGGCGCCTTCGTTCGCGAACAGGAGGACCGTCTCTGCCGGTGCGCCGATCGGCGTCCGGCCGTAGCGCTCGCGGTAGGCGGCCTCGATCTGGCCGGCGACGCGATCCAGGAACGCGATCCGGTCCGGAGAGGAGACGTCGGTGACCAGAGCGTAGGGGCCGAGACGCGCCCCGCTCTTGTCGATCGCTGTACCTTTCTTGGCCTTCGGATCGCTCTTCGCTGGGTTCGTGGCGCCGAGCAGCGTACGGGCGCGCGCCAGGCGCCCGGGCTCGGGTAAACGGGCCGGCACGGGATGAGTCGGCTCGGGGGCGGAGCCGAGCAGCGGCTGACCGGATTCGCCGCCGGATTGCCCCGCGAGATAAACCCATCCCGTAATCGCCTGCCAACGCACCTGCACCCACGCGCCTTGGTGGCTAATCCGCGGCAGGTCGGCCGCTTCGGAAAGCACGGTGACGCGGGGGGCCTTGGCGTTCGGCGCCCTGCGGATCACCGTGCCCGCTCGAACGTGAAGGAGGGGCTCGGCCCCGAAGGCGATCCCCGCGGCGATCCCGCAGCTGATCGCGAGGAGCGCCAGCGATCTCGAGAAGGCGCGGAGCATTCGGGGCCTGGTTCCTTGCTTCCGGTTAGTTCCCGGCGGCCCAGACCGCCGCGGCCTCGAACAGGGCCGCGCCATCCGCGGTCCAGCTCGCCGCCGTCGTCTCGCCGAGGAAATAACCGACCCGCCGCGAGGGAGCGGAGAGGCCGACCATCGCGGCGCCTCTCTCGTAGGTGAACGCCATCGGTCGGCGCGCCGGACCGACGCTCTGGAGGACGATGGAGGCCGTCGTGCGCGGCCTCCCCCAGGAGAACGGCGAGGGCGTTCCGGCGACCGTGACATTCCCGGAGAGACCGGCGGCGAGCGGGCTCGCCGGGTCGGCGACGAACACGAGCCGCTGACCGCCGATCCGGCCGAAATCGCGGCCGGATTGCGCCCCGGTCAAGCCGAGGTCGTCGAACAGATCGGCCTTCCAGGCGATCACGGGAGCGATCGAGCTCCGGAACTTGGTGTTCACCGCGGTGGCGGATGCCGTCGCCGAGATCGCGACCAGCGCTTTGCCGCGCGCGTCGCGCGGAGCCGAAGCGACCGCCGCCTGGGCAGTGACCACGAAGCCGAGCTTCTCCAGTCGTTCCTTGACCGCCCGGTCACCCGATCCGAGGACCGGCGAGCCGGTGATCAGGAGCGCCGGCGGGTGGAAGACCTCGGCCGGAACCAGCGCAACGCCCTGGCCGGGCGGCTCCCATCGAAGGCGGATCACGGCGTTGCCCGCGTCCTGCCGATAGTCGAGGCGAACGGCGTAGCGGCGGCCGGCCTGGAGCGCCACCGTGCCCGAATCCTCGGTCACGTCGTGGCCTTCCCAATGGTCGACCAGCCGGAGGCCGGCGACCCAGAGCCGCACGCCGTCGTCCGACGTGGTGACGAACCGATACGTGCCGGAGGTCGGCACCTGGATCTGACCCACCCAGCGGATCGAGTAACTCCCCGGATGGATCCCGGGCAAGGGGCTTCCGTTTCCGAACTCGAAATCGATCGGGCCGTCGAGCCGCTCGACGGCAGCGCCCGAGAACGCGGGCCCGTCGAAGTAGTTGCCGACCAGGCCGCGGACGGTCCGCGGGCCCGGGGGCTCGACCGCGTGGTCGATCCGAATCAAAGTGCCTCCGCCGTAGGTGAGCACCCAGAGAGCCCCGTCGGTGCCGGTTTCGAGATCGACCGGAAGATCCGCGTCCGACGCGAACGGCAGCGCCTGACCGCTCGCGAGGTCGAGGCGACGGATCCAGCCGCCGCAGAAATCGGCGAAGAAATAGTCGCCGCGATAGTCGGCGGGAAAGCGCTCGGTCGGCGGGTCGTAAAACGTGCCGCCGGTGATCGCGCAGCCGCGCGTCCCGTCGTTGCCGTGCTCGTAGGCGAACCGTGGCGAGACGAACCGGGGATCGTCGGTCGGTCCTTCGGTGACGGGCCAACCGTAGTTGGCGCCGGCCGCGCCGTCGTCGATCTCCTCCCAGGTGTTCTGTCCCACGTCGTTGATCAGCATGCGGCCGTCGGCGCGGGCGAAGGCGAACGTGTAGGGGTTGCGCAGGCCGAGCGCCCAGATCGCCCGGTTCTTGCCTTGGGTCTGGGCGACGAAAGGGTTGTCGGCCGGGATCGAGCCGTCCTTGTCGAGGCGGAGGATCTTGCCGAGCAGGTTGCCGAGCGTCTGCGAATTGCTCTGCGTCGCGTTTTCACCGACCGCGACGTAGAGCTTGCCGTCCGGGCCGAAATGGAGCGCGCCGCCGTTGTGGTTGGTGGCGCTCGAGAGCGTGTCGAGCTCGAGCAGGATCGTCTCGCTTCCCGGGACGGCGACGTTGCCGTTCGCGGTGAAGCGCGAGACGCGGTTGTGGATCGGCTCGGTCGGGACCGTGTAGTAGACGTAGACGAATCGGTTCGCGGCGAACTGCGGATCGAGCGCCACGCCCAAAAGGCCGCGCTCCCCGCGGGAGTCGACGTCGAGCTGGAGGAACGGCGCATCGAGGAGGCTGCCGTTCCAGAGCCGCAAGTCGCCTCCCTGCTGGGTGATGAAGATCCTGCCGTCCGGCGCGAGCGCCATCGAGGTCGGATTCGCTAGGCCCGAGGCCGCGACCTCCTGCGAAAATCCGGGCGGCAGCTCGATTGCGGCGAGAACCGGGCCGACCAGAAACAGGCCGAGCGACACGGCGGCGAGAGAGAGAATCGAGGGGCGAAGGGAGGAGGTCCGGGCGTTGTCGGTCGTCATGGTCGGTTCGAGCCTCCGAGCGGTGTTCCGAATCGCGCCGCGGAGACCGTCAACCGGCTCCCGGCAGATCTCCGAGGACGTCTTCGAGGGGGAGGAGGATCTCGTCGATCGAATCTTCATGGATCATCGATTCGACCGCGGCTTCGATCGTCGCGGGGGCGAGGTTGCGGACCACCACGATGTCGCGGCACGAGAAGTACTGGCCGCCGCCGCTCTCGCCCGAGATGCGATCCTGCTCCATCTGCTTCTGGATGTTTCGGAGGGTGAAGAACGTGGCGCCGAAGCGCCGGCCGTCGCGCAAAGCGACCTCGACGTCGACGTTTCCGTTGTCGATGTCGTAAGGGTCGTGGCCGGTGTAGATCGTGAGCTCCCAGCCAGGATGTTTGCGGACGATCATCGCGAGGTTCTCGAGCGCTCGGTATCCATCCGTCGCTCCCGCGGCAAGCTAACGGAGATATCGAGCGGCGTCAATGCATTGGAGCCTACCAGCCCGCACCTTCCGCTCGGCGTCCTGGCCAAGGGTAAGGAGCGAAGGGCGGCACCCTCGACGGTGGCGTATCATCCGCGCCGTCTCGCGATGCCTCGAACCGATCGCTCCCTCTGCGTTCTCCTTTTGCTCGCCGCGTTCGCTTGCGGCGCCACGGGCGAACGAGGCGCGTCCGCACCTCCTCGCAAGGCGCGCGCGATCGAGGCTCGGTGGGTCACGACGTACGACCCGGAGCGCGCGGAGAACGGCTACACGCTGACGCTTCACGATCTCCGAATCCCGGTGCTCCTCGACATGAACGGCCGGCCGGTCCACGCCTGGCGCGACGCGCGCGTCAAGTCGCGCGCGCGCCTGCTGTCCGATGGCTCGATCCTCGGCATCGGGCTCGGTCATCAAGTGGTGGAGTACGCCTGGGACGGCGAGAAGCGCTGGGAATGGAACGTTCCGGACGGATTTCCGCATCACGACGTGATTCGTTTGCGGAACGGCAACACCCTGGTGCTGGCGATGGAGGAGCGGGCCAAGGGGGACACGCTGTTCGAAGTGGATCGGTACGGGCGGGCGGTCTGGACCTGGCGCGCCGAGGAGCACGTCGATCCGATCCTGCCGAAGAAGGGCGCGCATCCGAACGATCTGACCCATGTTAACTCGCTTCAGGAGCTGCCCGAGAATCGCTGGTTCGACGCGGGCGACGCGCGCTTTCGCCCGGGGAACCTCCTGCTTTCCGCGCGCAACCTGAACACGGTCTTCATCGTCGACCGCGCAAGCGGCGAGATCGTCTGGTCCTACCGAGAGGGGCTCGACCGCCAGCACGAAGCGTTGATGAACGGACCGGATCGTCCCGAGCCGGGCATGATCCAGATCTTCAACAACCGGCAGCGGAGCTTCTCGACCGATCGCCAGAGCGAGATCGTCGAGATCGATCCCCGTGACGGCAAGGTCGGCTGGCGCTACCGTTCGCCGGGCTTTTTCACCCCGACGGGCGGGCTCCAGCAAGCGCTTGCGAACGGCAACGTCCTGATCACCTCGACCCGAGGGGGCCGGGTTTTCGAGATCGCGCGCTCGGGAGCCGTGGTCTGGGAGTGGGCTCCTCCCTACGAGCCGGTGCGCGCCGTGCGCGTCGCGCGCGACGCCTGCCCTCAGCTCGCGCGCCTCCCAGCGGACGCTTCGCGCGCTGTGGTCGCTCCGGCGGGCTACGCCTACGTCGATCGCGACGCCTATCGCTTCGCGCGCAAGGGTGCTCGGACGGAGATCCAGATCGACGGCAAACCGCACACCGTGCTCGCCGCGGAGAGCGTCTGCGGCGATCTGGTCCTGCCCTTCGGCGCGCGGGCGGAGGTCGGCTTCGGCGTCGATCCCTCACAATGGAACGGAACCGTCGATCCCCCCGTCTTCACGATGTCTCTCGCGGAGGGCGGGAACGGGAAGAAGCAGATCCTCTTGCGTGAATCGGTCGGAGCCGGCGGCGAGCCGTGGCGCCGTCGGACCCTGCCCCTCGGCGCCTTCGCCCTCCGTGCGGTACGGCTGTGCGTCGAAATCGAAGGCGCCGCCGCGGACGGTGTGCGCTGGGCCTACTGGGAGCAGCCTTCGATCCACGCGGCGGGCGATGCGAGCCGCACCGACCTCGAGGAGGACGAAGGGCTCGCGGGCGATCTGACCCCGGAAGAGCGAAAAGTCCAGGAGGAGCACCTGAAGTCGCTCGGGTACGTGAACTGATCGGCGGGGCTCCCACCGCAAGATTCTCCAAGTCCGCTCGCCGGTGCTCCTCCTACGATGCCCGGCGACCGAGATCCCGAAGGCCCCCGGTCGGGCGCCTCGCCGGGACGCTCGGCGAACCCAGGAGATTCGCATGAAAATCGCATCATCCCTGCTCGCCCTCGCGGCGCTCTTGACGCCCTCCGCGCGGGCCGCGGACGCTGCCTCCGAAGCCGTCAAGGAAGTCGCCGCGCTCGATCTGGCGTATCAGGCCGCGGTCGCCCGAAACAACGCCGAGGCGATGAGCGCCATCCTCGCCGACGACTTCATTCTGGTCACGGGCAAAGGCCAGACGTTCACCAAGGAGGATCTGCTCCGCGAGGCGCGCAACAAGTCCATCGTTTACGAACGGCAGGACGACACCGAACAGACCGTCCGGGTTTGGGGCGATACGGCGGTTGTGACCGCTCTCCTATGGCTCAAGGGAATCCGGGGCGACCAGCCGATCCAGCGCAAGCTCTGGTTCAGCGACACCTACGTTCGAACCGAGAAAGGCTGGCGTTACGTATTAGGCCAGGCGTCGTTGCCGTTGCCCGATGAGCCTTGGATGCCGAGCCGGCGCCATTTGATGCCCTAAGCTCGACGGAAGCTGTCGAACGCCTCCCGAGTCGGATAACCTGCTCCGGCCCCTTGGAAACAATCCAAGGTTCCGGCTCGGGAGGCCTGATGCCCCGCTACGATTTCCTCCACGAGACTTACGACACCGAGCGGTTGAAGACGCTCGCGGTCTGGTCGCAGTTCTCGGACGACCAGATGGATTTCCGCGCCGCGCCGCTTGCTCGTTCGCCGCGTGAGCAGATGGTCCATCAATGCCTCAGTGAGGATCTCTGGATGATCCGAATGCTGGGCATCGAAGCCGGCATCTCGGCCCTGCCCGCTCGTGAGACTCGCGGAGATTTTCTCGACCATTACGCGACGGCCTCCGCCCGGCGTCTCGAGACCCTTCGGGCGAAGGACGACGCGTGGTTCGAGGAGCCGACGACCTTTTTCGACGTCTCCCGGTCCCGTGCTTGGGTCCTCGTGCGCCGGGTCGCCCATTCCGCTCATCACCGGGGCCAGCTCACAGTCGTTTTGCGGCTGATCGGCAACGCTCTCTATTCGACCTACGGTCCGACCGCCGACACGGGGGGGCTCGCGCAAAAAGGGGGAGCGGTCATCTATCGCTACCGCTCGATCGAGGACCTGCTAGCCGCCGAGGCGGAGGGGGGACGATCCCCAGACTTGCCCGGTCCCAGCGAGGCGCCGCCTTTCGAGCGGCCGTAGCGCCCGTCGAACGCCTTCAAGCGGCCGAGCTTGACGCTCCGTCCCGAGATCGACACCATCGAGAAGGAAGGCAGGACGGGAAGGAGACGGAACGATGAAGAAACGCACGCTCGGCCAAAGCGGTCTCGAAGTCTCGGCGATCGGTCTCGGTGCGATGGGGATGAGCTTCGGCTACGGTCCCGCGCACGACGAAGGGGAGATGATCTCGGTCTTGCGCCACGCGGTGGATCTCGGAGTGACCCTGGTCGACACGGCCGAGGTCTACGGGCCGTTCACCAACGAGACGCTCGTGGGCAAGGCGCTCGCCCCGGTCCGCGACCGGGTGGTGATCGCCACCAAGTTCGGGTTCCACCTCGACGAGGAGGGCAAGCAGGCGGGGGTGAACAGCCGGCCCGAGCACGTGAGGGAGGTGGCGGAGGCGTCGCTACGGCGACTCGGGATCGAGACCATCGATCTCTTGTACCAGCACCGCGTCGATCCGAACGTGCCGATCGAAGACGTGGCAGAGGCCGTCCGGAGCCTGATCGAAGAAGGAAAGGTCCGCCATTTCGGTCTCTCGGAGGCCGGGGTTGCCACGATTCGCCGCGCCCACGCCGTCCAGCCGGTCGCAGCCCTCCAAAGCGAGTATTCGCTCTGGTGGCGCGAGCCCGAGGCGGAGATCTTTCCGGTGCTCGAAGAGCTCGGGATCGGTTTCGTTCCGTTCAGTCCGTTGGGTCGAGGTTTTCTCACCGGAGCGATCGACGAGAGCACGACGTTCTCGGAAGGAGACTTCCGCAACAGTGTGCCGCGTTTCGGGCAAGAAGCACGCAAGGCGAACCTCGCTTTGGTCAATCGACTGCGCTCGATCGCCGAAGCGAAGGGCGCCACCCCGGCTCAAATTGCGCTCGCCTGGATCCTCGCGCAGAAGCCCTGGATCGTGCCGATCCCTGGCACCACGAAACGGCATCGGCTCGAAGAAAACGTCGCGGCCGCGTCGATCGAGCTGTCGGCCGAAGATCTCGCCGCGATCGCAAGCGCGCTCGCCGAGATTTCGATCGAAGGGGCGCGCTACTCGGAAGGATCGCAGCGCCTGATCGATCGGTGAGGCGGTCAGGCTCGCGGGTTCACCGATTCTTCGCGCCGGTTTGCGCCGGCCCTGCCAGAGGGCTACGCTCCTCCAAATGACCTCATGTGGGAGTTCCCTTGAAGGCACTACTTGTTCTTCTTGCAGTCCTAACTTTGGCGGCAGGCTTCGGCGTGGCCTTTGCGGATGGAATCGAGGAGCGTCTGGCGTGTCGGATGGTCCATCTTTGGTATCGGGTCGAGCCCAGCCGGGCATTTTATAACGAGGTGACGGTAGAAAAGTCCGCCAAAGGTTCTTACTTCGCGGTCTGCGGGTGGAGCCGGGGTTATTTCGGAATTCAGGAGCTGACGGACGGGAAGAAGGTCATCATCTTCTCGGTCTGGGACCCCGCCGCGGGCGACGACTCCGCGGCCGTTCCCCTGGAGAAGCGGGTCAAGATGCTCTATCAAGACCCAAGGGTCCGCGTAGGGCGGTTCGGGAACGAGGGCACCGGGGGCCAATCCTTCTTCGATTACGACTGGAAGCCGCAAACGACCTACCGCTTCTTCGTCGCCGCGAAGGCGGCAGGCCCGGATCGAACCGCCTACAGCGGATATTTCTACCTTCCGGAACAGAAGGCGTGGAAGCACCTGGTGACCTTCTCGACCTTGACGCCGAAGGGGGAGCTGCTGCGCGGCCACTATTCGTTCGTCGAGGACTTCCTTCGGACCAAGCAGAGCGTCACGGAAGCGCGGAAAGCCGATTTCGGAAACGGCTGGGTCGAGTCCGCCTCGGGCGCCTGGGTGCCTCTTCGGACGGCGCAGTTCAACGCGGACTCGAATTCCGCACGGAATAACATCGACGCCGGCGCTGCGGGCTCGGGGTTCTTTCTGGCGACCGGCGGGCGCACCGTGAACGCTACGAACGGACTCCTCCAAACGATCAGCCGCGGAACGTGCAACTGCAAGCGGCCGGCTGACTTGCCCGAGAGGTGACGAATCCGGCGGTCCGGCTTCAGCCATCGAGATCAGGCGATTCTTTCGCAAAGAGCCGAAGAGGGCACCTCAGGGCGAGCCCTCTCCGCTTCGTGCGGCGGCGGCGCGGCGGGACTGCCGTTGTCCGGCGCCTCGCTCGGCCTTCTCGCCGAGAACCTTCGTACTCCTCGGAGCCAACTTCCGGGGCCGTGGCTTCCGGCTGACCGGCACGATCGGTTCGATCGAAATCCGCACCTTGCCGCCGACCGCGAGTGCGAGCTTCGCCAGGCTGTGGAGGGTGAAGTTCGCGTTGCCGCCGAGTACCTTCGTCACATAGGCCTTCGAGGTCCCGAGCCGTCGGGCCAGCTCGGCGCGCGAAACTTTCTCCTCCTCCATGCGCGCCCAGAGCCCTTCGGTGAACTCGACGATCGCTCCCTCGGCCCAGTAGTCGACGCTCTTCTCGGCCTCCTCGACCATTCTTCGCCATAAGGCGCGAGTTTCTTCCAATGCGCTCACCGTTTTTCCTCCTTACTCGATGATCTCGATGTCGCCGCGGCGGTTGGCCTCGGCGAAACGCTTGAGTTGCCATCGCGAGCGGTCGATCTCGGTTCTTGGTGTCGTCTCGGCTTTGGAGAACGCCGTCCTGCAGACGATGCATCGGCCGACCCCGTAGAACCAAACGACGCGAAGCTTCTTACCCTTGGGTTGCTTTCTAAGCTCGAACAGGCCCAGGCCGAGCGGTTTGCAGAGCGGTTCGGCGTGAGGCGGTCCGAACCTCGGTATTACCTTGTGCAGCACGGCCAACATGCCTTCTTTCGCCGCACGGTACGGCGCATCCAGCTCAGCGAGGAAGTCGATGACGAGGCAACGGTCTCTGGAGTCAAGCACGGCCAGGACATCCCAGGTTTCGCGGGCCAATCTCAGCAGTCGCACGTTAATCTTCAGGTTAACTCGCTGTCAACCCTGAGACCGTCCGCCGGTCGAGGCTGCGGTACTGGATTGCCTCGGCGAGATGCATCGGCTGGATCGGTCCGCCGCCGTCCAAGTCGGCGATCGTTCGCGCAACTTTGAGCACGCGGTCGAGGCCTCGCGCGGAGAGGCCGAGGCGTTCGAAGGCGGTTTCGAGGAGCGCTCGTCCTTCCGTGGTGGTGGTGCAGAAGCGGCGGACCTCCTGGCTGTTCATCGCAGAGTTGATCGGCGAGGGGGAGGGGCCGAAGCGATCCGCTTGGAGCGCGCGGACGCGGGCGATGCGGGTGGAGACGTCCGCGGTGGTCTCGCCGGTCGTTCCACGCAGGTCCTTGAGCGAGACCGCTGGAACCTCTACGTGGAGGTCGATCCGGTCGAGAAGGGGACCGGAGACTCGGGCGCGGTAACGCTCGACCATCGGCGTCGGGCAACGGCAGTCGTAGCGGGAGTCGCCGAGATGGCCGCACGGGCAGGGATTCATCGCTGCAAGCAGCGCGAAGCGGGCTGGGAAGGTGAAGCGGGCTCGCGCTCGCACGACGCTCACGAGTCCTTCTTCGAGCGGTTGGCGCAGGGCTTCGAGCGTGTCGCGCCGGAATTCCGGCAGCTCGTCCAAGAACAGCACGCCGTTGTGGGAGAGGCTCGCCTCGCCCGGCCGGGCCGTGGGGCCGCCGCCGATCATGCCGACGGTCGAGGTCCCCGTATGGGGGCTGCGGAACGGGCGTTCGTGCAGCAGGCCCGCGGGCGGCTCGTCCGCGGCGAGCGACCAGATCTTGGTGACCTCGATCGCCTCGGCGAGAACGAGCGGCGGCAGGAGGCCCGGCAAGCGACGGGCGAGCATCGTCTTGCCCGAGCCGGGGGGCCCCAGAAAGAGGAGGTTGTGCCCCCCCGCCGCGGCGATCTCGAGCGCCCGCTTGGCCCCCGCTTGGCCTCGCACGTCGGCGAGATCCGGCACCTTCCCGAGCCGAAAGCCTCCCGTTTCGCGGGGAGATGCCGGTAGGAGCGGGGCGCTGCCGAGCACGTGGTCGATCGCTTCGAGGAGATTCGCCGCTCCCAGGACGGGAACTCCGCCGAGCGCGGCGGCCTCGGGACCGTTGGCGGCTGGGAGGATCACCTCGCGGAGGCCGAGGCGCGCGGCGAGGTCGGCGACGGCCAGCCCGCCGCGCACCGGGCGGATCGTGCCGTCGAGCCCGAGCTCGCCGCACAGGAGGCGGCCCGCGAGGGCCTCCTCCGCGATCTGCCCATGGGCCGCGAGCAGGGCGAAGGCGATCGCGAGGTCGAGGTGGTTGCCTTCCTTTCGCAGGTCGGCCGGAGCGAGATTGACGACGATCGAGCGGGGCGGCAGGTCGAAGCCGCAGTTCTTGAGGGCGCGTTGCACCCGCTCGCGGCTCTCGCGCACGGACGCGTCCGGGAGGCCGACGATTTGGAGCTGGGGAAGGCCGTTGTGGACGTCGACCTCGATCTGGACCGGCTGGGCTTCGATGCCCCACGGGGTGGCGGCGGTGGCTCGGGCGAGCATGAGATGTCTCCTTTCGCCCGAAATAGACGCGAAATGGGGGTAGACATCTCGATGGTTTCGGCTAAGTCGCCGGATATCATCGGGTTCCGCGGGTTCAATACCGCGTTCGCCATGAACCTCCTCTTCGTCGCCACGAAAGCGCCCTGGCCGCCGATCGACGGCGGCCGGCTGCTGCTGGCTCGAACGCTGGAGGCGTTCGCGGCACTCGGTCACCGCCCGACGCTCGTGGCCCCCGTCGAGCCCGGCGCCGACCGGGAGGCGATCGCGCAGGCGCTCTCGGCCTGGTGCCGACCGCGCCTCGTCGAAGCCGCCCCACGCCGGCCGTTTGCGACGATCGGCTATGCCTGGGCGAAGAACGAGCCCTTTTCCATCGTCCGCCACGCCCTGCCCGCCGTGCGCCAGGAGGCCGAGCGGGCGCTCGCGGAGGAACGCTACGACCTCGTCCATGCCGAACAGCTCCAGGCGTTGCCTCAGGCGCTGGGGGCCGCGAAGCCGCACGGCTTGCCGGTCGTGCTGCGGGCCCAGAACGTCGAGAGCGACCTCTGGTTCGCCTCCGCGCATCGGCGCGAAGGGGCGCTCGCCCGGTGGCTGGGAGGGGAGGGAAAGCGCCTCGCGCGCTGGGAAGGAAAGGCGCTCGGCGAGGTGGCGGCGACGGTGGCGATCTCCACGGTCGACGCCGAGCGCTTGCGCGCGCTCGGGGGTGGGCGGGTCCGGGTTTTCGTGACGCCCGTTCCGTTTCCTTCGACCCTCGTCTCGCCGGCCGAAGCGCTGCCGGGCGCGCCGGCCGTCGTGGTCCTCGGCAGCGGCGGCTGGCTGCCGAATCGCGATGGGAGCCGTTGGTTCGCCGAGGAGGTCTGGCCGTCGGTGCGGGCCGCCTGCCCGGGCGCGATGCTGCACCTGTTCGGTCAGGACTGGGAAGGCGCTTCCGGCAGCATCGTTTCCCACGCGGCCCCCGCGGACAGCGCCGAGGCGTTCGCTCCCGGCGCGATCCTGGCCGTCCCGCTGCGCATCGCCTCCGGCGTGCGGATGAAGATCCTCGAGGCGTGGGCGCGCGGCCTGCCCGTCGTGGCGACCCCCGAGGCGCTCGCCGGTCTCGACGTCCGCGACGGCCGTGAGGCTCTGGTCGCGGTCGATCCCAAGACCTTCGGCCGGGCGATCGCGGCGCTCCATCGCGAGCCAGACGTCGCGGCCCGGCTGGTCGAGGCGGGACGGGAAGCTCTCGCGCGGAGCCACGACCCGATCCGCGCGGCGCGCGAGCTGCTAGCGGTCTACGCGAGCGTGATCGGCGGGCGTCACGGTGCGGCGGCGATAGAATCCACGACGGTCGACCTCCCTTTGAGGTCCTAGGAGATTCCATGATCCAGCGTTCGAAATCGATCCTCGGCGCACTCGCGCTGCTCGCGGGCGCCGCATTCGCGCTGCGCGCCGACGCTCCCGTCGGACCCGCGAAGATGGGCGATACCTATGGCGCCCCGGTCGCCGTCGAAGGGGAGGCCCTGTCGGTCGCCAAGGCCCTCGACCGCGCCTCCGAGCTCAACGGCAAGGCGGTTCGCCTTTCCGGCTTCGTCACCGCCGCCTGTCAGGCGAAAGGCTGCTGGATGGCGCTCGCCGCCGGGGACGGGCGTCAGATGCATGTCACCTTCCGCGACTACGGGTTCTTCGTGCCCAAGGACCTTCCGGGCGCCACGGTGATCGCCGAAGGCACGCTCGAGACGAAGGAGGTGTCGGTCGAAGAGCAGCGTCACCTCGCCAAGGACGCCGGGCGGCCGAAAGCAGAGATCGACGCCATCCAGTCGCCGAAGACCGAGACGTCGTTGGTCGCGGACGGCGTTCGGATCATCGCGGCGGCACCGTAGAGCCCATGCGGAGATGCGCGGGGCTTCGCTCGCTCGTCCTCGGAGCGGCCGGGATCGTCGGCGTGCTCGGCTGCGCGGGCGCGCCCCCTCCTCCTTCCGCGGCGCCGAAAACCGACGCGTTCGTCGAGGGCCGCCTGCTCTGCGGCAACGAGGCCGCGTTCCTCTCGTTCGAGCGGCTCGGCGTGCCGAAGGACGCGCGGCCCGTCGAGCTGGTGAAGATCGGGCCGCGGATCTGGGTCTTGTTCGAGCCCGCGCGCCTTCTGCGCATCGATCGGCGCGGCGAGGCGGCGGACGTCGGCGTTCGCCTCGGCGGCGAGGGAGAGCACTGGTCTTCGATCGCGCTCGATCCCCTCGACGGTTCGCTCTGGCTCGCGGCGAGCGACCGCCTGGTGCTCTGGCACTACGAGGCGACCGGAACGCTGCGTCAAGTGCCACTCCAGAAGGTCGAGGGCGAAGGAGGTTTCCTCGATCTCGTGGCGGCTCCCTCGGGGCTGTTCGCCGAGCCGACCTCCTCCGATCATCGAGTTTGGCGCATCGGCAGAGACGGGCAGGTACTGGGTACCGACTTTCCCGCGCTGGCGCTCGATCCGAAGAGCCCGAGCCCTCTGGATTCACTCGGTCCGGGCGGTTCTCCAGTGCGCCTCGAACACGACGCGGCGGGGGCCGTCCTCGCCTGGTTTCCGGATCAGAGAGAGCTCTACCGCGCGGATGCCGCCGGTCGGTGGGCGGCCGTTGATCCGTCGATTTTCGCTGCCGGCGGCTCGGACCCGGTACGCGGGGTCGACGTCGGAGGGGAGAACGAGCACTGGTACGCGAACGGCCAGGGCGCCTTTTTCTATTGGAAGGGCACTCCGGTGTTCGTCGAAGCGCATTCGATGCTCGAGCGGAAGGGAAAGATCGGCACGATCTATCAGTTTCCGGGAGGGCGCGAGTTGTTCGAGCCGTGCAACGGTTGGTTCGTCCTCGACGTGGCGACTGACGAGACCGGCTACGCGGCGCTCACGGACCATGGCGTGGTGATCGGCGATTTTGCGGGCGTGGGACCGGCCGTGACGGAGCCCGAGGGCCTCGGATCCAGACCGTGAACGAGACCGATCCCAACGTGGCGCTTGCGATCCGCTACCTCGCGGCGCTCGAGCGAGGAGCGACGGGAAACGCGCTCGCGGAGTTCTTCACGCCCGACGTGGTGCAGGACGAATGGCCGAACCGCCTGTCGACCCAAGGGGTGCGGCGCAATCTCGCCGGGCTCCTCGAAGCCGCCGCCCGCGGCCGTCGCGTGGTGACCC
>JBGAGQ010000059.1:0-42829 GCA_044226625.1 Thermoanaerobaculia bacterium
GAGTGGAATCAGGAATTGCGAATCGAGAATCACGAATGATGGAAGAAGAGTCCCATTCAAGATTCTTGATTCGCCATTCGCCATTCGAGTGGAATCAGGAATTGCGAATCGAGAATCACGAATGATGGAAGAAGAGTCCCATTCAAGATTCTTGATTCGCCATTCGCCATTCGAGTGGAATCAGGAATTGCGAATCGAGAATCACGAATGATGGAAGAAGAGTCGCATTCAAGATTCTTGATTCGCCATTCGCCATTCGAGTGGAATCAGGAATTGCGAATCGAGAATCACGAATGATGGAAGAAGAGTCCCATTCAAGATTCTTGATTCGCCATTCGCCATTCGAGGGCCATTTGGCCCTCATCGGCGGTGGCGAGTTCAGCTTCGGCGAGACGGCCGAGGCGGATCAGGCCTGGCTCGACGAGACGCCGGAGGGCTCGACGGTCGGGTTCGTTCCGGCGGCCTCCGGCTCGGAGGATTACGGGCGGCACTTCGCCGAGTACCTGGCGGAGGAGTTCGAGCGGACGGCCGAGACGATCCCGATCTATCGGGGGCGCGACGGCCGGCGCGGCAAGAACGCCGAGCGGATCCGCGACGTCGGGGCGGTCTACCTCGGGGGCGGCGTCGCCGACCACCTGCTCGAGGCGGTCGTCGGCACTCCGGCGGCCGAGGCGCTCGTCGAGAAGCTGCGGAGCGGGGGAGTCGTGGCGGCGATCGCCGCTTCGGCCCAAGCGGTCGGCGCCTACGCCCGGAGCATCTCGGGCGGGGCGTCGATCCCCGGTCTCGGCTGGCTCCCCGGCGGCGTCGTCGAGCCGAACTTCGATCCCGGCCACGACCGCCGGCTGCGCAAGCTGCTCGAAGCGCCGGGGGTGACCTGGGGGTTGGGCATCCCGTCCGGCTCCGCGGTGATCCTCGGCCCGGACGGCGTCGAGCTGGTCGGCACGGTCTACCGGGTCCGCGGCGCGAAAGGCAACATCGAAACCCTCTCCTGAAGGCTCTTCGGGAGATCCATTTCAAACGTTGGAGCCGGGCCCGGCCCGGCTTTGCACGATCACATCGAACGAACACATCGAAGATAGGGAGAAGACGATGGAGACCACCCTCACGATCCTCAAGCCCGACAGTGTGGCGGCGGGCAACGCCGGCAACATGATCGCCCACCTCCAGAAGGAGGGCTTCAAGGTCCGCGGCCTCAAGATGGTGCGCCTGACCGAGGCGCAGGCGAAGGCGTTCTACGAGGTGCACAAAGAGCGTCCGTTCTACGGGAGCCTGGTCGCGTTCATGACCAGCGGGCCGGTGATCCCGATCGCCCTCGAGCGCGAGAACGCCGTCGCCTACCTGCGCGAGGTGATGGGCGCGACGGACGTCTCCAAGGCGGCGCCGGGGACGATCCGCAACCTCTACGGCACGTCGATCGAGGCGAACGCCATCCACGGCAGCGACTCGGCCGAGAACGCCGCGATCGAGACCGCGTTCTTCTTCTCCCGCTCCGAGCTGATCGCCGCTTCGTAGTCGAACGTCGTAGCATTCGGCGTATCGGGGCGGTCCCGCGGGGCCGCCCCTCCTCGAGGAGATTTGCCATGAGCTTCCGCCATCCAGAGGCCGCCCCGGTGAGCCAGATCGCCCCCGAGCGGCGCGGAGCCGTCGTCGCCCGCTTCTGCCACGGTTGCCAGCAGCTGTATCCGCTCCTGCGCGCCCGCCACGTCGGACGGCCGATCTACGGCCGCGACCTCGTGACGTCAACCTGCACCTACGAAGGGATGCCGTTCGAGCACGGCGCCGCCTGGTGGGAAGAGGCGGTGGAAGTGTTGCCGGCGGTCGCGGCGGCGTAGCGCCCGGCCGTTACCATAGGGTCCAGCCCTCTGAGACGGGCGTCGGCTTTACCCTGCCCTCCTGGCTCGGGGCATGGTCACTCGCACGAAGTCGTCGGTCGCATCGAAACGGGCGTCTTTCCCGGACTCTGCGCGTACGAGAGGGACGATTTTTCGACGTACTCCCATTCCCCGAGCGTCGACGTAGCCATAGTCGCGCATCACGTCGACGAGAAGAGGATTGCGCGGCGACCGTTGGCCGGCGAGCATTTTCTCGATCGTCATCGAGTTGTGCAGGGCGCCAGGACTTGTGATTTCGAGCCGATCGTCATAGGCGACGACTTCAACCTCGACTGAACGTGTCCAGTCCCGATGAATCACCGCATTGACGAGCGCTTCGCGAAGCGCCTCGACTGGGTAGGACCACTTCCGTTCGCGGCGCAAGTTTTCGCCGACCGTTGCGTCCTCGGAGGATACGAAGGGAGTCATCCGATCGACGACACGTTCAAGAAGGCCAGTTTCAACGACTTCGCTGTTCCCGGCTTCCGACCTCCGCGTGAGCGCCACCAACGGCCCGTCTAGGATCGTATCGTCGAGGGCTTGGTACTCTTTGGTATCGCCCGAGAAGGCCATCCAGCGAATCCCGGCTTGGGGCAACGCGCGGCGAGGATTGCGCCCGAACAGCACTAGCCCCGCGATCGAGCAGACGTGTCGCCCGTCGGGCGCGGCAGTCATGAAGCCCAGACCGGTTAGGCGTTCTTCCCAAGCTGTGACGGACCCTGGCGCTGCAGAGTCCTTGAGATATTCGACGAGATAGTCGGTGAGGCGTTCAAGGCCAAGGTCCGGAAGTCCGGTGCCGGGTACGGCAAGCGTCTCGAGATGAAGCAGGGTCCCCGATGCGAAGAGGCGAGCTTGCTGCTCGCGCGACGCAAGTTGTGAGGTCGTTCCGACGCGGACGTAGATGTCCTCACGTCCGTTGTACCGAACCACGTACGGCTTGGTGACACCGGCCTGGATGGTGAGCACGGCGACCCGGCGACCGTCATCGAGAAGAACTTCCTCGTAGAAAGGCAAGATCATCGGATGCACGTACCGGCGGAGCACCGTGTCCATGATCCATTCTTCTGCGTTCTCTCGCGTGAGCCCAGAGATCGATCCGTCGTCCTCGACGCCGATCAGCAGGCGTCCGCCCTGAAAATTGGCGAATGCCACGATCGCCTTGGCCAGCCGTTCCGGGCGCACGTCATCGCGCTTGAAATCGATGCCTGAGCTCTCGCCGTTGGCGATCAGCTCCAGGAGTTCGGATTTTAACATTGCCGAGCCGGCTCAAAATTCATACATTTCCTTTCTCTGTTCGAAGGCCGCACGGCCACCTTCGAGGATCTCCGCGGCCTGTTCTCGGATGTATGGTACGTCGATCGATCCTTGATGCCCAGGGCCGAGGGTGCCTCGGCTTTCGCTTGCCGAGAGCACGCCGATCCATTCCGCGTCGCCAAAGACGGGGATGTTCGCGTTGTGGGTCGAGAAGAGGAACTGCCGACGGGTCTTGGCGTCCCGCAGCTCGCGTACGATGCGCTCCGCGATGAATGCATTGTCGAGATTGTCCTCAGGTTGATCGACGACGAGAGGATCAGGATTGTCGAGGAGGAGCAGGTGGAGAACCGCAGTGCATTGCTGGCCCGTCGAAAGACGCGAGAGATCCTTGTACTGCTCCCTCCCTCCATGGGAGACATTGAGCTCGATACTCACGAGATCAGCGAGCTCGAGGGCCTCGAGCTCGAGAATCCTCGAGTAGGGGAGTCTCGAGAGTGCTTCGGCGATCCCTGGAGTGACCCCATAGTCGGAGGCGAGTTTTTTCGCCCCCTGGCGAATTGCGTGCACCAGCGCTAGAGGCTTCACATCTCGATCTTCGATCCATGCGAGGCGCTTCTCGCCAACCCCCTCCAGCTTGCAGCTGGTGAGGAATTCCTTGAGTCGACCGCGATCTCCTTCGACTTGGAGGTCGATACGAAGCTTGCCCTTCAGGCGACGATTCAAATCGCTTACTGCAGCCTGAAGCCCTTTCGCCCGCGCGTTTCGTGCATCCGAGACTTCCGCAATCAGGTTCTTGCGCTCTTGTTCTAAGCTCTCGAGCAGTAGCGTGAGCGTGGTCTTCCTGGCTTCGAGAGGCTTGATACGTTCGATTTCTTGAGTCAGCTGACGATAGGCGGCTCCGACCTCACGCCCACTCTTGCCTGCCAGGTCAGGAAGTCCGGCGAGAGACTTCTCTAGTTCACGTTCTCCAGCGTTCATGGCTTCCCGCCAATTGGACATCCTGATCTCGAACGCCTCTTGGGCGGACTTGATCAGCGTCGATATCGCGGTCTGATGTGCAACGAGCTCGCTCGTGAGTCTCTCGAACTCCTCGCGAATGCCTACCAGCAGAGCAATATCCGGAAGCCCCTCCAGGGACTTGTCGCCGAGAAAGGTCAAGTCAGGCAAGCTCTCGTTGAGTGATTGAACCCCTTCCTCGAGTCGGCCGAGTTCTTGCCGCGCACGGTTTACCAGTTCTCGCTCGCGTGCGTAAAGCGGGGTCTTGGCGAGGCTGACCTCGATACCGAGGGACTGGAATCCTTTGAGTCGTTCTCCCAGCTTCGGTAGGCTCGCGACGGCTTCGGTGATCTCGTCCAAATCTGTACGAGCCTTGATGAGCTTCTGTGCGTTGTCTGATAGCCGTTTCCGGAGGCCTTCGTGTCGGTTGGGGTCCGCTGAGGCGGTGGGAATGAAGCGCTCTAGCAACCGAGATCGGCTTTGGGCGTCCTGTGCCAGCTCAAAAATCTCGTTCTGTCCGTACACCTCGATCTGCGGCAAGATGTCACGAGGGGACTGGTGAGAAACGGCTCCTTTTGCGTCACGAACGATTGCCGGCTCTCCATAGCGCCGGGAAATGGTGAATTGAATCCCGTGTTGGACCGCCGAGCGCACCGTCATCTCGATTGAACCAGCCTGCTTACCCAGGTTCTCTTTGAGAATGTCTTGATGAAGCTTGAGTGCCTGCTTTCCTTTGGGCGGTAGTTCGAGGACATAGCGGAGGCATTCGATGAAGGTTGATTTACCCGTCCCTCGACCGCCGATCAGCGCGTTCAAATGGTTGGAAAAGCGAGCCTCGACTCGATCGAGATAGCCTCCACGAATCCTCATGGTTTCAAGGACGCTGTGCGGTTCGTCCGCCACGCTCAGCCGAACCCGCGACTGCGGATCCAGGAACGCGACCTTGAAAGCCTCGAAGGTCGGATGGGTCATCTTGATCCAGGTCGACGCGCTTGGGTTCTCGAGGTCTTCAGGTCTGGCGACGTCTTTGGCATTGATAAGGGTGATGAGACGATCGCGCGGATAGTCCGGGTTCCGGTTCTCTACGATGTCGAGGAAATTTTGCGGTAGGTCGGTTACTGGCCCTGGGATTTGCGCCACCCGAACATGCTGAGAATCTTTCCAAACATGAGCGAGACCGCCGCCATCCCTTTGCAGTCGGAGTAGTCCGCTGTTTCCGGTCACGTGCGCCGCGTACCAGAAACCGCCGAAGTCATGGATCTTCTTGGCGAGCTCTAAGCAACCGATGGAGGAGGGACGTACGCCATCGCTGACGTCCGTCACGCCGAGATTTCCCAGGTAGCGATTGAGCTTATCTACCGGGGTATCTTCCGGGAACAAGCAGACCATGTGAATCTTCTCGGTCGATGAGATCTCGAATCCAGGGAAGGTTACGATTTCCTGACCCGAGAGTACCTGCCGTAGGCGGTCGATGCTCTCGACGTTGCCGTGGTCGGCGATTCCCACAACCTTGATGTTCAGCTCGCGGCACTTCTCTCCGAGAGCTTGATTGTAGGCGTCCTCGTTGAGGGCGTGGTCCTGTCCCCGATACAGCGACTGATACCGGTAAGGGTTGACTTGAAGAGCGCAACGCCAGAACCTAGCAAACGTAAACTCCTCCTTCGAAGCCGCTACCTCTTGAAGGAGAGTCCGGTGTTCGGTCTGGAGGTCGTCCTTGCTCATGGTCTCTTCTTTCGCCGCGTGAAAATCTCAAGGGGAGGCCCCTCCGAGGCATGGATAAGGGTACGATATACGAGGCCAGGACGCCGCGAGGCCGTTCTTTGAGGTGTATTCGTCGGCGGTATATGCTTAGGGTCTCAATTGCGCGGCGGCGCGGAAGGAGGCCCGGATGACGAAGCGACGGACTCTCGCCTTTGCGATCGTTTTCATCGCGAACGCTCTTCTCGGTGGGGCGATCGGTGTTTCGGCGGCCAAAGGGCTCTCTCTGCCGGTGCCCGCATGGACGGCGATCGGCGAGGAGGCCGACCGCGCCCTCCGAGCGGGAAAGTGGGAGGCGGGGCGCGACGCGGCGGAGCGACTGATCGGCGAGATCCTGGCGAAACCGGTCGAAGGGGAAGGCTTGAGCACGCTGCTCGCGCGCGCGGTCGCTTATCGGGCGATCGCTTGTGCGGGGCTCGGAGACGTCCAGGCGGCGGAATGGTCGGCGGCGGCGGCTCGGGAGCTCGGATTCACGCTCCGCGATCTCGATCTCTCCCCGTTCGGCGCGTCGGGTGAGGTGCTGCGGGCCGCCCTTCGCCCCGAGGCGACTCGACCGAACCCGGAAGTGCGGCAGGTGGGGCCAGGCGTCGGCCGGCCCGCATTGATCGAAAGGGTGCCGGTGGCGTTTCCGGAGGCGATGCGCGGGCAGATGGCGGGCGGCGTGGTGATCACCCAGGTGACGATCGGCGTCGACGGCAGGGTGAGCGCGCCGACGATCCTCCATTCGCCGAGTCCCTATCTGTCGCTCGCCGCTCTCGATTCTCTCCGAGCTTGGCGCTTCAAGCCCTCGATCCTCGACGGGAAGCCGGTTCCGGTGACCTACGTGCTGACGGTAAACTTTTCGGTCGGAGGCGCTCTGAAGTAAGCGCGCCCTCGGCCTTCGGAGGCCATACCGGAGCGGCTTTCGTTATCCTTCGCCCGCCATGGCGGAAACGAAGGGAAAGGGGGCTGCTTCGTGGGATCTCGCCTCCCTCCGCGACCACGTCGCCTCCCTCCGCGCCTGCCGCCTCTGCCCGCGGGTGGTGGCCCCCCCCGTGGCGGCGGAGCCTCCGGCGGCGCGGCCGCGGGTGTTCCTGGTCGGGCAGGCGCCCGGGCCGCACGAGCGGGAGGGGAACCGGCTGTTCGCGTTCACCGCGGGGACGCGGCTGTTTCAATGGTTCGCGCGGCTCGGGGTGTCGGAGGAGGAGTTCCGCGCGCGGGTCTGGATGGCGGCGGCGATTCGATGCTTTCCCGGCCGGGCGCCGCAGGGGGGCGACCGGGTGCCGGCTCCGGACGAGGTGGCGACCTGCTCCCGATGGCTCGAGTCGGAGCTCGCGTTCGTCCAGCCCTCGACGGTGATCGCGATCGGCCAGCTCGCGATCTCGCTCTTCCTGCCGCGGACGGCGAAGGCGACGCCGCTCGCCGAGCGGATCGGCCGGAGCTTTCCGGTCGAGCGGGGCGGGCTCTCGTTCGACCTGATTCCCTTGCCGCACCCTTCGGGACGGAGCACCTGGCTGATCGCGCCGGAGAACCAGGCGCGGCTCGACCGCGCGCTCGCGCTTCTCGGCGAGAGCCCCGGCTGGCGCGAAACGTTCGGGTAAACTCTCGCTCGTTTTTCCCAATGAGGAGTCGGCCCGCATGAAGGTCCAACGGATCGAGCAGATCGTCCCGAAGATCGCTGTCACCCTTCTCTCGGTGTCTCTATTTTCGACCGTGGCCGCGGAGGCGCAGATCTCGCGCACCGTGCCCGCGCCGCGGATCATGCGAGAGGACCTGCCGAGCGGCGAGAAGAGCGACGCCGCCCGGGAGTGGGCCCTGCGGCTCAAGAAGGACGACGAACGGCTGCGGGCGGGGGAGTGGGACAAGCCGCGGCGCGACCTCGACCGGATGATTCCCGAGATGCTCGCCGGGATCGAGATCGACGCCTCGACGGCGTCGACGCTCGGCCTCGCGTTGACCTTTCGCGCACTCGCCGGGGCGGGTGGCGGGGACGCCGTCGCGGGGCGCTGGGATTGGCTCGCCGCGCAGGCGCTCCAGCCCGACCTGAACGAGGTGAGCCTCGATCCGTATGGGGCGGCGAAGAAACCGCTCGAGCCGTTCCGGCGCGGCGCCGACGGCTCGGTTTCGGCCCACGCGTTGCGCGAGATCGGCGTTCCCCCCGGGGATCCTCTCCCGGAGCAGACGCCGCCGCGGAAGATCGCGGGCGAGGAGGCGCGGTATCCCAGGTCGCTCAAGCCCACCTGCGCGAAAGGGACGGCGCGGATCGTGGTCGCCGTCGACGCCTCCGGCCGGCCGGCCTACCCGCGTTGGCTCGACGCCACCGGCGATCCGCTGATGGCGCTCGCGCTGTTCGAATCGGTGCGCTCCTGGAAATTCGAGCCCGCCCGCCGCGCGGGGATCGCCGTGCCGGCGGACCTGGTCATCGAGCGGACGTTCGATCCCGGGAAGTGCCGTCCGCGCGCCGAGAAGCCCTGAGCCGGGGCGCCCGGCTTCCTTCCCTGCCGCGGATTCAAATCCGGCGCGCGAGGATCAGGGCGAACAGGTCCTCCGCGTCGGTGTACCACCCCTCCGGTTGGAATCCCGCGCCCGCGAGCAGCCGCTCGGCGCGCTCGCGGTCGTACTTGGTGCTGATCTCGGTGAGGATCTCGGCGCCGGGCGCGAACTCGAGCTCGAGGTCGAGCGCGCGGAGCGTCACCTTCTGGCGCCGCGACGAAACCAGCCGCATTTCGATCCGCGACCGCACCGGGTCGAAGAACGCGCGGTGGCGGAAGCCGGCGGGATCGAAATCGCCGTCGGCGATGCGGTTCGTGGCCTCGAGGATGTTGAGGTTGAAGGCGGCGGTGACGCCCGCCGCGTCGTCGTAGGCGGCCTCGAGACGGGCGATCGGTTTGACCCGGTCGACCCCGAGCAGGAACGCGTCGCCCGGGTCGAGCGCGGCGTGGAGATCGGCGACGAACCGCGCCGCCTCGTCGGGGTCGAGGTTGCCGATCGTGCTGCCGAGGAAGATCGCGAGGCGCGTGCCGGGAGCCTTCCGACCGGGCGCCGTCCCGTCCTCATCGGCGCGGGGGAGCGGCGCCAGATCGGTGAGGAAGTTGCCGAGGATGCCGTGGACGCCGAGCCCCGGGTACTCCGCGGTCAGCTCGTCGCCGATCCGCCGGGTGGTCGCCTCCGCGACGTCGAACGGCACGTAGAGCCGGAGCGTCCCCTGGTCGCGCAGCGCGTCGAGCAACAGGCGGGTCTTGGTCGCGGCGCCCGAGCCGATCTCGACGAGCGTCGCGGCGCGCGTCGCCCGCGCGATCTCGGGGGCGACCTCCGTGAGCAGGGCGCGCTCGGTGCGGGTCGGGTAGTACTCCGGCAGCTCGCAGATCCGCTCGAACAGAGCCGAGCCGACGTCGTCGTAGAACAGCCGAGAGGGGATGCGCGGCAGCGGCTCGCGGAGAGAGCGCGACAGCTCCTCGAGGTCGTTCTCCTCGCCGCTCGTCGAACGGACCTCGATCGTCACGGTCGGGCGGGCGAGGTCGGTGGCGGAGGGAACCGGAACGCTCATCGATCGGAGTGTATCGCTCTCTTCTAAGAGATGCCGCGCGCGACCGTCTTCTGGCGTAGACGGTCGGCCTCGGCCCATCGTCTACCGGCGAGGACGCGTCCCGGGGACGGCGTCCGGGTGTCGCCGGGAAATCCCGCGTTTGTCGCGGTTTACGTCCTGCCGTGAGGGTTGGCACGGAAGTTGGTTTATAGGCCGGGCGGAAGGAGGTTCGAAACGATGAACCGCACGCAGGAATCGAAGCAATCGAAGCTCTGGAAGGTCGGCGCCCTCTCCCTGGCGCTCTTTGCTCTCCCGATGTTCTCGGCCCCGGCCAGTGCCGACGGCTTCTCGATCGGAGCGATCTTCCGGATCGGGGGTGTCCACTTCAACTTGGCTTTCGGCGACTTCGGCTACGGCCACCCCCGGGGGTATTACTACCGTACCCTCGACCCGATCTCGTACGGCGGGTACCGGTGCAGCGACTCCTGTTTCAACTCGGGTGGCTATCACTATCACCACGAGAGCTGCCCGCTGGTTCAGCGCCATCTGTCAGCGTACGGCATCGACCCGTACGTCCTGTTCGACAGCTACGCGCCGTACAACGACGGGTACGCCTACTACGGCTACGGCAATCGGTACGACCGGTACAACCGGTACGACAACTACAACCGCTACGACCGGTACCCCCGGCACGATCGGTATGACGGCCGGTACGACCGCCACGACCGCTACGACGGGCGCGACCGCCACGACCGTTACGACCGCCGCGACCGGCACGACCGCTACGACGGCCGACGGGATCGCCACGGCCGCTACGACAACTACCCGTACCGCGACCGCCGTCAGGGTCACTCGGGCGGGTCTCACGATGGGCATCACGACGGGCACCACCGGGGACAGTCCTCGGAACGCCCGCAGCAGCACTAGCAGCCTCCGCTACACCAACCCCCTTCTCTCCTCCCTCCTGCCGGGGCGGGACCCTCCACCCGCCCCGGTCCCTCCTTTTGGTATGATCCCGGCGTGAGCGTCGTCACCGAGGTGCAACCGCGGATCCTTTCGCGGTCGGAGCACCCGATCTCCCGGAAACAGATCAGCGGTCAGGCTTTAAAGGTTCTCTACCGGCTGCATGGCGCGGGGTACCTCGCCCACCTGGTCGGGGGGAGCGTGCGCGATCTGATGCTGGGGCGGCGCCCGAAGGACTTCGACATCGGGACCAACGCGCGGCCGAACGAGATCCGCAGGCTGTTCTCGAACTCCCGCATCATCGGCCGCCGGTTCCGGCTCGTCCACGTCTTCTTCCAGGACGGCGAGATCGTCGAGGTCTCGACCTTCCGCCGGGATCCCCGGCCGGAGGATCAGGAGAGCGCCCCGGGCGAGCTGCTGATCACCAGCGACAACACCTACGGCACGCCGCGCGAGGACGCGTTCCGGCGCGACTTCACGGTCAACGCCCTGTTCTACGACATCGCCGACTTCTCGGTGATCGACCACGTCGGGGGCATCGAAGACCTCGAGCGCCAGCTGATCCGGACGATCGGCGAACCGGCGGTCCGCTTCCAGGAGGATCCGGTCCGGATGCTGCGCGCCTGCGAGTTCGCGGGGCGCCTCGGCTTCGGGATCGAAAAGGGGACGCAGGAGGCGATCCATCGCCACGCGAAGGTCCTCTCCAAGGCGTCGCCCGCGCGCATGACCGAGGAGATCATCCAGCTGTTCCGGTGCGGACGCTCGGGGGCCGCGACCCAATGGCTGCTGGACCTGGGGCTCCTCGAGGTCATCCTCCCCGAGGCCTACGCGATGGTCGCGGCGGGGGAGCGGGGGCTCGGCGAGTTCGGCCAGATCCTCCCCTCGATCGACCGCATGGTCGCCTCCGGCCGGACGCTGTCCGACGCCGGGGCGCTCGCCGCGATCCTCCTGCCGCAGGTGATGCTGCGGCGGCACGACATCGAGGCGCTCAACCAGCGGCCGATGGGGCGGGCGGCGCTGGACAAGATGACGGAGGAGGCGGTGGCGCCGTTCTTCGCCCGGTTCACGCTGTCCAACTTGAAATCGCAGCAGGTCCTCTCGGCGCTCCATCTGTTCCAGCGCCTGATCGACTCGGGCTGGAACGCGGGCGAGCGCCTGCGCATCGCCCGCCGCGCGGGTTTCGAGGACGCCCTCCTCCTGTTCGAAATCCTCGTCGCGGCGACCGGCGAGGGGACGGAGAAGCTCGAGATCTGGCGCGCCGCCGGGGCCCGCGCGCGCTCCGGCGAGCTGCCGCCTCCCGAAGAGGTCGTGCCGGTGCCGAAGCGCCCCCGCCGACGGCGCCGCCGCACCGGCCGGCCGGCCGGCGCGCAGCTTGTGAAATGAGGCACAACCCCCCGACGGTTCTCATACAATAGGGCGACTCCGAACCCGATCTTCCGGCCGTGGTGCCGGAGACCGCCCGAACGAGGATCCAGCATGTCCTGGTTTTCCGATTTTTTCCGCTCGACCTTGGGCAAGAAAGCGGTGATGGCCGTCTCGGGCCTCGTGCTCTTCGGCTTCGTGCTCGTCCACATGGTCGGCAATCTCAAGCTCTACCTGCCCGCGCACGACGACGGAACGATCCCGATCAACGTCTACGGCGCGTTCCTCCGCCACGTCGGCGAGCCGCTCGCCCCCGCGCATTCGGTGCTCTGGATCGCCCGGCTGGTGCTGCTCGCCGCGGTCGGCCTCCACATCTGGGCCGCCTGGGCGGTGACCCAGGCGAGCCGCGCGGCGCGGCCGGTCCCGTACCAGCGCAGCGAGGTGGTCCAGGCCTCCTACGCCTCGCGCACGATGCGCTGGGGCGGCGTCATCATCGTGCTCTTCGTCCTCTACCACCTGGCGCACCTGACGTTCGGCTGGGTCCACCCCTCGTTCGTCGAAGGGGACGTCCGGCACAACCTGATCGAAGGCTTCAAGGTCTGGTGGGTCTCGGCGTTCTACCTGGTGGCGCAGATCGCGCTCGGCTTTCACCTCTACCATGGGCTTTGGAGCCTGTTCCAGTCGCTCGGCTGGAACCATCCGCGCTACAACGCCTGGCGCCGCGGGTTCGCGATGCTGTTCGCCTGGGTGGTCACCCTCGGCAACGTCTCGTTCCCGCTGGCCGTCCTGTCCGGGCTGGTCGCTTAGGAGCCGGCCGTCATGATGACCACGACCCAAGTTCCTCAGACCCTGCCCGACGCGAAGATCCCCGCCGGCCCGCTGGACCGGAAGTGGAGCGAGCACAAGAGCCATCTCAAGCTGGTCAACCCGAACAACAAGCGGAAGTTCGAGGTGCTCGTGGTCGGCTCCGGCCTCGCCGGCGCATCGGCCGCGGCGAGCCTCGCCGAGCTCGGCTACGAGGTGAAGTGCTTCTGCTTCCAGGACACCCCCCGGCGCGCGCACTCGATCGCCGCCCAGGGGGGCATCAACGCCGCGAAGAACTACCGCAACGACGGCGACTCGGTCTTCCGGCTGTTCTACGACACGATCAAGGGGGGCGACTTCCGCGCCCGTGAGGGGAACGTCCATCGCCTCGCCGAGCTGTCCCGGAACATCATCGACCAGTGCGTAGCCCAGGGCGTGCCGTTCGCGCGCGAGTACAGCGGCCTGCTCGACAACCGGAGCTTCGGGGGCGCCCAGGTGGCGCGCACCTTCTACGCGCGCGGCCAGACCGGCCAGCAGCTGCTGCTCGGCGCCTACCAGGCGCTCGAGCGCCAGATCGCGGCGAAGAAGGTCCGCATGTACCCGCGCACCGAGATGCTCGACCTGGTGGTCGAGGACGGGCGCGCCAAAGGGATCGTCACCCGCGACCTGATCACCGGCCGGATCGACGTCCACGCCGGCCACGCGGTGGTGCTCGCGACCGGCGGCTACTCGAACGTCTTCTACCTCTCGACGAACGCCAAGGGCTCGAACGCCACGGCGATCTGGCGCGCCCACAAGCGCGGCGCGCTGCTCGCGAACCCGTGCTTCACGCAGATCCACCCGACCTGCATCCCGGCCTCGGGCGACTACCAGTCGAAGCTCACGCTGATGAGCGAATCGCTGCGCAACGACGGGCGCATCTGGGTGCCGAAGGATCCGGGCGACTCCCGCTCTCCCGACCGCATTCCGGAAGGCGAGCGCGACTATTACCTCGAGCGGAAGTACCCGAGCTTCGGCAACCTCGTGCCGCGCGACGTCGCGGCGAGGAACGCCAAGTCGATGATCGACGAGGGGCGCGGCGTGGGTCCGCAGAAGAACGGGGTCTACCTCGACTTCTCCGACGCGATCCGCCGGGTCGGGGAGAGCGCGATCGAGGAGCGCTACGGCAACCTGTTCGAGATGTACGACAAGATCACGGGCGAGAACCCCTACAAGGTGCCGATGCGGATCTACCCCGCGCCGCACTACACGATGGGCGGCCTGTGGGTCGACTACGACCTGATGAGCAACGTGCCCGGGCTGTTCGTGCTCGGCGAGGCGAACTTCTCCGACCACGGGGCGAACCGGCTCGGCGCCTCGGCGCTGATGCAGGGGCTCGCGGACGGCTACTTCGTCATCCCGTACACGATCGGCGACTACCTCTCGAGCTTCCTCAACCAGCCGATCTCCACCGAGACCGACGGCTTCCGCGAGGCGCGGGGCGCGGTCGAAGGGCAGATCTCGCGGTTCCTCGCGAGCCAGGGCAAGCGGACGGCGGACTCCTACCATCGCGAGCTGGGCAAGCTGGTCTGGGATCGCTGCGGCATCCAACGCACGGCGGCCGGGCTCGAGGAGGCGCGGACGAAGATCCAGGCGCTGCGCGACGAGTTCGACAACAACCTGCGGATTCCCGGCGGCGCCGCCGAGGTCAACCAGGAGCTCGAGCGCGCCGGTCGGGTCGCCGACTTCTTCGAGCTCGCCGACCTGATGTGCCGCGACGCGCGCGAGCGCAACGAGTCGTGCGGCGGCCACTTCCGCGAGGAGTACCAGACGCCGGACGGCGAGGCGTTGCGCGACGACGAGAACTACACCTACGTCGCCGCTTGGCAGTGGAACGGCCGGGGGCGCGAGGCGACCCTGCACAAGGAGCAGCTGGTCTTCGAAACCGTCAGCCCGAGCCAGAGGAGCTACAAATAATGGATCTGACGCTACACGTTTGGCGCCAGGCGGGCCCCGATCAGCCGGGGCGGATGGTTCGCTACGAGGCCAAGGGGATCAACGAGCACAGCTCGTTCCTCGAGATGCTCGACGTGGTGAACGAGCGGCTGATCGGCGAGGGGCAGGAGCCGATCGCCTTCGACCACGATTGCCGCGAAGGGATCTGCGGCTCCTGCGGCTTCATGATCAACGGCCACGCCCACGGACCGATGCCGCACACGACCGTCTGCCAGCTCCACATGCGCCATTTCAAGAGCGGCGACGTGTTGTATCTCGAGCCCTGGCGCTCGCGCGCCTTCCCGGTGGTCAAGGACCTGATGGTCGACCGCAGCGCGTTCGACCGGATCGTCCAGGGGGGCGGGTTCATCTCGGTCCCGACCGGCAGCGCGCCGGAGGCGAACCTGACGCCGGTGCCGAAGCAGGAGGCCGACCGCGCGTTCGACGCCGCGACCTGCATCGGCTGCGGCGCCTGCGTCGCGCAGTGCCCGAACGGCGCCGCGCAGCTGTTCACCTCGGCGAAGGTGTCGCACCTCGGCCTGCTGCCGCAGGGGCAGCCGGAGCGCGACCGTCGCGCCCTCGGCATGGTCGAGGCGATGGAGGCGCAAGGGTTCGGCGCCTGCTCGAACTTCGCGGAGTGCGAGGCGGTCTGTCCGAAGGGGATCTCGATCGACTTCATCGCCCGGCTGAACCGCGATTTCCTCGGCGCGAAGATCGGCGGCGCTTCGCTGGTCGAGGCGAAGGTGAAGGGCGGCGCGGGATGAAGTCGCCACGGGGCACGCGAGGGATCGCCCGATTCCTCGCCCGTGCCCTGTTCGTCGTCTACCTCACCGGCGCGGCCGGCGGAATCGGAGCGCGGGCCCAGGAAACGGCGCCGGCACCCTCCGCGCCGGCCCCTTCGCCCGCCGCCGAGCGCGCGCCGATCTTCGTCACGATGCCGGAGAGCGAAGCCTCGAAACGGCCGCCGGCGCCCCCCCAGTCGATGGCCGCGGCGATCGACCGCGAGATGCGGGCGCGCGACACGCCGCTCGCGATCTGGGTGCTCACCGGCGTCGTGGCGGTGGTCTTCGGCTTCGTCTTCCTCCTCGTGCTGCGCCGTCGCTCGAAGGTCTGCCCCCGCTGCTTCTCGCTCCTCTACGAGCTGGGCGACCGGGACGACGCGGGGGAGGACCTGCCGGACGACGAGCCGCGGGACACGCGGCCTTTGCTCGCCTGCCTCGGCTGCGGCGAGATCGGCATGTTGCGCGCGGGGCTGTTCTTCCGGAGCGGCGGCCAGTGCCCGAAGTGCGGCCGGTGGAGTTTGAGCAGCCGATTCAAGGTCGTCCAGCCCTCGACCTACATGATGTACGGGCTGATCCGGATCGAAGAGGCCTGCGCCTGCGGCCACGAGGCGCGCTTCCTCCGCTCGACGCCGCCGAACCAGGCGCCGCTGCCCGAGTTCGAAGGGCGCTCGCCGTTCCGCTCGTGAGCCCGCGGTCCGCCCTTCCGGCGCTCCCCGCGCTGTTCCTCGCCTGGCTCCTGAGTCCCGTAGCGGTCGTCTCGCCGCTCTCGGAGGCCCCCGCGGCCAACCCGGCGGCCCGGGCGCCGGTCCCCGCGGCGCCGTCCCTACTGCGTCCGCCGGATGGCCTGCTCGACACGACCGGCCGGGTGAGCCGCGAAGCGACGGCGGCGTTCCGCCGCGTCGCCGAGCACGTGCGGCGCGAGACCGGCGGGGAGATCGCCGCGGCGGTGGTCGATTCGCTCGACGGCAAGGAGCCGGGGGAGTACGCCCGGGAGCTCTCCGAGAGCTGGCGTCTCGGCGGCGACGAGGCGCGCGGCGCCCTGATCCTCGTGGCGCTCGGGGATCGCCAGATCCAGCTCACCCTCGGCCGCGGGCTCGACGACCCCGAGCGCCGCGAGCACGCCGCCGAGATCGTCCGCGAAACCCTGGCCCCTCGACTGCGCCAGGGCGACGTCGGCGGAGCGATCGCCGCCGCCGCGCGGGAGTGCGCCACCCGGATCTTTTATGCCGTCGAGGTCGTCGACCCGGGGCTCGAAGCGAACGACGGCGGCCGGCCGGCCGAGGGCGAGGGAACGGAAGCGGGCGAGACGGGATCGGCTTCTCCGTCGCCTTCTCCGTCGGCGCGGCCGCCGGCGCACCTCACCTCGCGGCACTGGTCGTGGGCGCCGTACGCGATCGGCCTCGCGGTGCTGCTGCTCGGCCTCGCGCTGTACGGTGCGTTCCGCTCGGAACGGCGCTGAGCGCCCAGCCCGAGAAACGTCCGCAGCCTCTCCCGCGCCTCTTCGAGCGACTTCGCCCCTTCGCCCAGCCGCTCGAGCGTGCCCACCGCCTCGGTGAGGAGGGCCTCCGCCTCCGCGCGCCGTCCGGCCGCCGCGATGGCGATCCCGAGCACGCTCGAGATCTCGCCGCGCTCGCGCCAGGCGTTGGGACGCTCCTTCTCGATCGCGGCGAGGGCCTCCCGGGCTCTCCGCTCTCCCGCGCCGGGATGGCCGAGGGCCACCTCGATGCGCGCTTCGAGCAGGAGGCTTTCGACCGTGAGGGCGTGGGGCGCCCCGAGCAGCTCCTGGCGGAGCGCGAGCGCCCGGGCGGAGAGGGGGCGGGCCTCCGCCGCGCGGCCGGTCCGCTCGAGCAGGTCGGCCAGGCTGTAGAGGCTGCTCGCCGCGGCGGCGCTGCCCTCCCCTTCGAGGCGGACGCTCATGTCGAGCGCCTTGCGGTGGAGCGCGCGCGCCGCCTCGAAATGGCCGAGCCCCGCCTCGGAATGGCCGAGGCTGCCGTAAGCGAGGGCGAGGAGCGGGTGCTCCGGCCCGTTCGTGCGCGTGCGCATCTCGATCGCCTTGCGATTCCATACGGCGGCCTCGGCGTAGCGCCCGCGCTGATTCAGGACCTCGCCGAGGTTGGCGTAGCTTGCGGCGAGGCTGGGGTGAACCGCGGGCAGGAGGCGGCTGCGCAGGGCGAGCGACTCGCGGCAGTGCCGCTCGGCGGGCTCCAGGTCCGACTCGGCGAATTCGAGCAGAGCGAGGTTCTCGATCGCGTTGCCCACCTCCAGGCGGTTCGGGCCGAGCTGCCGGCGGCGGATGGCGAGGACCTCCTCGAAGAGGGGACGGGCGAGGTCGTAGCGGCCGCCCACGGCGTGGACGACCGCGAGCGCGTTTTCGGTCGCGGCGAGCTCGAGACCGCCGGGCGGGCCGGTCCGGCGCCGCAGCTCGAGGGCGCGCTCGAGCGTCGCTTCGGCCTCGGGCAGGCGGTCGAGTTTGCGCAGCACGACGCCGAGCGCGGTCAGGGTGTCGGCCTCGCGGGCGCCGTCGTTCTCGCGGCGGCGGATGGCGAGCGCCCGCTCGTAGAACCCCCGGGCCTCCGGGTAGCGCCCCTGGTCGCCGCGCAGCTCGCCGAATGCGTGCAGGCTCTCGGCGACGGCGAGGTCGCCGGCGCCGCCCGCCGCCTTCTGCCGCAGGGCGAGCGCCCGGGCGAGCAGCGGCTCGGCGCTCGCCAGCAGGCCGAGCCGCCGATGGATCGTGCCGACCGTGTTGAGCAGGTCGGCGCGAACTTCCGGAGGATCGCCGAGCGGGCGGGCGAGCCTCTCGACTCCGCGGTCGAGCACCTCGCGGGCGGTGATCGTGGCGCCGGTCGCGCGGTCGGGGTCGGAGACCTCGAACAGCTCGATGAGCAGCTTCTTCACCTGCTCGGCGCGCTGGCGTGCCCTCTCCGCGGCGTCCCGCTCGCGCGCGAGCGAGCGGGCGTTCGAGGCCATCAGCGCGCCGAAACCGAGCGAGACCGCGACCAGCGTCGCCGCGGCGGCGACCGCGATCCGGTGGCGTCCGATCCATTTCCTCAGCCGATAGCCGCGGGTGCCCTTGTGCGCGAGCACGGGCGCTCCGGCGCGGTAGCGCTCGAGATCCTCGGCGAGTTGGGCGACCGAGGCGTAGCGGCGGTGGGGCTCCTTGCGCAGCGCCTTGCCGACGATCGCGTCGAGGTCGCCCTGGAGCCTTCGCGGGGCGATCGCCGGCCGGTCGTCGCTCGTCTCGTTCGCGCGCGCCGCGGCGCTCGGCCGCTCCGGCTCCTCCTCGTCGATCCGGCGCAGCAACGCGGCGCGGGTCTGGCCGGGGCGCCGGAACGGATGCCGGTCGGCGAGCAGCTCGAACAGCAGCACGCCGAGGGAGAAGACGTCGCTCGCCGTGGTGATCGGCGCGCCGCGCAGCTGCTCGGGGCTCGCGTAGTCGGGGGTCATCGGCTCGAGGCCGAGCGCGGTCGGGGCGAGGGTGAGCGGCGAGAGCTCCGGGTTCAGGAGCTTCGAGATCCCGAAGTCGAGCAGCTTGGGCGAGCCGTCGGCGGTGACCAGGATGTTGGCGGGCTTCAGGTCCCGGTGGACGATCAGGTTTTGATGGGCATAGGCGACCGCGCCGCAGATCGCCTCGAAGAGGGCGAGGCGCCGCGCGAGCGAGGGTTTCTCTTCGCGGCACCAGCGGTCGAGCGGGCGCCCCTCGACGTACTCGAGGACCAGGTAGGGGCGGCCGTCGATCGTTCCGCCGTCGAGCAGGCGGGCGATCGCGGGGTGATCGAGCACGGCGAGGATCTGCCGCTCGCGGCGGAAGCGCCGGGCGAGCTCGGGGGAGTCGAGCCCCGGGCGCAGGATCTTGAGCGCCACCCGCTTCCGGTACTCGCCGTCCACCCGCGCCGCGAGATAGACCGAGCCCATGCCCCCGCGCCCGAGCAGGTGGAACAGCTGGTAGGGCCCGAGGCGGCTCGGAACGGCCTCGCGCTCGGCGAGGGGATCCCCGTCGGCTTCGAACGCCGTGGCGAACGGGCCGTCGTCGCGCTCGTGCGCTTCGAGCAGCGAGAGCACCTCGGCGCGGAGAGCGGCGTCGGCCTCTTCCCGTTCGACGAAGCCGTGTCGCGCCTCCCTGGGAAGCTCGAGGGCCGCCGCGAACAGGGCGCCCACGCGATCCCAGCGTTCCGGGTCCAGTTCCGTGTCCATGGGGAGATCAAGCCTCCAGCTCGCGACGGAGGAAGGCGCGGGCGAGCGCCCAGTCGTTCTTGACGGTGGCGAGCGAGACGGAGAGGACCTCCGCGGTCTCTTCGAGGTTCAGGCCGCCGAAGAAGCGCATCTCGACGACGCGCCCTTGCCGGGCGTTGCGCCGCGCGAGGGTCGACAGGGCCTCGTCGAGGTCGATCAGGTCGACGCGCTCCGCGAGCTGCCGCGGCGGATCGGCCGGAGCGTCCCCGAAGTCGGGGCCGAGCGGAACCAGGGTCTCGCCGAGGCCCCGTTTGGCCGCCTTCCGGCGTCGGGCATGGCTGACCAGGATGCGCCGCATCTCGAGCGCCGCCACCGAGAGGAAATGCGCCCGGCAGCGCCAGTCGACGCCCGGCTCGCGCAGGAGCTTCAGGTACGCCTCGTGCGCGAGGGCGGTCGGTTGGAGGGTGTGGCCGTCGCGCTCGCGCCGCAGATGCGCCCGCGCGATCCGCCGCAGGTCGTCGTAGACCAGAGGCATCATCCGCTCGAACGCCGAGGCGTCGCCTTGCCGCCAGGCGAGCAGAAGGCTCGTGACCTCTCGGCCCATGTCGGGCCCTCCCGATTCGAAGACTTCATTTTATCACCGACAAAGTCTTTGCTTGATCACCGGCCAAAGGGCGGCGATCAGGAGAGAAGCGGCCGCCCGGGCGGGCTCGACGGCGGCCGATCGCCGCTCGATCGACCCGGGTGAGGCCGCGAAAGGAGGGACACGAGGCGGCCGGACCCCGTTGAGGGCGGAGGTCCGGTTAGCCGGTTTCGCCGCGATCCGCGCCACCGCCAACGGAGCCCGACTCCACGGGCACCGATTCCGGTCTCGCGCCGGATGGGAGAGACACCATGCATCGAATCCCCAGGTCGTGTCTGCGCCTCGGCGCCGCGATCTCGCTCGCGGCCCTGCCGGCCCTCACGTCCCCTTCCCGCCTCGTCGCACAGGCGCCCTGCGCCGTCGGCCTCGGTACCCGCGCGATCGCGCTCGGCGGGCCGGTCGTGGTGCGCATCCTGCCGGTCTCCGCGGACTTCACGTCGGACATCTCGGTGCTCAAGAACGGCGCCACGGTCGGCGAATTCCGCTTTCCGCTCGGCTCGAGCGCGGACGCCGGCGCGGTCGTCGACGCGGGGGTCTTCGTGCACGGCTCGGAGCTCCGGTTCTTCATCGCGGTCGACCCGACCGGCTACGATTTTTCGACCGGTCCCGCCTCGCGCAATCTCGATGGCCTCGCCCACGCCGAGGTGACGCAGGTCGACGCCGACACGGTGCGGGTCGCGTTCGAAGACTTCCTCGGCGCGAGCGACCGCGACTTCGACGACGTGGTCTTCGAGGTCGACGGCGCCCAGCCTCAGATCTACTTCGCCGGTCTGCCCGTGGAGCCGGGCGGAGATTCGCGTCTCGAATGCGGTGAGGCGGGCGAGCTGATCTCTTCGCCGATCCGAGTCGGCGGAGACCTGGGGCTCGACCTGCCGCTCGGCGCGAACGATGGCGTTCTCCTTTCCGCCTCGAGCCGCGGCGCGGCGGGGGGGCGCCATCTCGAGATTCTCGGACGGGGTGTCGGCGGGGGCGGGGGAGGGGAGCCGCGCGTTCGGCTGCGGCGCGACGACGGCGGAGGCACCGTGGGGGGCGCCATCCTCACTGTGGGCTTCGCCGTCAGCTCGATCTCGCTGCCGATCCGCGTCGAGAAGCTGCTCCACGGCGTTCTCGTCGATCAGGTGGAGGTCCCTGGGCGGATGGAGGGCGGACTGCTTTCCAGCCCGGCCGACGCTCCGCCCTGCGCGTTGGGCCAAGTCGAGGAGGCGGAGGTCACGTTGAAAAAGACGCTATTCGTCGGGTTCTGTCGCATCGAGACCCGATTCCGCTGCACGTCGCCGCCGAGCCCGGGCTCCTCCTTCGACGAGACCCGCGTGTCCGCCGACGAGCCCGACCTGGAGTTCTGTCTGCCGTTCGGTCGGTTCGGCGTCGCGGGGTCCGGTTACGAATCCTTCGCGATCCGATCCCAGAGCCTCGTCCGCTTCGGCCGCCCGCACACCGCGCTCGGCGGGGCGGAGCTCCATCCGGACGAAGACTCCCTCGGCCTCGCCGAGCTGGGCGCCTCCGGAGGAGACGGCGTGTCGATCGATCTGGGAGCCGGCGTCGAGACGTTCGACTCGACCTGGAAGCCGTTGCCGCTGGTCGGGCTGTCGCTCGCCGGATCGCGGATCGCGCTCTCCTCTCGGGGGAGCGTCGTGGGGGAGGGCGACCGCGACCTCGGCTCGCTCGAGCTGGTCCAAGTCGACGGCAAGGTGCGGGTGGCGGCCGACTACTCGGCGGTCGGCTCGCCGACGCACCGCATCGTCGTCCTGGATCACGGCACGGTGGTCGCGGACGTCCGCGCGCACGCGGGCTTCGTCGCGCACCTGACCGCCTGGCCCACCGGCGCGGGCAAGGGGAGATTCACGCTGCCCGACCTCACCCGGACTCCGTGCTACACCCTGCCGCTGCCGCCCGACACCTGGATCGATGTGCCCGGCGGGCCGAAGGTCTTGGGCGATCGGATGCTCGTGCTCGCCGAAGGCGCGGGCTCTGTCGGAACGGTCTCAAGGTTCGACCTCCGCGCCTCGCTCCTGCCGCCGATCGAGATCTCCGGCGAACAGGTGACGCTCGAGCCGGTCCCGCCCGCGCCCGCGCTCTGCGTACCGTCGGCCCGCCGGCTCTGCCTGGGCGACGGCCAGTTCGCCGCCGAGCTCGCCTGGTTCGACGCCGCGGGTCGCTCGCGGACGGCCGAGGCGGTCGCGCTCACGCGGGAGGCGGGGTATTTCCGCTTCGACGATCCGGCGCGGCCGGAGGTGGCGGTGAAGATGTTCGACGGCCGCGCGATCAACGGCGCCTGGTGGGTCTACGAAGGAGGCCTTTCGCGCCGGGGGTATCGGCTGACGGTGATCGACCTCCAACGGGGGACGAGAAAGGTCTACCTGCATCCGCGCGGCCGTTTCGCGAGCCGCCTCGACGATCGGACGTTCGCGGGAACGGGAGGGAGCCGCGTGGGAACGCTGGGGCTCGGATCGGGAGCGCTCGTTGAGCCCGCCGCGCCCGCCGCGTTCGCCGCCATGGTACCCACCGGCGCCTCCGGATGCGCGCCGTCGGCCACGCGGCTCTGCCTCGGCGGAGGGCGTTTCGAGGTCGAGGTGGTCGCCACGGGCTCCGGCACGCCGCGGCGGGCGGGGACCGTGCCGCTGGGCGACGCCGCGGGCTACTTCTGGCTATCCGAAGCGGCGGCGGCGGACGTCTTCGTCAAAGCCCAGCCGCGGCCGGGCGGCGGCTGGGCGATCGTGCGCGGCTCGCTCACCCGGAGCGCGTACACGCTCCGGGTTCGCGATCGGGCGACCGGGCAGGTGGCGATCCTTCGCTAGCCCGAATTTCTCACCGGGTTTCGTTGCGAGGCGGAAGAGATGCCGGTGAATGCAAGGCGCGCGAAGGGAGGACGACGTAGGCGTAGTTGCCCCTCCGTCGAGGAGTCCGAACGAGCGCAACGCAGCAGGCGCCGGCAGATTTTCCGCCGCAGCAGAAAACCGGTGAGAAGGTCGGGCTCGCGCGGGTCAGGGGCGTGTCGCCCCCTGCAGCTCACGCCACCGGGCGAGCGCCCGGTCGAGTTGGCCGCGCATCTGCTCGAGGACCTGACGCTGCGGCGCGGTGGGGGCGGAATCCGCTCCTTCGAGGTCGGACTCTAGGCCGGAGAGGACGGCGCCGACGACCGTGAGGTCGAGGTCGCCGCCCCCGCCGGTGAGCTTCGCGAGCTCGTCGCGGGTGGCCTTCGCGCGGTCGGCGACGCGCTTCGTCGTCTTCCCCTCGCCGGCCGCGGTCGGCGCGAGCTTGCCGTCGAGCGCCTCGATCTGTTCGAGCGCCTCGACGGTCTGGCCGAGCGCGCGTACGACCTCGGCCGAGAGCGCCTGTCCGGCCTCGAGATCCGCGAGCGTCACCCGGCTGCGCGGGTCCTTCTCAACGATCAGTGGGCGTTCGACCGTGGCGCCGCCGACGGAGAGACGGACCCGGTACGTGCCGGGAAGGACGAGCATCCCCTGCGGCGTGGTCGCGGTGTCGCGGTCGGGGACGGCGGCGATGGTGAAGTCGTAGTCGGTCGCCTTCGGCTGCGGCAGCCGCAGGTTCCACCAGAACCGGTTGTGCCCGGCGCGGCCGGTCGGGACGGCGGGGGGGAGGAGCCACCGGTCGGCGAAGTACTGCCTTGCGCCGGGGCGCTCCGGCCGTTCGGCGCTGGAGAACCGTCCGACCCGGGCGCCCGCGGCGTCGAGGATCTCGATCTCGACCGGCCCGTCGGTGGCGGCGGGCAGGTAGTAGTCGATCGGCACTCCGGCGAACGGATTCGGCGCGGTGGGAAACTCCGGCGGCAGCGGCGTGTCGCGGTTCTCGTTCGCGGTGACGCGGATCGCGGGGCCGGGAGGGGCCAGGGCGAGCGCCCGCTCGGAATCGAAGCCCGCGCGTAAGGGAGCCACATCGTCGAGGATCCAGAGCGCGCGCCCCTGGGTCGCGATCACCAGGTCGCGCCCCTTGACCAGGAGGTCGTTGACCCCGGTCGTCGGCAGGTTCAGTTGCAGCGGGCGCCAGCGCCCGCCGTCGTCGAACGAGACGAAGACCCCCGTGCGCGTGCCGGCGTAGAGCAGGCCGGAGCGCTCCGGGTCGGCGCGCACGACGTCGACCCAGCTGTCGGCGGGAAGGCCGGTCTCGGCGCGCCGCCAGTGCGCGCCGAAGTCGTGGGTGACGTAGATCCAAGGCGAGCGATCGTCGAGCCGATGGCGGTCGACCGCGACGTAGGCGGATCCGGGCTCGGATCCGGCATCGATCTGGGCCACCTGGCTCCAGTCGGGCAGGTCCTTGGGCGTCACGTCGGTCCATTGGGCACCGCCGTCCTGGGTGAGCTGGATTCGGCCGTTGTCGGTGCCGACCCAGATCAGGCCGGAGGCGACCGGGGACGGGGCGATCGAGAAGATCGTGCCGTAGCCGCAGGCGGTGGTGCGCTCGATCGGCGGATCGAAGCGGCCGGGCGCCGGAGTGCAACCGGGGGCGTTCGCGACCGCGCCGGTCAGGTCGGGGCTCACCGCCTCCCAGGTCTGGCCGCGGTCGAGCGAGCGCGAGAGCACCTGCGTCCCCTGGAAGAGCGCGTGCGGGGGACGGGGATCGATCGCGATCGGGGTGATCCAGGTGGTCCGGTTCGGCACCGTCGGCGGACGCTGGCCGTAGGAGGAGACGGGCCAGGGCGAGACGTTCGCGACCCGGCCGGTCGCGGCGTCCCAGCGGCTGATCTTGCCGCCGAGGCCGCTGCCGTAGACGACGTCGGGATCGACCGGATCGGGCAGGTCGCCGTCGCGCTCGTCGCCGCCGACCGAGTGCCAGTCGCGGTAGGTCAGCTGGCCGTAGTTGCTGCGCGAGGAGACCGAGACCGTGCCGCTGTCCTGCTGGCCGCTGTAGACGCGGTAGGGGAAGCGATCGTCGACCCCGAGCCGGTAGAACTGCCCCGTCGGCTGGTTGTACCAGGGACTCCAGGTGACGCCGCCGTTGACCGACACGGTCGTTCCCTGGTCGCTCGCGAGGACCATCCGCTCGGGGTGGGCGGGGTTGATCCAGAGGAAATGGTAATCGTCGCCGCCGGGTGAGCCCTTGATGTAGGCGAGGGTCTTGCCGCCGTCGGTCGACTTGCGGAACGACTGACCGGGGAAATAGACGGTGTCCGGGTCGCTCGGGTCGGCGAAGACGCGGCCGAAGTAGCTGCCGACGATCGAGCGGTTCGCCATCGTGAGCTTCCAGCTGTCGCCGCCGTCGTCGGATCGGTACAGCCCGGCGTCCGTCCGCGCGTCGACCGCGGCGTAGATCCGCCGGCCGTTCGTGCCGGGCGCCACGGCGAGGCCGATCTTGCCGAGCGAGCCGCTCGGCAGCCCCGTGCGCGGCGCGGCGCTCCAGCTCTTGCCGCCGTCGGTCGAGCGCCAGATGCCGCTGCCCGGTCCGACCTGCGGCACGTGGTAGCCCTGCCAGGGGTAGAGGCGGTTCTGCCAGAAGGCGGCGTAGAGGAGGTCCGGGCTCTTCGGGTCGCCGGCGATCTCGACCGCGCCGGTATCGCGGTCGACGGACGCGACGCGGGTCCAGCGCCGACCGCCGTCGTCGGTGCGGAAGATGCCGCGCTCCTCGCTCGGGCCGAACAGGTGCCCGAGCGCGGCGACGAGCAGCACGTTCGGATCGCGCGGGTCGACCCAGATCCGGCCGATGTGGCGCGTGTCGGCGAGGCCCATCGAGGTCCACGTGGCCCCCTCGTCTTCGCTCTTCCAGACGCCGTTGCCGTCCATCACGTCGTAGCGGGTCTGGACCTGGCCGCTGCCGACCCAGATCGTCCGCCGCCCGCCGGCGCCGGGGACGACCGCGAGCGCGCCGACGGAGGAGAACGGCGCGTGGTCCGAGAGCGGGCGCCAGGTCACGCCGGCGTCGTCGGACTTCCAGACCCCGCCGTCGGCGGCGCCGAAGTAGAAGGTGTCGAGCTGGTCGGGGATCCCCGCGGCGACGATCGACCAACCGGCGCGCAGCGGCCCGATCAGGCGCCAGCGCAAGTCCTGGTAGCCGGCCGTAGGCCCGGCCGTTTCAGCGGAGGCGCCCGGGCCGGGGGCGGCCAGAGTTGCGATGAGAGCGATCGCAACGGGACCGATCGCGACGGCGACCTTCGCAGCGCGCCCCAGGTGACGGCCGAGCGCGGCGATCCGCGTTCCAGCCCGACTTTTCGCGGCCTCCGACCCTTCTTTTCCGGCGTTTCCACTGCGCTCCGTCGCGGCTCTCGTCATCGCTCCCGATCTCCTTTCGGCGTGGGCGAACGATACAGGAAGGAGCGGCCCGTCGGCCCCGTTCGGAGGCCGCCGAAGGCGACCGAATTCGAGCGGCGGCGGGCGGTCGCACGGCCCGCCGAGCTGCCAACCGGAACGCCACCTGGGGTAGTGTTACGCGACTTTCGATTCTCCGGTTCACGACCTCCTCGCCTTCCTGCCATGAAACCTGGCGATCGCATCGGCCACATCCGCATTCACGGGCTGCTCGGGACGGGCGGCACGGGCGAGGTGTACGCCGGATTCGACGAGACGCTGCAGCGCGAGGTGGCGGTCAAGGTCCTGCGCGAGGCTTGGCAGCGCCGCGCCCGCGCCCGTCTGCTGCGGGAGGCGCGGGCGCTGTCGCAGCTGCACCATCCGCACATCTGCGCGATCTACGACCTGATCCAGACCGAAGAAGGGGACGTGCTCGTGCTCGAGCGGATCCACGGCACGAGCCTGCGGCGCGCGATCCGCGATGGCTTGGAGCGCCGGCGGAAGCTCGAGATCGCCGAGCAGATCGCCTCCGCCCTGGTCGCCGCGCACGCGAAGGGGATCGTCCACCGCGACCTCAAGTCGACGAACGTGATGATCACCGATCGCGAGGACGCCAAGGTGCTCGACTTCGGCCTCGCGTTCTCGCCGGAGGACGCCCCGTCGGCGGCCGAGCTCGCGGAGCGCCCTCTCGCTCCGCCGCCGGTACCGCTCGACCTCGCGGTCTGGCCGGCGTTCGAGACCGAGGAGTTCCGGACCCACGCGGGCGAGGTGGTGGGCACGCTCCCCTCGATGAGCCCGGAGCAGGCGCGCGGCGACCTCGTGACCGCGGCGAGCGACATGTTCGCCTTCGGCCTCCTGCTGCAGGAGCTGTTCACCGGCCACACCGCCTACGACCTCGCGCTGCCCAAGCTCGAGCTGCTCGCGGCCGTCCAGGAAGGGCGCGCCCGCTCGCTCACCGGCGTCCCGCGACCGATCGCCGACCTGATCCAGCGCTTGCAGTCGCTCTCGCCGGCCGAGCGTCCGAGCGCGGGGGAGGCGCTCGCGCGGATCCGCTTCCTGCGCGAGGCGCCGAAACGCCAGGTGCGATGGGCCGCGGTCGCCGCCGCCTGCCTGATCGGAACGCTCGGCGCGCTCAAGTACACTTTCGACCTGAGGCGGGAGCGCGACGCCGCGATCGCCGCGCGGGAAGAGGCGGAGCGGGCCGGGCAGGAGGCCGAGGGGGTGGTTGATTTCCTCGTCGGCATGTTCCGGGTCGCCGATCCGGGGGAGTCGCTGGGCAATCGGATCACCGCCCGCGAGCTGCTCGACCGCGGCGCCGAGCGGCTGAAGACCGAGCTGGCGGACCAGCCGGCGCGCCGCGCCCGCTTGGCCGACGCGATCGGCCAGACCTATCAGCGGCTCGGCCTCTACCCGCAGGCGGAGGCCCTGTTGTCCGAGGCGCTCGCGCTGCATCGCAAGGTTCGGGGAGAGGAGAGCGCCGAGGTCGGCATGAGCCTCTATCACCTCGGCGCGCTGCGCCTCTCCACCTTCGGCGAATCGGAGCCGCTGCTGCTCGAAGCCGTGCGCATCCTGGAGAAGACCGAGGGGCCGAACGATCCGGAGCTCGCGGGCGCGCTCAACTCGCTCGGCACGTTCTACGGCCGCAAGGGCGAGGTCGAGCGCGCCGAGCCGCTGCTGCGCCGGGCGCTCGCGATCCGTTCGCGCGTGCTCGGCCCGAACGATCCCTCGGTCGCGGCGACGCTCAACAACCTCGCGATCGTCGCCGTCCGGCGCGGCCGGACGAAGGAGGCCGAGGATCTGTTCCTGCGCGGGCTCGCGATCCGCAAGAAGGTCCTCGCGCCCGACCATCCCGATCTCGCGGTCAACCTCGAGGCGCTCGCCGTCCTCTACGACACGGTCAACCGTTTGAAGGAAGCCGAAGCGCTCCATCGCCAGGCGCTCGCGATCTGGGAGAAGGTGCTCGACCCGGGCCACCCGCGCCTCGGCCTCCTGCTGTCGAACCTCGCGAACACCGAGCTCGCGCTGGGAGCCCCCCGGGAGGCCGAGGCGCTCCATCGCCGGGCGCTCGCGATCCGCGAGGCGGCCCACGGCCCCGACCATCCGGACGTCGCGATCTCGCTCCACGGTCTGGCCAACGTCCTGTGGGACGAAGGCAAGCGCGCCGAGGCGGAGGCCGCGCTTCGCCGGGCCGTGGCGATCCAGGCGCGCCATCCCGACGACGACCCGAACGAGCATCGCCTGGCGGTCCAAGATCTAGCAAAGATGCTCCGGATCACCGACCGCGGCGAGGAGGCGAAGCGGCTGCTCGCGAGCCTCCCTCCCGAGCCCGCGGCCGAACCGGTCAGCTCGGCCCGGCCGCGGCCGCATTGAGGGGGGCCGTGTGACCACCGACCTCGTGCCCTGCGGTCCGATCCACGTCGCGGACCGCTTCGCGCCGCTCGGCGGCGAGCTTCTCGCCCTGCTTCGGGGCCTCGAGCCCGCGGCGTGGCAGGCGCCGACCGTCTGTCCCGGATGGAGCGTCCGCGACGTCGCCGCCCACCTGCTCGACACCGCCCTGCGGCGCCTCTCGTTCGGCCGCGATCGCATGCCGCTCGTTCCGCCCGCCGAGCCGATCGACTCCTACGCCGGCCTGGTGTCGTTTCTCAACCGTCTGAACCGCGACTGGGTGGAGGCGTTCCGCCGCGTGAGCCCGGCGATGCTGGTCGAGATGATGGCCGTGACCGAGCCCCCGCTCGCCGCCTATTTCGTCGAACAGGCCGCCGCGACGGATCCGGACGGCCCCGCTCTCGGGGTCGCCTGGGCGGGGGAGGAGAGCTCGCCGTTCTGGTTCGACCTCGCGCGCGAGCTCACGGAGCGCTGGCACCACCAGCAGCAGATCCGACTGGCGGTGGACGCTCCGCCGCTCGACGATCCGTTCTACGTGGCGCCGGTGCTCGATACCTTCCTGCGCGCGCTGCCATACCGCTACCGCGAGGTGGCGGCGTCGGAGGGGACGGCGATCGGCTTCCGCGTCTCGGGACGCGCGGAGTACCGGTTCACTTTGAGGTTCGGTTCGTACCTCGCCCCGGCGGACGCCCCCGCGAGGTGGAAGCTCTTCTACGGCCTGGACGAAGGGAGGGAGGCCGCCTCGGTCGCGATGTCCGACGAGACGGCCTGGCTGCTGCTGACGAAGGGGCTCTCCGGCGCGGAGGCTCGGGGGCGATCGCGGCGGAGCGGGGACGAGGGGCTGCTCGATCCGTTCTTCGCCACGCTCGCCGTGATGGCCTGATCGGGCGCCGGAGGCCAATCCGCACCGGAGACGTCGCTAGCGGCTCTCGCGGTCGTCGACCCAGATCCTCACGGTGTCGTGGTCGTCGGTGACCGCCACCAGCTCGCCGCTGCCGGAGCGGGCGAGCGCGTCGATCGCGGCGGAGAAGTCGAGCTCCCCGGGACGTCCGGAAAGGAGCGCGTCGACCACCGTGGCCGGGATGCGCACGACGGCTTCGCCGTCGGACTTTCTCGAGTCGCCCGCGCGGAAGACGAGGTGACGGCCGGCTTTGCTCACCGTGAGGCGACCTTCGCGGTCTTCGAACGTGGCGATCTTCGCGTCGGGCAGGTTGCGGACCTCGCGCCAGATGCGGCGCAGCTCGGCGGGCTTGATCTCCCGCTCGTCGATGACGATCCGGCCGTTCGAGTGGATGCCGTCCGGGATCAGCGCCGCGAGCGCCTGGACGAAGGAGACCGGCACGTCGATCGTCACGCGGCCGTCTCCGTGGTGGGAGCCGTGGCGGGACGAGCCGTCGGCGCTCTGGATCACGAGATGGAAATAAGGACCCGCGGCCGCGGCCGGCGCGCGGAAAGCGATCAGCAGAACGGGCAGGATCAGCAAGGGCAGGATGCGTCGGGTCATGGTCGGTTCTCCTCGGTTCTCCCCGGACGAGCGGAGCGGGTCATGTCTATCAAGCAAGACGAGCGCGGCGCCTCGGGTGTTTCACCGGGGGGCAGCGGAACTCCGGATAGAATCGTCGATCGAACTGCGTTACCCGGGAGCCGTCGTTTGTCCGACCCGTCCGCCCGTACCCTGCCGTCTCCGCGTCCGCCGGATTCTCCGGAGTGGTGGCGGTTCGTCCCGCTCGCCGCGGCCGCGGGCTTGGGGGCCCTCGTGCTGCTCTGGCTGCTGGCCGTGGGCGCGCGCCTCGGCTGGGCCGCTCCGGTCGCCCGGCTCGTGCTGCCGTTGGCGCTCCTCGCGACGGCGGCCTGGGGCTACCTCCGGCTCGCCGACTGCGCGCGGGCGCGCCGTTGGCTGATCCCGGCCCTTCTCGGGCTGTCGCTGGTGGTCCGCCTCGCCGGGGCCGACCACGAGGTCTCCGGTCGCTACTGGGGGGACGAGGGCACCTACTACCGGCACGCGATGCAGATGAACGACGGCAAGATCACCACCCGCTCGTTCGTCTATCCGCACCTCACGTACGACCTCTACGCCTTCGCGCTCTGGCTCGCGGGCTTGTTTCCCGCCGCGACCGAGGGGGCGATCCGCGCGCTCTGGGGGGTGACCGTTCCGCTCGAGCGGGAGTGGCTGATCCTGCGGCTGGTCTCGGCGCTCCTGGGGGCGTTCGCCGTCGTGCCGGTCGCGCTGCTCGCGCGCCGGATCGTCACACCAATCGGAGCGGCTCGCGGGGACTCCTCGGACCCGGCTGCCGCCGGGCGCCTCGCGACGTACTCGGCCGCCTTCGCCGGCCTGTTGCTGATCGCCGATCCGCATTTCAACCTGGGCACCCATCTGTTCATCTGCGACGCGCCGTCGGCGTTCTTCGGCGCGGTCTCGCTCGCGTTCGCCGGCCGCCTGCTCGACCGGGAGCGCACGCGCGACTACGTCGCGGCGGGGATCTGGGCGGGGCTCGCCGCGGCGACCAAATACCCGGCGGGCGTCGTCGCGATCGCGATCGTCGCCCTCTGGCTCGGTTGGCGGATCGCCGCGTTCCGCGCTTCGGCGCGAGGCGCCGTGCCAGAAGAGAGCGCTCCCCGGCGGTGGCACTGGGGGCTTCTGTGGGCAGGGCTCGCGGCGATCGCCACGTTCGTCGGCGTGATGCCGAGCCTCGCGCTCTATCCCGAGATCGCCCTGTTCGGCCAGCGCGGCATGTTGTTCGGCGCCCGGCAGTACGCGTTTCACGGTTGGATCGGCGTGGTGCCGCACAGCAACGCGGCGTTCTACCTCGAGATCCTGGCCGAGTCGTTCGGCGCGCTCAGCTTGATCCTGGGGCTGGTCGGGATGTTCGCGCTCGACCGCGTCCGGCGCGGGCGCTGGCTGCGGATCGCGATCTTTCCCGCGCTCTTCCTTGGGCTGCTCCTGTCGATGGCGATGGTGGTCAAGCGCAACCTGTACCCGGCGATGCCCCCGCTCGCCGCCCTGCTCGGGGTGGGGTTCGCCGCGGCGGTGCTGTGGCTCGCCGAGCGGCTTCCGCGCGGGCTCTCGGAGAACGGCCGGCGCCTCGGCCGGGCGGCGCTCGCCGGCCTCGCGGTGCTCTGCGTCGCCCCGGCGATCTACCGGACGGCGATCGAGACGATCGGCTACGCCCGCGCCACCACGCGCGACCTCGCGGTCGAGTGGATGCTCGCGAACCTGCCGCCGGGCGCGCGGATCGTCAAGGAGCAGTACGCGCCGAACCTCCCCGAGGGGGTGTTCGAGATCGTTCCGGCGCGCTTCGCGGCGCGCTTGAAGCTCGAGGAGATCCGGGCCGCGGGCAACGACTACCTGCTGCTCGCGAGCGACGCCTACAAGCGGTTCCTCAATCCCGAGATGCTGAGCAAGGCACACCACCACGAGATCTCCGACCGGTATCAGACGATCCTCGGCAGCTATCCGCTGGCCGCCGAGTGGTATCCGGGGACCGTCCGCCTGGGTCCGATCGTCAAGCTCTTCCGGCTGGAGCCGCTCCCGGGCGACTGCCGCGCGGGCGGGGAGATGCCGGCGCGCGAGGCGCACGTTCCCGACCTGCGGATGCGCGCGGGGGCGGCGGTCGCCTATACGCTGCCGGGGCAGTGGGTCCTGTTCAAGGGGTGTTTCGAGGCCGGCCGTTACGCGCTACGCCTGGACGGCAACGCGGTCGGCCCGGGCACGCTCCGCGCGGTCGACGCGCAGAACCGCAAGATCCTCGAGACGGCGCTCGGGGAAGCCCCGACCGCGCTCGATCTACCGCGGCGGGGCAAGGTCTTCGTCTACGTCTACCTGCCGGAGGGGAGCCGCCTGCGAAGCGTGGTCCTCGAGCCCAAGGCTGAAGGGCTCAAGACGCCCGCCTCGACCTGATCCGCGCGAGGGCGAGCCGCGCCCCTTCGTGGTCGGGATCGATCGCGAGCACCTCGCGGAATTCGTTCTCGGCTTTCGTCTCGTCGCCGGCCCGCGCCCAGGCGAGCGCCGCGGCGTACCGCGGAAGCGCCGCGCTCCTTTGGGTGGCGGCGGCGCGTTCGAGCGTCGTCGCCACCCAGGACGAGGCCGGTTCGCCGGGCGCCGGCGACGGCGATTCGAGCAGCGCCGCGATCCCGTTCCAGGGCCGGCCGTAGGTCGGCACCCGTTCGAGCGACCGGACGAGGTGGAAGAGCGCCGGTCCCGTCTCGCCCTTGCCGTAGAGCAGATAGCCGAGATTGTTGTCCGCGAGGCACGAGCTCGAATGGGCGAGCACGTGGCGCCAGAGCGTCTCGTCGTCGCGCCAGACGAGCGTCTGCCGCCGGGTCGCGACGGCGTAGCTCGCGAGCAGGGCGATCAGGCCGAGAGCGAGCGCGCCCTTTCCGAGCCGGGAGCCCAGCCGGAAGCCGAGGATCGTGACGGCGCCCGCGGCGAGCAGCACCAGGGGGATGGTCGAGAGGTAGGCGTAGCGGTCGGCGACCAGCTGAATGCCCGATTGGGCGATCCCCAGGACCGGGAGCACCAGCAACAGATACCCCCCGAAAGCGACCGCGGGCGCGGGGAATCGCCGCCGCGAAAGAACCAGCGCCGCAAGTGCGGTGAGCGCCGCGAGCGCCGCCAGCGCCGGAACCAGCAGGCGCGGCGCGGTGGGGTCGAACGGAAACGGACGTTCGTAGAGGGGCAGCCAAGTCCGGCCGAACAGGAGCGAAGCGGGATAGAACGCCAGGCCGTAGCCCGCCTGGACCAGCCGGTCGAGCGGGCCGTGCTCGCTCGCCGCGGTGAGCGCGCCGTGGCTCGCCTGCGCCCAGACCGCCGCCGCGGCCGAGGCGGCGGCGAGCGCGAACGAGAAGCCCTTCTCCCGCACGAGGCGGAGGAGAGCCCGCCCGCGGTCGGGCTCGTACTTCAAACGGCCGAGCGGCCAGAGGTCGAGCAGGAGCAGGACGAACGGCAGCGTCATCTGCGCCCGCGAGAGGGCGGAGAGCGCATGGAGGAGCGCGATGCGTCCGCGCGCGGGCGAGGGGGAGGCGTCGGCCGGGCTGGCCCGCAGATGGAGCGCCACGGCGACGAGCGCGAAGAGGGTGGAGAGCAGATCGCGCCGCTCGGTCGCCCAGGCGACCGATTCGACCCGGATCGGATGCAGTGCAAAGAGCGCCGCGGCGGTCGCCGCCAACACCGCGCGTCGTCGCGGGTCAGCCCCCAGGGCAGCTCTTTGCAGCCCGCGGGAGCCCGCGAGCAGCCAGGCGAGCCAGGCGACCGCCGCCGTGTTCGCCAGATGGAGGATCAGCTGGGACGCGTGGACGCCGCGCGGCGTGGCGCCCGAGACCGCGGCGTCGACCCGATAGGAGAGCCAGGTGAGCGGCTGGTAGTGGCCGGCGAACGGCTCGCGGAACGCCCAGGCGACGCCCGCGAAGCCGCGGTCCCAGTTGGCGCGCGCGGCGATCAGGTTGCCGCCGTCGTCCCAGACGAAGCCGTTGTCGAGAATCGGCGCGTAAGCCCACACGATCGCCGCGCCGAGCAGCAGCGCGGCCGCCGCCACGAGGGGAAGGAGTCCCGGTCGGCGTTCGGCCACCGGCGCGGCGACGGGATCGGCGCTCACGGCTCGGTCGCCTCGGCGACCTGGTCGTCGCTCAGCCGGTAGAGAAAGAGGGAGGTGCCGACCCGCTCGTCCGGCTCGCGCTGCGCGAGGCGCGAGATCAGCCGGAGGCGGCGCAGCGCCTCGAAGGCGTCGACCGCCGCACCGGCGGACGGGCCGCGAAAGCGGGCTTCCGCCGCGAGCGCCTCGTACTGCTCGGTCAACCGCGGATCGCGCCAAGACGCGGCGCGGGCGAGCGGGCGGTAGACCCCGAGAAGATCGGTCGCGCTGATCGCGTAGAGCCCTCCCGAGATCGGGCCGGCCGAAGGCTCCTGGCTCCCGTCGCCGAGCAGCCGGCGGACCGGTAGCCCCGCGGGGAGCGGCGGGTCGCCCGCCTGGGCGAGCCAGACGGTCCCGCCGGGGGGCTCGGCGCGGAGGCGCTCGCGCAGGCGGAGGAGGTCCTGCCCCCAGTCGAGGTTGCTGTCGGCGAGGTACCGGTGGCCGTTCCGCCAGCCACCGACCGCCTCGTTGAAATAGCCGAGCAGATGGGGAGAGGCGCGCCAGGTCCCGAGCGCGAGCCAGAACAGGGCGGCGCCCACGCCGACGGCGAGCGCGCGGGGAGCGCGGCGCCCCTGCGCATCGGGGTCGGCCGAGCCCGCGGCGGCGAGGCTTCCGACCGCGATCGCGAGCACGGAGGTCACCGGCAGCAGGTGGCGATAGCCGAGGTTCAAGCCGCTCTGGACGAGCGCTCCCAGATAGACGAGGGAGAAGACGAGAAGGCCCAGGGCGAGCGGCGGCGGGCCGCGCCTACGGAGCGCGGCGCGGCCGGCGAGCCCCAAGGCGGCGGCGACGAGCAGCAGGATGGGGAGCGGGGTCTTCACGAGGTACGCCCAGAGGAAGTAGCTCGAAAACCCGGACGCCGAATAGCTCCCGCGGAGGTAGGCGGCCCGCCCGACGGCCTTCTTCTGCACGTAGGCCACGCCGTAGAGGTACGCCTCGGGCAGCAGCCGGTGCTCGTGCGCCACGCGGAGGAGCGGCACCAGAGCGCCCCGGCGGTCCTCGCCGGTCGCGGGATCGTGGAGGATGCTCTCCCACGCCGCCGCGGGGCCGACCGGGAGCGGCCGGCCGTAGTCGCCGATCGTATGCATCGTGGCCGTCTCCGCGTCGGCGCCGCGGGCGGCGGCGAAGCGGAAGCCGTACGCGGCCCAGATCGCGGCCCAGGCGGCGAGCGCGAGCGTCACCGAGGCGAGCGCCATCGTCTGGGCCGGCGTTCGCACCATCGGGCGCGCGCCCTCCTTTCGCGTCGCGGCCCAGGCGAGGGCGAGGAGCGCCGGGACCAGCGCGAACCAGGAGAATTTGACCAGCGTCGCGGCGGCGAACGATCCGGCGAGCAGGGCGAGCCTCGTCCCCGTCGGGCGATCGAGCCAGCGGTCGGCGGCGAGCAGGGTGAGCAGCGCGACGAGCGCGAACGGCACGTCCATCGTCGCGAGATGACCGTGGGCGAGCAGGGCGGGATCGAGCGCCGCGACCGAGAGCGCCAGCAGGCCGCCCCAGGGACCGAACAGGCGCCTCGCGATCGCCGCGATGGACAGGAGCAGGGCGAGGAGCATCGCCAACGCGACCGCCCGGCTCGACCGCGCGAGCCGCTCGCCGTCGTTCCAGCTCTCGAAGAAATCGCGGCCGAGGGCGAAGAAGTCGCCCCGGTGCCAAGCCTCCGTCCCTTCCGCGCGCCAGGCGACCGGCTGCAAGCGGAGCGGCAGGGCGAGCAGCAGACGGGCGAGCGGCGGATGGTCGGGGCTCAAGCGGAAATCGCCCCGGGCGAGCGCCGCGTAACCGGCCACCAGGTGGCTCGGCTCGTCGACCGTGATGCTGTCGCCGAGGGCGCCGAGGAGGGCGAGGACGAGCGCGGCGGCGAGCGGCAGGAGGGAGAGCGCCGGGACGAGGCGGCGGCGGGAACCGTTGCCGATCGGGGCGGTCACAAGACGCCTAGAATACCCGCGCTGGCCCTTCCGGATCGATGCCCGTCCCTTCGCCCACCCACCGCTCTCCGCTCCGGCGCGCCGTCCGCGCCGCGCTCTTCCTCGCCCTGATCGCGCTCGTGCTCGAAGGGGGCGCGCGCTGGGCGCTCCGGTCGGAGGCGTTCCTGCGGCGGATCTCCTCGCCTTTCGACGAGCCCTCCTGGCGCCTGCGCTGGTGGCTCCGGCATCAGGGGGGCGAGGCGCCGTATCGGTTCTCGTTCGACCGCTATCACGCCGAGCGCGGCTGGACGCTCGCGCCGAACCTCCAGGATCTCGAGGTCTTCGACGGCAAGCGGTTGAGCTCCAATTCGCGCGGCCTACGCGGCCGGCGGGAGTATGCCGTGCCGAAGCCTCCCGGGGTCTATCGGATCGCCCTGTTCGGCGATTCGTTCACCTTCGGCGAAGACGTGAGCGACGACGAGACCTTCGCGCAGCGGTTGGAGAGCCTTCTGCCCGGAGTCGAGATCCTGAACTTCGGGGTCCACGGTTACGGCCACGACCAGATCCTGCTCTATTTGCGCGAGGCCCTGCCGCTCTACCGGCCCGACGTGGTGCTGCTCGGTCACGTGACCGACGATTCGCTGCGCAATCTCACCGGCTTCCGCGATTTCGCCAAGCCCCGGTTCCGCCTGGTGAACGGTGCTCTCCGCCTCGAGGGGACGCCCGTCCCGACACCTCAGGAGATGCTCGCGGAGAGGGTCTGGCGCCCGCGGCTCGCCGACCTCGGGATCATGGCCTGGACGCGCCTCGCCTGGCGTTGGGGCGATCGGAAGCAGGAGCTCGACCGTCTCACCGGTGCGATCCTCTCCGCGATCTTCCGCGAGACGCGCGCGGCGGGCGCGCGGCCGGCGGTGGCGCACCTGCCGGTCTTTGGCGAGCTGGGCGCCGTCGATCCGGCGCCGCTGCCGGGAGAACAGTTCGTCCTCGCGCTCGCGGAGCGCGAGAAGGTGCCCTGCCTGCGCCTCCGTCCGCTGTTTCTCGAACGCGCGCGCCTGGGCGCCGAATTCGAAAAGGTCGGGCACTGGGGGCCGCTCGAGCATCGCCTCGCCGCCGACGGGATCGCCGACTTCCTGCGCCGCGAAGGGCTCGTGCCATGAGCCGAAAGCCCGCCGCGCTCGCGATTCTCGCCGCGCTCGCGATCCTCGGCGCGCTCGTCCTCTATGTCTACCTGCCGACGCTCGGCCATGGCTGGGCGCCGCTCGACGACGAGCTCAACTTCACCCGCAATCCCGACTATCGGGGCCTCTCGCCCGACCATCTGCGCTGGATGGCGACGACGCGGCTGGCGGGTCATTACATTCCGTTGTCCTGGCTCACCCTCGCGCTCGACTACGAGGCCTCGGGGATGGACCCGCGCGGCTACCATCGGACCAACCTGCTGCTCCACCTCGCGAACGCCTGGTTGTTCTTCGCCCTCGCCTGGCGCCTTTTCGGCGGCCCGCTGGCGAGGACCGAGGTGCGCGCCGAGGAGGCTCGTCGGGAGGCGCCGCCTGCGCCCTCCTCGCTCTCCCCGGCTGCGCGGCTGCTCGGCGCCTTCGCCGCGGCGGCGCTCTTCGCGCTCCATCCGTTGCGGGTCGAGTCGGTCGCCTGGATCACCGAGCGGCGCGACCTGCTGTGCGGCTTCTTCTGCCTGCTCGCGGTTCACGCCTACTGGAGCGCCGCCCGCGCCGCCGGGCGTCCGCGTCATCTTCGCCTGGCGCTCGCGGGGCTCGCGTTCGCGGCGGCCCTCCTCTCCAAGGGGATCGCGGTGGTCCTGCCGGTCGCCCTCGTGGCGCTCGACCTCTTTCCGCTCCGGCGGCTCGAGCTCGATCCGCGGCGCTGGCTCGGCCGCCGCTCGCGCTCCGTCCTGCTCGAAAAGGTGCCGTTTCTCGCGCTCTCCGCCCTGCTCGCCGCGGTGACGTTCTGGGCGATCGCGCCGGTGATGAGCGACCGGTCCCAGGCGGGGCTCGAGCACCGGCTCCTGTCTTCCGGGTTCGGCCTGTCGTTCTACCTCGAAAAGACGCTCGTGCCGTTCGCGATCCCGTTCCAGGTGCCGGCGACCCACCTGCTTTCGGCCGCCACCGACCCCGGGGTCCTGACGCGAGGGCTGGCGTTTCTCGCCGTCCTGCTCGGTTCCCTCGCTCTCTGGCGCCGGCGCCCCGCCGTGCCGCTCGCGCTGATCGTCTTTACCGCTTTCGTGCTGCCGGTCTCCGGCCTGTTCCAGGCGGGGCCACAGCTCGCGGCGCACCGGTACACGTATCTCTCGACGCTATCGATCGCCCTGCTGCTGGGCTGCGGATGGGCCGCTCTCGCGCGCCGGTTCGCGCCGGTCGATGCTCCGCCGGAGGGTCTCTCTCGGCCATCTCTGCCATCTCTGCCATCTCGCCTGTCGGCGGGGACTGCCGGGAGGATGCTCGCGCTCGGCGTGCTGTGCGCCGTGACGCTCGGCCTCAGCGTCGGGCTCGCCGCCGCGGCGCGCGCCCAGGTCGCCCTCTGGCGCGACGACGTGTCGTTCTCGAGCGCCGCCGTGGCCGCCGCTCCCGGGGCGTGGCAACCCGTGGGCGCCCTCGCGCGCGCCCATCTCGCGCGCGGCGAGGAGGGCCCGGCGCTCGCCGCGCTGCGGGACGGGCGGCGGCGCCTGCCACAGGCGCTCCTGCTCACCTATCTCGAATCGCTGATCCTCGCGACCAGCCCCGACGAGGCGCTACGCGACGGCGACCGGGCGGTGGAGCTCGCGGCGGGCGCGGCACGGGTGACGAGCTACCAGGATCCCGCGGCGCTCTTCGCCTTGGCGGCCGCGACCGCCGAGGTGGGCGATTCCGAAGGCGCCCTGCGCCTGCTCGACGGAGCCGAGGAGCTCTCGCGCGCGGGCCGAAAGCCGGAGATGCTCCCGCTGTTCGAGGAGGCCGAGCTCCGGATTCGCGCGCGCGGCGTCCTCCGCCTCGAGGCCGCCGACTGGCGAAGCTCTCTTCTCTGAGCCCGTTTGGGTATTATGGCGCCCCTCGATTTTGGACGGGCCAGAAAGGAACTTCCGTGAATTTCAAGCACCTTGTGGCGGGCTGTTTGCTCGCCGTCTCCGTCGCCGCCGGGTGCCGCGACGCCTCGACCGGAGCGGGCGCTCCGAGCCTCGATCCGGACACGGTGATCGCCCGTTGGAAAGGGGGCGAAATCCGCCGCGGCGCGATCCAGCGCGCTCTCGACGGCCGCTTCGCCGCGGTTCCGAAGCCGATCTCCGCCGAGACCAAGCGGGCGATCGTCAAGCTGGTGGTCGAGCGGAGGGTCCGTACCGCGATTCTCTATGAAGAGGCCGAGGCGAAGGGTTTCGACAAGAGGCCCGAGGTGGTGGCGCGGCAGACGGCGTTCGAAGAGTCCGTCCTCGCCGACGACCTGCTCGCGAGCGAGGCCGCCTCGGCCAAGGCGACCGACGAGCAGGTGGTGGCGGAGGTCGATCGTCGACTCGCGGGATCGAAGCCGGAGGAGACGCGCAAGTTCAGCCACATCTACCTCCGGGCCGCGGAGTCCGACCCCGCGGCCCGCGCCGCGGCGGCCGCGCGGATGGCGGAGATCCGGAAAGAGATCGAAGGGGGAGCGGGCTTCAACAAGCTCGCCGAGAAGTACTCGACGTCGGTCACCGCCCGAGGCGGCGGCCGGATCGAATGGACCCCCTACCGGGCGCTCAACCGCCTCGCGGCCGATGCCATCTTCGCCTTGAAGGAAGGAGAGGTGAGCCCGGTGGTCGCCGCTCCGGACGGTCTTCACCTGTTCCGCCTCGACGGCATCCGCCCCGGCACCCCGGTGGACGTCGAAGCGCTCCGGAAGCTCGTCCGGGAGACGCTCGATCGGGAAGCGAAAAACGCCGCGGTGCGCGCCCGGCGCCAGCGGGAGCTGGACGCGCGCGGAGTGGTATTCGCCTCGGAAGGCGAGCTCAAGCGCTTGGCGGCCGTGCCCGGTTCGGCCGGCGCCCAAGCGGTCGCCTCCTGGCAGGGGGGCCAGGTGACCGCGGCCGAGCTGTTCGCGACCGAAGGCTGGGGCACGCTCGCCAAGGGCAACCTCCCGCAGACGCTGCGCACCCTGGCCGAGAACCGCCTCCTCGCCGAGGCGCGCCGGGCCAAGCCTCTCTCGGAAGAGGTGACGACCCGCGTCGCCGACGCGCGCCGCCAGGCGTTGATCGACTCGTACCGCCGTCAGCTGGTCGAGGAGATGAGCACCGAGCCCACCGAGGAAGAGATCGCCCGCTACCATCGGGAGAACTCTCAAAGCGCGCTCTTCCTGCGCGATTTCGAGATCGACGCGCTCTACTTTCCGCAGTCCGGCGACAGCGTCAAGGAGGTCTACGCCGCGGGCGAGGCGGTGGTGGAACAGTTGCGCGAGGGCAAGCCGTTCGACGAGGTGCTCAACCGCCCGGCGAGCGCCGACGCCCGGACCTGCCGCGCGGTGCACGGCGTGGACCTCGTCCGGGTCGGTCAGACTTCGGTCCGGCTGCGCAAAGCGCTCCTGAACCTCGCTCCCGGCGAGGTGACGCCCGCCCTCTACCTCGACGGCCCGCGCACCGAGCTGGTCCCCAAGAGCTGCGTGCTCGAAGGGAAAGGAGTCGTTTTCGTCCGCCTGCGCTCGCTCGGCACGCTGCCGCTCGACGCTTCGCGCGAGTCGATCCGCGCGTCGCTCAAGCAGGAGAAGGAGGCCGCCGGGATCGAGGCGATCCAAAAGCGCCTGATCGCCTCCTCGGGGCTCCAGATCCTGGTTCCCGAGGGGTAGCCGCGGGTTGGTCACCGTCCCGCCCTCGGCGCTCGCGGCCCTTTCGGCCGCCGTTCTCCTCCTGGTGATCGACCATCGGCGGGCGAACCTCGGCGGGCGCGCCGCGATGGCGTTCTTCTTCGCGTCGGCGGGCTACGGGCTGGTGCGATCGCTGTCGATCCGCGCCCTTTCCGAGGCGCACCTCGGGGGGATGCCGTACCACCTCGGGGTACCCCTCGCCTCGGTCGCCGGGGTACCGCTCCAGGAGCTGATCGGGTGGACCGCCTCGGCGGGGCTGGCCGCCTATCTGGCCGACCGCGTGCTTCGCCGCCTCGGCCAGCCGACCGATCCGTACCGGACGGTGCTGGTCGCCGGCCTGGTGATGGCCGCGATCTGCCTCGCGGTCGAGACCGCCGCGGTGGCCGGCGGCTGGTGGACCTGGAGTCTCGCCCATTCCCCCGACCGCGCGATCCGTTTCCCACCGATCGCCCTGCTCGACTGGGGCTTCGTCGCGCTCGATTTCCTCCTCCCGTTCGAGCTGTGGCGGCGAGGCGCCCCGCTCGGCGCCCGGCTCGCCGGATTGCTCTGCTTTCCCGTGCACCTCGCCGGGCACGCGTTCGCGGCGCCGCTGCCCGGACCGCTCCCGCTCTCCGGATTCGATTTCGTCCACGTGGGCCTCGTGGCCGCCGTCGCGGCGGCGGCGGCGACCACGCGGGAGGCGAGCCCCTGGCCGCCGCGCAAGGAAGAGTCGCTGCGCCTCCACCCGACCGGGGCGGTCGCGATTCTGCTCGGCACCGCGGCGACCCAACTGGTCCTCGCGCGTGACGCCGGGCGCCTCTGGACCGTCCTTCCGCTCGCGGTGCTCGCGCTCTACGTCGCCGTGGGAAGCAAGGAGCTGGCGAGCCGGGGCGCACCCTGGCCGCGCGCCCGGGCCGTGGCCCTGTTCGCCGGGCTCCTGCTGGTCGGCCTGGGGCTCCGGCTGCCGTCCGCGTTCGCGGCCCGGTCGTTCGAGACCCACCTTCGCCAGGGGGCGGAGCGCCTGGTGGCGGGCCGCATCGACGAGGCCACGGCCGCGCTCGGCCGCGCCCTCGCGATCCGCCCCGGCCACTCCGAAGCGCTATGGCTGCTCGGTTGGGCCGAGTTGAAGCAGGGCCACCGCGCCCCCGCGCGGACCCACCTCGAAGCCGCGCTCGCTGCCCGCCCCGGCTCGATCGAGGCGCTCCGCCTGCTCGCGCAGCTCGACCTCGAAGAGGGGAAGAGGGAAGAGGCGACGGCCCTCCTCGCCCCGGCCACCGCCCGACACCCCGACCGGGAGGACCTCGCCTACCTCGCTTGGAAAGCGAAAGACGCCTCCTTCGGCACCGAGCCCGCCCCGGCCTCGATCCTCACCGCGGCCAGCCCGAGTGAGCTGGGCGAGATCTACGCCCTCGCCCAGGCCCTCGGCGATCGGAAGACCGAAGAAGCCTGCCGCGCGCTCGCGATGCCCGCGGGGCGGTAGGGACAGGAGGGGGCTCAGCCTCCCAGCGCCGCCGCCTCTTCGGCCGCCTTCTCCAGCAGATCGCTCGGGAGCGTCTCGTCCTGCCGTATCCGGGAAAGCTCCCGACGCGCCTCGTCCTTCCTTCCAGCGGCGGCCAGGTACCGGGCGAACCCGAGGCGAAGCCAGCCGGCATCCGGCGCGGCTTCGAGGCCTCGGCGCCATTCGGCTTCTGCGGCGGTTCGGTCGCCCGCGTGGAGCAGCGCTTCGGCGAGGAGGCGGCTCGCTCCGCCGTCTTCGGGGGCGAGCGCCGCGAGGCGCCGGGCGCGCTCGACTTCGAGGCGGGAGTCGCCG
>JBGAGQ010000127.1:0-4842 GCA_044226625.1 Thermoanaerobaculia bacterium
GGCGCCGAGAAGCGCGGCGTGCCGCGCCAGAAGGCGACCGAGCTGTGGGACTACATCGAGCCGTTCGCCGGCTACGGCTTCAACAAGAGCCACAGCGTCGCCTACGCGATGCTCGCCTACCGGACCGCGTACTTGAAGGCGCACTATCCGGTCGCGTTCATGGCCGCGATGCTCAACTCCGAGCTCTCTTCGTCGGAAGCGATCGCCAAATACCTCGGCGAGTGCAAGAACATGGGGATCGAGGTCCTGCCGCCCGACATCAACGAGAGCGACTACTACTTCACCGTCGCGGGCGGCACGATCCGCTTCGGCCTCGGGGGCGTCAAAGGCGTCGGCGAAAACGCGGTCGAGGAGATCCTCTCCGCGCGGCGGCGGCTCGGCCGCTTCCGGAGCCTCGCGCACCTCGCCGCGGAGCTCGACGGCCGGGTCGCGAACCGCAAAGTCTTCGAGTGCCTGATCAAGGCGGGGGCGTTCGACCGTGTCGGGCCGCACCGGGCGGCGCAGCTCGGCGCCCTCGACCGGATGCTCGACTACGGCCAGCGCCGCCGCGAAGAGCGCGAGGCGGGGCAGTCGAGCCTCTTCGGCGGACCGTCGGCCGGCGAGGAGCAGGAGCCGCGGATCGACGCCTCGGTTCCCGCCTGGTCGGAGCGCGACGTTCTCACGGCGGAGAAAGAAACGCTCGGGCTCTATCTGTCCGGAAATCCGCTCTCGGCCTACGAGGGGGACCTCGCGCGCTTCGTCACCCACACCACGGCCGATTTGAAAGAGGGCTTCGAGGGCGAGGTGACGGTCGGCGGGCTGATCACCCAGATCCGCAAGACGAAGATCAAGATGGGGCCGAACGCCGGCCGCTTCATGGGTCGCTTCGTGCTCGAGGACCTCCACGGCGGCATTCCGGTCACCCTGTTCGCGAACCAGATGCAGCAGTTCGGGCACCTGGTGAGCGAAGAGGCGGTGGTACTGATCAAGGGCGAGGTGCGCGAGCGGGGGAGCGAGGTCGAGCTCTCGGCGCAGGACATCACGCCGCTCAGCTTGGGCAGCGGCAAGATCGTCTCCGGCGTCGACCTCGTGGTACCGGCGAACTTCCCGCCCAAGGAGATGCTCCGCCTGCGCGATCTGCTGATCGAAAACCCCGGGGCGGTACCGGTCACCTTCGAGGTGCAGGACGGCGCGAAGGTCCATCGCGTCTCCACCCGCGACGCCTTTTCGGTCGAGCTCGACCGGAATCTGGTGGCGTCGATCGAAGGGCTGCTCGGCGCGGGGACGGTTCGCGAGCGGGTCGTACCGCTGCCGAGCTAATTGGCTTAAACTCCTCTTCAAAACCTGAAACTGCCGTCCTCGCGCGGTGCTTCTCGACCGCCGGGGCGACCCGAGGGGAGGAAGAGGCATGGGCACCGCCGCGCGCGCTCCACGCTGGGTAACCTTGGAAACCTCCGACGGGCGCAAGCTCGCGGGGCGGAAGTCGTTCGATTGGCCGGTGTTCGCCGGTCCAGGAGGCGACCTGTTCGACTGGGTCGAGCAGGAGGACGGCCGGGTGGCGTTGCGCTCGCTCGCGACGGATGGCTTCGTAAGGGTTTCGGCCAAAGGGGTGATCGCCTCGCCCGGCGAGCTCGACGACGACGCGCTGTTTCGTCCAATCGACTCCGAAAACGGAGCCGTCGCCTTTCAGCTCGCCGACGGCGTACGCCATCTCTCGGCTCCGCCGGGCGACGAGGCGCGGCTCGCGGCGGAGGCCACCTCCGTCGGGCCGGCGGAGCTCTTTGCCGCTTCTCCGTTCGATCTTTCCCGCCTGCCCCGAGGAGGGGGGGGCTGCTGCGGCGGGTGGAGCCTCCCGGAGGAGGGGGAGCGACCGGGAACCCTTTGGAACGACGTCAGCCACCAGCAGATCCTGCGCTCGGCGGTGGCGAGCTTGCTGAGAATCGAAGACGAGGCGGTCTGGCGGTTCAAATGGTTCTGGAATCTCCCCGGTTTCGAGAAGCAGACCTTTCAAGGGCTGGACGACGCGGACTACGAGGAACCTTGGCGCGGCCAGATGGTCTGGGACACCGGGAATCCTCGAACGAGCATCTATTCCTGGCACGACCACTTCTACAACCCGACCACCGGTCGGAACTACATGCGCGGCGAGTCCCACGCGGTGACCGAGGGGCGGCGGTGGTTCAACTTGAGCGTTCACGCGGCGGTGCGCGCCCTCAAGCTGGGCGATCCACCACCCGCCGCGGTCGTCGCGAAGGCCGCGCACTGCCTGGGCGTCGCGCTCCACTTCCTCACCGATCTCACCCAGCCGATGCACGCGGGGAACTTCACGAACTTCTTCGGCCAGGACGGTTTCTATCCGAGGCAGGAGTTTCCCAACATGACCGACGCGCGGCATTCGGGCTACGAGAACTATGCCGAGGGCCTGGTCAAGAGGGGATATTTCTCCGACTACGTCCGGCGCTTTCCGATGACTCGGGAAGACCTCGAGTCGGGCGCCTCGAACGCCGGCGAGTTCCTGGACCGCACGGCGAAGAGCCACTATGAGCTCTTCACCCGCAAAGGAGGAGTCCGGGACCTGGCCCACGACAAAGGGCGGAACGGGACGAGCACCTGGGGATCCGAAGCCGACGCCTCCTTGGGCGAGAGTCTGCTCAAGGCTCCAAGGGTCGTCGCCCGTTTCCTCGCCTTCTGGTCGAGGTGCGTCAATCAGAGCTGGGACGCGTTCGATCAGCGGGCCTGGTACCGGTTGATCGAGCCGACGATGAACCAATGGATCTGCCTGGATTGGGGAACCTACAAGCGGGCGGAAATCGACGACGGGCGGGATCTCCTGTTCTTCCTGTTCAACCCGGACGGAACTTGGTCGATCGGCTGCAGAAAGTATGAGAACAACATTTGGATGGGCAAGAACGGCGATCTCGACGATCATTGGATCGACGAGAACGATCGCATCCGGAGCGAGCCGGCGCCGACCTCCCGGTTCCGGCTGGTGCGCGATCACGCCTCCGGGAGGGGCGACCGGGTCTGGATCTACGAGACGACACGGCAGGAAGCGGTGACCGTCACCCGGGACGAAGTCTTCAACGGAGGACGTCTCTGCCGCTGGGTCCCCCATCTGCCGGAGAGGCAGATCTTCACGCTCCAGAAGATGGGCTCGATGTCGGACAACGAGGTGAACCAGATCCGAAACCATTGGCCGAAGTTCCTGACCGCCGAGCGCCCCTGGTACGGCAAGGACTGACGCCGGTCGGTTCGAGGCCGGGCGCCCTCCTCTCCCACCCGTCGAGAGGGGCCGGCGCCGCCTTTCGGCGTACCGCGCGCGCCTTTACATCGCCCCGGCTTCGCTGGACAATCGTTGCTGCGCATCCTCTGGTTCGCTCTCAACGCTTGTTCACGTCAACGCGGGCGCTTCTACACTCCGAGGAGGTCGTCTATGCGTCGTACCCTCCCTCTCGCTCTCTTGACTCTGCTTCTCGCTTCTCTCGGGTCCACGATTCCGCTCGCCGCGCAAGCGGGGATCGAGGCTCCGGAACCGAGCGTCTCGAATTCCGACGTTCCGATCGCGATGGCGGTCCCGGTCACGAAGAAGGTGCTGTTCATGATCTACGACCCGGTCATGTCGGACGGCCGGAAGCTGCACCAGTACATGACGTGGTTCGATCCGAACGTGCTCTTTCCGCAGGTCCTCGACGCCGTCCGCACGTCATCCGGGGGATACGTCGATTACCAGGTGGTGGAGTCGCACGACCTGAACGAATGGCCGGCGATGCAGGACGGCTTCCGTTACAACCAGTCCTCCTACCTCACCTGTCACAACGCCCCCGCCGATCAGAAGAACACCTATTGCCACCTGACGTCGGAATTCGATTTCCTCAAGATGTTCAACGACTATTCGATCTGCTCGAAGCTCCAGAACGGCACGATCGACGAGGTGATGATCTATAGCGCGCCCTGGTTCGCGACCGACGAGTTCGCCTGGAAGACGCCGGGCGACGTCCTGCCGTATTACACCCCGACGAACGTCCAGCTCTACAGCACCCGAAAGAAGAACATCCCGGATTGCGGCAAGACCGTGTTCGTCATGGGCTTCAGCTACGAGCGTGGGCTCGCCGAGGCGATCGAATCGTACGGGCATCGGCTCGAGAGTGCGGTCTCGGTGACGGTGGGGCGCGGCTTCTGGGACGGCTGCCCCGGAAACGCGACGCTCGGCGTGAGCGACTGGGACGAGTTCACCTGCACGGACAACCGCAAGACGCCTCTCGGCGTGAACGTGGCCGGCTGCGGCAGCAACCATGTGCCGCCGAACGGCACCCAGGACTACGACGACGCGAACTTCACCTACGTGAACCACGCCTGTCCGAGTTGGGCGGGCTATCCCTTCACCACGAAGACGATCGTCAACCAGAACTGCAACTCGTGGGGTTGCTCCCGCGAGTCGTACCTGCGTTGGTGGATGGCGGGGCTGCCGAAGAACGACGGCCTCAACACGAAGGGGAACCTGAACAACTGGTGGCGTTACGTGGTCGACTACGACAACGCGGTGGCGGCGGCGGTGATCCCGAACCTCTATCCGACGGCGATCACCCGGAACGTCCCCTCACCGGTCGTCGGCTCGCCGGTTACTTTCGATTCCGGGATCACGAACGCGGGCTTCAAAGGCACGGGCACGTTCAGCGTCAAATGGTTCGTCGACGGCGCCCAGGTGGGCTACGGCGGACATACCGCGATTCCGAAGAACACCACGGTGTCGAACGGCAACAGCCAGTACACCCACACCTTCACCTCGGGCGGCACCCACTCGGTGGCGTTCCGGGTCGACGCCGACAACGCCGTGGCCGAGTACAACGAAGGAGACAACGAGAT
>JBGAGQ010000060.1:0-39393 GCA_044226625.1 Thermoanaerobaculia bacterium
GGGCCAGGTCTTTTTGGCTCCATCCTTTGAGTTGACGGCCGAAGGCGACGGCCGTTCCGAGGTCTTCGAGGCCGTTCATGTCAACTCTTTGCCGGCCGCGGTGACGAAATGTAGCCGCAAAGGGGGATATTTCCCCCTTCCGGCACACCATACTTCCTGGGAGGGGCGGCCCACGGCGGCCGTGACGGTCGCCGACGGCGCCGCTTCGCTATGGGAGCTATCCATGTCTCGCACTCTCCGCATCGTCAGCTTCACCCTGCTGCTCGCCGCTTTCGCCGGACCCGCCGCCCGAGCGGCCCCTTGGGGCGCGCTCGATTGGCTCGATCGCCTGCGGTCGGCGCTCGGATCGATCTGGGCCGAGAACGGCTGCGGCCTCGATCCGAGCGGGCACTGTGGGGCGGTAGCCATCGTTAACGGCTGTCGCCTCGACCCGAATGGACACTGCGACGGGGTCTCGGTGGCCAACGGCTGTAGCCTCGACTCGGATGGGATTTGCAACTCAGCACCAATATTCAAAGGTCGCAGATTAGGCCCGGACAGCAATTCCAAAGATCGGCTGTAGTGAGTCGAGGTCGGAGGGCGCGTCTCGCCGTAGCTCAACTCTGCTCCTCCGCCTCGGCCCTTTCGAGCGGTCGTCGACGTTCAAGCCGCCGAAGAAGATCGCGAGCGGCGTCAGCCGAGGCGCTCTCGCGGCGCGCGGCCTCGACCCAGAGGCTGAGCGCCGCGAGAAGCTCCCGATCTACCCCTTGGGCTCTAAAGAGAGGAAGGAGATCGTCCGCAAGGCCGCGCGCCTCGGCCGGATGGCCGGTCTCGATCCGTAGCGCAGCGAGCTCCAGCGCCGCGAGGCCGGCGTCGTATTCGATGCCTAGGTGTTTGAAGTCGCGAAAAACCTGAGCGATGGCCCGAGCGCCTTCCTCCCGATCGCCGAGCCCAGCGCGCGTACGCCCTTCGAGCCAGACGACGCGCACCAGATCCAGCTCTCCTCGCTGCTCGATCGCGATCGCCCGCACTTCGGGCAAGAGGACCGCCGCCTCGCCGAAGCGTTCGAGATGACAGAGGTTGACGATCAAGTTGAAACGAAGCACGCAATATTGCCTAGGGTCCCTGGTCCGATCGACCCATGGTGCCGCTTCCAAAAGTGAGGCAATTGCCTTCTCAGGCTCTCCTCCCTGCTCCAGGGCGAATGCCTTCTTAAGCAGCAGCCTTCCCCTCGCTTCCCCCTCCGCGCCCATCGCGAGCGCGCGGTCGAGCAGATCGAGCGCTTCGGGCAGTTGCCCGAGGTGCTTGCGAAGCGAAGCTTCGAGGTCGAGCCGACGAGACGGGTCAAGAAAGCGGTCGGGGTCTCCCCCCTCCCCCTCCTCGGCGAGTTTTTCGGAGCGGTGAAAAGCCTCCCGGGCGAGAGGTAGTTGCCCGGCCACGCGTCGGGCGTTCCCGACGAAAGCCCAGGTGCCCGAGAGCAACAAGGCCCGAAAGCGATCGGGGGCCGGCGTCAGACCTCTTGCCCGCTCGGCCGCCAAAAGTCCCAATTCCGCAAGCTCCACCGCACGGTCCGCCCGGTCGGAGGCCGCTCTCTCGCTTTCCTCCCCGAGACGCCAAGCGAGCGCCCAGCTCTCGAAGCGGGCCTCCCGCTCGACCAGGGCGCGGCGCGCCGCCGGGCTCCGCTTCGAAAGCTCTTCCCAGAGCTTCCCCGCGCGCGTCCGCTCCTCCTCCGCCTCCAGCCGCCGCGCCAGGAGCGCCAGCTCTTCGGTAAGGAACGCCGCGAGGTCCACGCCGACCTGGGCGATCGCCGTTTCCTTCTCCGAGACTTTTCTTCCGGGGGCGCTCGCTCCGGCCGCCGATTGCGCCCGCCGCCGGGCGACCTCGGCGAGCACCTCGTCGAGATCGGCGGGGGAAAAGCCGAGCAGGCCCGCGAGCGACTCGGCGCGCCGGCGCGAAAGCCGGCGATGACCGGACTCCCATTCGCCGATCTTCTTCCGGGTCGTACGTCCGACCTCGGCCATGCGCTCCCGGCTCCATCCGGCGGACGAGCGCATGAACGCCAGCGCGATCGCCAGCGGAGGGGGCGGATTCCACACCATTCGAAGCTCTCTCGGGTCTCCTAAGGTACGGTGCCGGACCGATTCAACCCGTGACACCGAACGAGAACATCGTTCCGCGGATCGCAACAAGGGGGGAAATAGCCCCTCCCTCCACGCCGCGATGCAGCCGTTGACAGAATACCGGATACGGAAAGGAACCGGGCTCCTAAACTTTTTCCATGGGCGACACCCCGCTTCCCTCGGCCACCCGGCGCCGCCAGTCCATCCAAGGCGCTCGCTCGGTCCCCTCGCAGGCTCCGGACACGAAGGCCCTCCTCCCGCCTTCTTCCCCTCCCTCCGAGCCGGAGCGCGACCCGGGGCCGGACGATCGGATCCGCTTCCGCCGCCTGGGCCGCTGGCTTCTCCTCCGGGGAGAGCGGGGCACCCGGGAGGGGGATTTCGCGAGCGGCGCCATCGAGTTCGAGCGCGCCGCCTGGGCTTTCGAGAGGGCCGGCGAGCCGCTCGCCGCCGCCGAGGCGACGCTGGAACTGGGCCGGTGCCTCCTGTTCCTACGCTTTTCCGACCGCCTCGCCTCGCTCGCCGACAGGATCGAGAAGCTTTCCAAGGAGGGCACCGAGCCGCTACCGATCGGCGGTCGCATCACCCTCCGGGTCTGGGCCGCCATCCTCCGCCGCGGCGAGAACGAGCCCGGGCCACTGCTGACGCTCATTCGGGTACGTCGAGGCGTTCGTCAGGCCGCGGCTGCCGCTTCGACGGGCCGAACCGGTCCCGGAGGGCTCCCTCTGATGGACACCGTACCGCCCCACGGTCCCATCGCGCCCATCAGGACGGGCGGCTGGCGCGACGACGACTGGAGCTTGAGCCCCGAGGGGGCATGGTTCGTCCTGGTCCTCGACGGTCCCTCCGCGGTGGAGCGGGTTCAAGAAGGACGCCGCATCGTCGAACTGGGCCGCTCCCTCGACTGCTCCGTCACCTGGGAAATCGAGAGACGCCGGGTCGTCGTGAAGGTGACCGCCGACCATCGCGGCTACGCGCTCCTCTCCGCGCTCCGGGAGGAGACCCGCGCGGCGGCCGGCGCCGCGTCGTAGCGGAACCCCTCGGCTCCGTCCCTCTCCAGAGAAAAAAGAAAGTTTTCGAAAAACTATCGTTTTCTCGGACAGGTGCGAGGTAGGGTCCGGCCTCGACGACCTATCTCTCCGCGCGGTCCGGCGCTCTCGGGTTACGCCGGGACTTCGGGCAGCCGGCTGGGGAGCCTCCCTCGCCTTGACTTGAGGTGCTACATGTAGCACATTGAAGGCATGCGCCAAGCCGGTATCCGAGAGGCGCGCCAGAACCTCTCGCTCCTCCTCCAGTTCGTCGCCCAGGGCCACGAGATCAGCATCACGGACCGCGGCCGGCCCGTGGCTCGCCTCGTCGCTCCGCTGCCGCTGTCACCCAAGGGATTTCCGGATCGCTCCAAATTCCGCCGTTCGATGCCCACGTTCGAGCCGCCGGTGTCGGTCACCGTGGCGGGAGCGCGCCACGTGACGATCGAACGAAGCTGGCCGAAGGATCTGGTCGGACCGCTCTATCTCGACGGCAGCGCGATCGCGAAGCTCTACCTCCCGGAACGCGAGAGCACTCCGTTTGCGAAGCTCCTCGAAGGGCGGCGGGATCTCACCGTGTCCGACCTCGCCGTCACCGAAGTCATGACGTTCGTCGGCCAGCGCTTGGTGGAGCTGCCGGAAGACCGGCGATCTCCGACCTCCGGGGAGCTCCACTCGGCTCTTCTCGAGGATCTCGAAGGAGGGAGTTTCCGCCGCGTCGAGTTGTCGCCGTCGACCCATCGGGCCGCGGAACGGGTGGCGCTCTCCCTCGGGGCCGCCCACCCGCTGCGGCCGGGGCAGGTCCTGCACCTCGCCTTGGCCTTGACCGCCGGCGTCGCCGCCTTGGTCACCTTCGACGCCGATCTGGCCGGCGCCGCGGGCGCTCTCGGCCTCAAGGCGATCCCCGGGGCGAAATCGTGAACCGCATCGGCGCCGCCCTGCGCGCGAGCTTCGCCCGAGGCTACGGCGCGGCGGACCTGCGCGCCGACGTCCTCGCGGGCGTCGTCGTGGGGATGGTGGCGCTCCCGCTTTCGATGGCTCTGGCGATCGCTTCGGGGGTGCCTCCACGCCACGGGCTCTATACCGCGATCGTAGCGGGGATCGCGATCGCCGGTCTGGGAGGCTCCTCGGTTCAGGTCTCGGGACCGACGGCCGCCTTCGTCGTGATCTTGGCGCCGATCGCAACGCGCTTCGGCGTCGGCGGACTCCTGGTCGCGGGCGCGCTCGCGGGGGTCCTGCTGATCCTCATGAGCTTCGCCGGCTTCGGACAGCTGATCCGATTCGTCCCGGCTCCGGTGACGACCGGCTTCACCGCCGGCATCGCCGTGGTGATCGCGGTGCTCCAGCTCCGGGATTTCCTGGGGCTCGACGTCGCCAAGCTTCCGGAGCATTTTCTCGACCGGGTGGTCGCCCTCGGCCATGCCCTTCCGACGCTCAAGGCTGCGGACTTCGCCGTGGGCGGCTTGACGCTCGCGCTGCTGATCCTATGGCCCCGGTGGACGCGAAAAGTCCCTGCGCCGCTGGTGGCGCTCGCCGTCGGCGCCCTCGCGTCGTGGCTCCTGTCCAGGCATCCCGGCTGGAGCGTCGCGACGATCGGAAGCCGCTTTTCCTATCAGGAAGGCGGGGCATGGGTCCAAGGCATTCCCCGCCATCCGCCGCTCTTCGACCTGCCCTGGCGGTTGCCGGGGCCCGAAGGCGGTTCGCTCACGATGAGCTTCGATTTGATTCGCGCCCTGATCCCCTCCGCGTTCGCGATCGCGATGCTCGGCGGGATCGAATCGCTTCTCTCCGCGGTCGTCGCGGACGGCATGACCGGCGAGCGCCACGACCCGGATTCCGAGCTGTTCGCCCAAGGCGTCGGCAACCTGGTGGCCCCGTTTTTCGGCGGGATCGCCGCGACCGGCGCCATCGCCCGGACCGCGACCAACGTTCGCGCAGGCGCCCGATCGCCGATCGCCGCGATAACGCACTCCATTTTCGTGCTCGCGAGCCTGCTCCTTCTCGCCCCCGGGTTGAGCCTGCTTCCGATGGCGTCCCTCGCCGCGTTGCTCTTGCTGGTCGCGTGGAACATGGCGGAGGCCAAACACTTCCGGCATCTCCTCCAGGTCGCGCCGCGCAGCGATGCCCTGGTCCTCGTGACCTGTTTCCTTCTCACCGTCTTCTTCGACATGACCGTCGCGGTCACCGCGGGGGTGATCCTGGCCGCGTTGCTCGTCCTACGCCGTATGGCACAGATCTCCGGCGGCGAGGCGATCACGGGGAACCACGCGCTCTACGGAACGCTGCCCAAAGGGATTCTCCTCTACGAGGTCACAGGTCCACTCATCTTCGGCGCGGCGCAGAAGGCCATGTCCGCGTTGCGTGTCGTCGATCGCGGCGGGGTCCGGATCGTGGTCCTCAACCTGAGGGCGACCTTGGCCCTCGACGCGACGGGGCTGGTCCTGGTCGAAGAGACGATCGCCGACCTGACCCGAGCCGGCGTCCGCGTCGTTCTCATCGGCGTGCAACCGCAGCCGATGAAGGTGCTCGCGCGAGCCCATTGGCGCGGCCGAGCCGACCGGGTCCGGGTCTATCGATCGATCGAGGCCGGCCTCGAGAGAGCCCGCCGCATGCTCGCCGCCACGGCGGGAGAAAAGGACTCTCGAGTTGACTAGCGGAAGAAAAGAAGCGTCGATCGGCCTCGATCGAGACGAGCGCCATCGGATGCGGCAGCTCGCGATTTTCGACCGGGACCACCCGGCCGAGGTCGAGCTCTCGGGTTTTCGCCTCGCCGAGCTACGGGTGCGAAAAAAGCTCGTCGCGAGAATTCCCGCCGAGTTCGTCCGCCTGTACGAGCATGCCTTCGCTCGGGGAAGGATGCCCGCGGTGGTGGATCTCTACGTCGGCAAGGCGTGCGGAGGTTGCTTCCTCGCGATTCCCCCGCGCACCTGTGCCGACCTCGCCGAAATCGGCGTCATCGTGTGTCCGCACTGCGGCCGGCTGGTTCTCCTGAAGGACGAACCGAGCGACCCGACCCAGCACTGACGGCGGCACCAAGAACGCCGAGCTTCCCTCCCGGCGAGGAAAAAAAGAAAGTTTTCGAAAAACTATCGTTTTCTCGGAGGCACCTGGGGTAGGGTGACCCCCGAGCGATAGGACGCTCTTCCCCTCGTAGCTCCAAACGGACCGTCCCCCCAAATCGGCGGGCGGCCTCCCTTCTCGAAATTTCCTGATCGAACAGGCCTTTTGCGCCCGGGCGGATGCTCCGCCCGGGCCAACCGTGGAGGTGCTCTTCATGAACTCCCGTACGACCGTCGTGCGCGTTTCCACCCCCGCCTCGCTCAAGTCGGAGCGGATCCAACTCCGAAACATGCCGGGCTGGACCCTTTCGGAGAAACAGACGACCCTGCGCCGGACCTTCCGCTTTCCCACGCAGAAGCAGGCACTCGCCTTCCTCGTCCTCGCCCTCGCGACCGCCGAGCGCGCGAGCGGCTCCCGCCGCGGTCCGATTTTCAAGGTTCACGGCGAGGCCGTCACGGTGACCCTCTCGGCCCAAGGCCGGACGGTGACCGGTACGGAGTTGGATCTCGCGCGCTCCGTGAGCCTCTCGGCCTGACTCTACGCCGCCCACTCGATCCACCGGAGGGCGTCACCGCCCTCGAACCGAAGGAGGACATGTCATGAACGACAACTCGTTTGCCGACAAGATCAACCGCTGGCAGATCACCGTGCAAAACATCCAAGAGGTGCTGCCTACCATCCCGGGGGTCGAGCCGCCGTTCGCGGATCTTCGCCAGAAGGTCACCGACCTGCGCGCCGCCCACGACAACGCCCAGATGTTGCGAGGCAAATTGAAGGAAGCCGTGATCGCCCGCCGAGAGCTCGACCGCGAGACCCGGCGATCGGCGCGGCGGCTGGCGGCGGTCGCCCGCGGCCAGTTGGGCTTCGACAACCCGGTGCTCGAGAGCTTCAACGTTCGGGCCGAAGGGACCCGCTCCAAGAAGGCCGCTCCCGCGATCAAGAGGGATACGCCGACCGGCCCCACGTCGTAGGCCGGCGGTGATGGCCGTGCGAGCGGGTCAACCGGAGACTCCTCGTCCGGCTTCTCGAAGACCACTACCGACAGAGGCAGGGGGTGCGCACCCCCTCCTTTTCCACATAGACGCGCCTTATCGCCCACAAACCGCAATGCGATTTACCTTTGCAGGTGACATTCGCACAAAAAGTAGCTAGGATCGGCGCGCCTAGCCGGGAAATATCCGTCGGAAGGGGAGACGCGTGAAATCGAAACGAGAACCGATGGAACTCACACCAAAGGGACATCGAGGTTCCCTGGCGACATTGTAGGTGCGTCGCCAACTACACAAGGTTACCTCATTCTCTTCTGAGGCGGGCACATGAAGAAGCTTGAGCTGAAAGAGGCTCGAAGGACCTACCAGAAGAGCGTCGACGCCTACTCTCACGTAGCTGCCGCCCTCAAGGCCGCCGCCCGCGCCTGCGACAGCCTTCCTCGAGCGCAACGAGCGAGGCGCCTCATCCAGACGGGCGATCGGGCGCTCAAGAAGTTGGGAAGCACGGTCGCTTTCGTGATCGAGACGACCGACCAACTGGAGGAGCAGCAGAGGATCAACGAGTCGATTCGCCAACAGGCCGAGGACGCCGGACTGGCTTTGCGCTACGACCTTCCGGACCGGGAGGTTCTAGACCGATCCCGGCCCGATCCGAGCAACGACAGAAACCCCGGACCAAAGGACGGCGAGCATGACGACGAAGACTGAGAGCTCCGGATCGGGTCTGCCGAGCATGAACGAAGACATGGAACGCATCAGCGCCGCTCCCCGGGAAGGCACGGCCGAGATCGAGGACGAGTTGGACCTCGTCACTCAACTCCAATATCTCTCCGAGCTGCTTCTGATCAAGGCGCCCACGCACACCCCCGAGCGCGCGGAGCGGCTCGAAGATCTGGGAAACCTGGCCCGATTCGCGGGCTGGGAGCTGGAAGACGAGATGCTCTCCAAAGGCCGCCGCGCCGAGCCCGAAGCGCCGGAACCCGAGCCTCGAGAGGCCCGGAGGATTCCGTTCAATCGGCGACCTTCTTGAGCGACCGGTATTTCTCCACCGCGGCCAAGGCGAAGCGGTAGGCGGTTTCGACCTGCGTCGCATATTCCAGCGCGAGGACATAGCGCTCCAGCCCCTCCCCCGCGCCTTCGAGCAACGAGATCACGGCATCCGGATCGTTCCCGTCGATCTCCAGCAAGCCCTGCTGGATCGGAGCGAAGCGAGCCGCCTCGCTCCGTAACGCCGAGTAAGCCTCTTCCCGGGCCGCGCTGCTCGCTTCGAAGAAGACCTCCGCTTGAGGTTTCTGCTCGCTGCTCGTCCGCTCCTCGCCCGAAGGGGTAACCCGCGAGCGGGCCGCGCGTACGGCACGCTTCAAATCGGTCGCGGGCACGTCGAACCGGGCCGCGACGTGAAGGATCGTCCGACAATGCGCTTCCAGCGCCTGCTTGTTGCCCGGCGTAGGTGCAATCTCGCCGCAGCAGGGCCGGCGCTCCGAAGGCGTAGGCTGCCAGATTCCGTCCTGCCATTCGCCGTCGGGGGACTCCTCTCGAGCCTCCCGACGAAAGAACGTAGCGATCGCCCTCTCGAGGCGAGCCTCGGGGGTGGTGGCGGCGGCGGGCGCGGCGGACTCGTGGATCGAGCGATCAGCGGCAGGGGATGCGATCATTAATGGTGCTCCTTCTCGTGGCCGACTCTACAGGCTTTGTAAGTCACATATCTGAAGCGATGACTCGCGCGAAGACACCTGAGTACACCTACTAGGTGTTTATGCGGCGATAAAACGTGACTTGGAGATTCGACATTCTCCTCCGCGTGGAATCTCCGGCCGTAGAAATGCAGCCGGAGTGCAGAAGAGAAAGCGCCTCGCCTGTGGCGTGATCATAGTCTAAAAGCGCCGGAAAAGATAACCGAGGAGCGAATTCAAGACAAAGGGGTGATTCATTGGGGCGCCGATCGGCAACCTCCTGGAAAATGCGCCTCCCTTACCCTCTTGAGGTCGAATCGCCGACTCGACCCAATCGCTCCAGAATCCGATAGAGACCGAACTTCGGCAGGCGCAGATAGCCGAACCAGGCCGCGGCGGCCAGGGTCCCCTCGGTGAGGTATTCGCGGAGCCAGTCCCCCGCTTGATGGGGATCGCGCATCTTCAAGCCGACGCCGTTTTCCACCGCCCAACGACGGTTGTAGCGCTCATGGACGCCCACCGGACGGGTGAGCACGAGCGGCAGGCCGACGGCTCCGAAGAAGACCATCTCCGAAGGTTTGGTGAACAGGAGATCGGCCTCCCCCAGAAGGGTATGAAAGCGGTCGAAATAGACGTCGTGATCGTCCTCGAGCAGGATCGAGACCGGGCGCTCCGGTGCCGCTCCCGTCGCGGACGAAACGCTCGGCGCGAGAGCCGATTCGAGCCCGGCGGCGCGCACTTCGAGGGCGAAGCGGGCGGCCACCTCACGGCGGACGCCGGCGACCAGGGTGAGGCGAAGACGTCCTTGATCGATCAGGGGGCGCAGGGCCGGCAACAGAGCCGCGGCGAGATCCGCCTGGGCTCCCGCTCCGCCAACCGCGAAGACGGCCAGCGGCGGACGCCCCTCCTGTTCCGCCGGCAGGTCGCCCAGGAAATGGGCGATCTCAGGTCCCACCTGTTCGCGGAAAGTTCCTCTCGGATCGAGGCGCACCAAGCGAGCGCCGAGGTCGCGGCGCAGCACGGGGAGATCCTCTCCGCCGAGGCGTTCGGGCGGGAGGGGAAAGCCCGTCACCTCGATCCTCTCGCGCGGCACGCCGTAGGCGATCAGCCGGCGCCGCGCCCTGCGGGTCGGCGCGAGGTAGTTGATCGTGGTGCCGACGGGCTCGCGCGAGGCCCAGGCCCGGCTCAGATCGACGTCGGTCGCGACGCAGTAGATCTCTTCGACACCGTACCGTTCCGCGGCGAGCGCCGGGGCGAAGAACGTCGTGACGAGCGGCGCTCCGGTCTCCAGGAGATGGCGGGCTAGGCCGCGGCCGAGGCCGCGATCGATGAGGCGCCCCAGCGAGCGCGACTGGAACGTGCTACCCGACAGGTCGCGGTGCGGATAGAGCGGTGGAATCGCGGTGAGCGCCTCCAGCAGAGCCTCGAGCGGCACACCGACTCCCGGCAGTTGGGAGGCGCGCGAAGCGATCTCGTAAAACCGGCGCGAGGCGCGCCAGAGACGCTGCTCCTCGGGGCCCGCGATGGGCGCGCGGTCCACCAGGGTCACCTGGGTGCCCAACGCGTCGGCCAGCGCTCGCGCCGCCCGAAGGTGGCCGTATCCCATCTCGACCGCCGCAACGAACGGCGGAGGCGTCACCTCTCGGTCTCGTTCGCGAACGCAGGGACGGAGGCGGCGACCCCGGCTAGGGGAGGCGTCGGCGCCACGACCGGCGTGAGGCGGCTGCCCCTGCCGATGCGCAACCGGTGACCGCGCCAGCTCACGGTGCTCCGGAACCAACCGGCGCACCAGAGCGCGAAAGCGAAGCCGTCCTTCGCCGGCACCGCGGCGAGGTCGGACCACTCGACCACCCGGGGCGGGTCGGACGCCCGACGGGCCAGCGCACGGCTGAGCACGAGGTCGAGGATGATTCGTGCGGCGAGGCCCGCCGCCAGCCACGAGGCGAGATCGGGGCGCGAGATCACGGCCGCGGCGGCGCCGGCCGCGAGCAGCCAAGGCGTGGGCACGAGGAGAACCTCGCCCAGATAGGCGGCCGGCGAGAGGCTCCGGCGCATCCCCGCCCAACGCAGATGGCGCTCGGCGAACGCTCCGAGGTCGCGCCGTTCGTGGAGCACGGCGACGACGTAAGGTGAAAGGGCCACGCGAAAGCCCGCCTCGGCGAAACGACGGCCGATCTCGTAATCCTCCGCGAGAACGTCCTTCACCCCGGCGAATCCGCCCAGGCGTTCGAGATCGCTCTTCTTGAAGAGCATCGATTTTCCGACCACGACGGGGTTGCGGGTCCAGCGCGCGACGATCGCGGCGCCGCTCACGGCGGACGCGACGAACGAGTTCCACTGGAGGTTTTCGAGCCGCGCGCCGAAACTCTTCGCTCCCACGCCGCCGAGCAGCGATCCGACCAGGCCGACCGTGGGGTCTTCGAGCTCCGCCGCGAGCGCGCGCAGGTATCCGGAGCCGGGCCGGACGTTCGAATCCGAGATCAGCAGCAGATCGTGCCGCGCGTGGACCGCGAGCGAGGCCAGGTTCGTCACCTTCGGATTCCAACCGAACCGTGGAGCGCTCGACACGACGCGGATCGCGACCTCGGGAAACGCCGCGCGCAACCGTTCCGCCACGGACAGCGCCGGGTCGTCCGGATCCTCGCAACCGAGGATCAGCTCGAAGCGCGGGTAGTCCTGGCGCGCAAGCGCCGCGAGGTTTTCGAACAGCCCTTCGTCCAGTCCGCGCAGCGGCTTGAGCACCGAAATCGGCGGCAGCTCCTCGTCGCTCCGGCGCGGCGAGGTCTTCCGTCGCAGCGTCGCGAAGACCGCCAGCGCCGCGCCGATCGTGACGACCAGGGAGAGCGCCGCGAGAACGGCGAGCATCCAGACGACACCGGAGGCAAAACCAGGGGCGGAGGAGAAGCTCGGCACGAGAGGAGGATGGCAATCGCCGATGACGCAGAGGTCACAGGACGACGACGAGACGGCAATTCCTCAGGGCCCGCCTGAAGATTTCACTCCACCGACATGGGCACGCCACCCCTCGGCGCGCTTTTCCAGCTAGCTTGACGCCCGTCCGCCCCAACCGGGCCCACGTCCGACCTACGACTCGAGGAGGAACCGAGAGATGGCCGCACGCGTCGATCTCCACGTTCACAGCAAACATTCGAACCGCCCGACGGAATGGCTGTTACGGCGCGTCGCCGCCGCCGAGAGCTATACCGAGCCGCTCGCGCTCTATCGCAAGGCGCGGGCTCGCGGGATGGATTTCGTCACGATCACCGATCACGACACGATCGACGGCGCGCTCGAGATCGCGCACCTGCCCGGAACCTTCCTGTCGTGCGAGGTGACCGCCGCCTTTCCCGAGGACGGCTGCCAGATCCACCTGCTCACGTGGGGCATCACGGAGAGCCAATTCCGCGAGATCGACCGGCTCCGCGGCGACCTCTACGAGCTGCGCGACTTCCTGCGGCTCGAAGGGGTTCTCTGCTCGGTCGCCCACCCGCTGTTTCGGGTAAACGAACGGTTGACGCTCGACCACGTCGAGAAACTGCTCGTCCTGTTCAACCGATTCGAGGCGATCAACGGCATTCACGACGCGGGCGATCCAGGTCTGGTCCAAAGGCTCTTCTCCGGCCTCGACTCGGAAGCGATCCACGCCCTGGCGACCCGCCATCGCCTGGAACCCTGGGGAGAGCATCCCTGGAAGAAGAGCTTCTCCGGAGGCAGCGACGATCACGGCGGTCATTTCATCGCGACGACCTGGACCGAGACGCCGGACGCCGCGGAGACGTTCGACTTCCTCGCCCACCTGCGCGCCGGACGGTGCGAGCCGGGCGGGGAGCCGGGCTCCAGCCGGCGCCTCACCCACAGCCTGTATGCGATTGCGGCGGATTGGCACCGACGGTCGGTGCCGGCCTGGGCGTTCTGGGCGCGCCGAGATCCGCTGGCGAAACTGCTCGGCCATTTGGCCGCGGAGCCGGCGAAAACCGCACCGCGTTTTGCGGTCGGGGGGCGCGATCCTCTGGCACGCGCCGCGGCCGCCGGCCGGTCCGCGATCGAGGACCTCGCGAGGAAGCTCACGAAACGCCTGGCGCGCGGCGGCTTCAGCTCGGCCGCCGAGGCGTTGGGCGAGCTGGCTCCGTTGAGCCTCGCGATCGCGCCGCACCTGATCTCGTTGCGAGCCCAGCACAAGGATCGCGATCTCGTGCGCGCCGCCCGGGCGCGGTTCGGCGCGGGACCGATCCCGACAGTGCGCCGCCTCTGGCTCGTCGACGACGGGGAGGATCTCTCCTCCCCGACCGCGGCGGCGCGAAGCCTGGTGGAATCGAGCCGCGAGCGGGGAGAGGAGATCGAGGCCGCGGTGCTCGCCCCCCACGACGCGAGCGCGGCCGGCGGCGGCACCGTCGACGCGGTCCGGGTGCTCACCCCGTGGTTCCGGATGTCCCTCGACCCGGATCGCCCGGACGTGGGTCTGAGCGTGCCGCCCCTGCTCGAGATCCTCGACCTCTGCGAGCGGGAGCGCTACAGCGAGATCGTGGTCGGCGCGCCCGGCCCTCTGGGTCTCGCCGGCCTGCTCGCGGCACGCCTGCTCGGTTTGCCGCTCCTGGCGCTGGTCCGAACGGACATCCCCGCGATCGTGCAGCGGTTCACGCGGGAGGTCTTTCTCGAGGACCTCGCCCGCGACCTGGTCCGCTGGTTCTACCGCGCCGCGGACCGTCTGGTGGTGGCCACTCGGTTCGAACGAGAGCTCTTGCTGGCGGACGGCTTCGCGCCAGAGAGGATCGAGATCGCGGACGAGACGGAGCTCTGGGCCGCGCGCGGCTCCGAATCGGCCTAGCCCGAGCTTCCTGGCGAGATCGGTCGAGCCTGCGGGCTCGACCGATCGGGAATTCGGTGAGAAGTTCGCGCGCGCCGCTCAGGCAGCGGGCGCGAGACGCGCCTCGTCGAGGCCCGAGGCGACCCGGCGAAAGATGCGGTTGCCGCGCTCCTTCAACCGGCGATAGGCGCGGGCGATGTCGAGGATCAGCAGCACGCGGACGCTCTCGCAGGAGAGCTCGCCGCGCCGGTGGGTACCGATCCGCTCGAAGCCGAGCACGCGGGTATGGAAGCCGAGCGGCGAGTGCGGATCGCTCTCGAAGACGTCGGTGAGGAAGTGGGTGTAGCCGCGCTCGACCACCTCGGCGATCGCCGCCCGCATCAGCTGCAAGGCGATCCCCACGTTGCGCCGATGGCGCGGCACGATCATGAAGCGGCCGATGTCGACGAACCGGCCGGCGGCACGGAGCCGGTCGAGGTCCACCCCCGGCTCGAGCGTCACGCCGTAGTCGGCAGGCAGCTCGAGGTCGGGATCGTAGGACAAGCGGATCGCGCCGACCGGCTCGCCGCCGATCGTCGCGACGTACCACGACCGCGGGCCACGCTCGTCGAAGGTGGCGGGTATTTCGCTCTCGACGTCGCGGATCCAGCGCTTCTCCTGGAGGTAGACCTGCTCGAGCACGGCGAGGGCGGCGGTTCGGGTGGCGGCATCGGCGACCTTGGCGATCGAAACGGCGCTTCTCATGCGGAGTCCCTCTCGGGTTGGAGTGTGGAAGCGAAAGGTGGCGGCTGGACGTGGACCTCCGGCACGGGAGGTAGGACCCGCCTGGGTTCGGCGGCGGCGGAACGCTTTCCCGCCAGCTCGGCCAGCGCCGCGAGCGTCTTCGCGACCACCGCCTCGGCGAGACCACGACGGGCCGCGCGATCGAATCCGGCCCGGCGGAGCTGCTCCCGCTCGGCGTCGAAATGCAGGGCCTCTCCGACCCGCAGGACCGTGCGGCCCAGGCGCGGGATTCGGCCGAGCCGCGCGGCGGCCGGATAGTGGAGCCCCACCGGCACGATCGGCGCCGAGGAGCGGAGGGCCAGCTCGCCGAGCCCACGCCGCCCGGGACGAAGTCGATCGGGGTCGCCGTTGCGCGTCCCCTCGGGAAAGAGCCCGACGCTTTCGCCTCGCGCGAGCAGGGCCAGCGTGCGATCGAGGGCGGGCTCGGTCAGGCCGGCACGGCGAGTGCGCTCGCGCCAGCGCCAGCGTGCCGGCTTGCCGAACACGGGAATCGGTTCCGACAGGCGGAGCAGGCGGCCGATTCCCGGCAGCTCCAGGTACATCCAGTCGGCGAGAAAATGGACCGGCCTGCCGCCGGCGAGCCAGATCAGCGCCGCCGGCGCGAGCAGCGCCTCCGTGGCGTTGCCATGGTTGAGCGCGAAAATGACCGGAGGCTCCGCGCTGGTGAGCCGTTCGGCTCCCTCGACTTCGAGCATCCGACCGAACGTGGCGACCAGAACGCGAAGCCAGCCGTCGCGAGCTCCGCCGCCCGAGTGCGCCAAAGGCGAAGAAAGCGCTTCGAACAGCCCGGCAACCGCTCGGCGGTCGGTGGAGGCGCGATCCGGCGACATGGCCGCGAGCTTGCCGATCCGGCGTGGAGGTCGAATGGCGCGTGGGTCGCGGTGGAGTGACGCCGAGCCTCGATCCCGCGCCGAGGGCCGAGCCGGTGCGAATCCCCAGTCCTGCGCACAGCTCCCTTCGATCCGAGGTCAATCGCGGGAGCGCCCTCATCCCACGGTAGAGAGCGAGACAGGCGTCGCCGCGCTTTCGTCAAACCGTGGTCGCCCGGGTGTGGCATGAGACGGATAGGTTCACGCCCAAGCCGAGGCACGTCACCTCGGTACCTTCCGTCCATGACCCAGCTTCCTTCCGTTCGCGCCGAGTTCCTCACCCGGATCGACACCGGCTCGACCCTCGCGGACCTTCCGGGATACGAGGCCGCGCTCGAGATGTCCGAGCGGGCGAAACGAGCGGGCGATTTCTTTCACTCGAACCGCGATTCGCCGGGCCTCCTGCTGACCGAGCAAGGGCGGTTTCGCACGGTCCTCTCTCGGCGCTACTACCACGAGATCGTCGGCCAGTACTGCGGCATGGACCTTTATCACCCGCGCCCGCTGCGGTTCATGATGGAGAGAATGGAAGCGCTCGGAGGGGCGCTCTGCCTCGGGGGCGAGACGCCGATCGAGCTCGCGGTGCGCCACGGCCTGGAGCGGCCGAGGGCTTTGGTCTACGAGCCGCTGGTCGTGGACCTGTCGAGCGATCCGGCATCGGGACAGGCATCCGGACCAGCAACTGGAAAAGTCCGGCTCGTCGATTTCGAAGATCTTTTGGCCGCCGACGCTCGCGTGACGCTGCTACGCGGCGAACAAATGAAACAGATCCTCGCCACCGTGCGCGAGGGGCTGCTCCTGGTCGATCGCGACCTGCGCATCGGCCTGGAATACGCCGGATCGGTCGAGGCGATCTTGGAGACGCGCGGGCTTGCCGGACGATCGCTTCCGGAGGTTCTTTCCGCCTGCCTCGACGCCGAGCGGGCCCAACTCGCGACGGAGTACCTCGACCTCCTGTTCAACCCGCGAGTGATCGAGAGCCTGATCGCGAAGATCAATCCTCTCCTTCGAGTGACGGGATATTTCAGCGGAGGCCGCCGCAAGGTGCTCGCCTTCCGGTTCGTGCGCGGAGTCGTCGGGCATCGGATCCGTCACGTCCTGGTGCGGATCGAGGACCTGACCCGCGAAGACGAGCTCGCCCGCGAATTGGAAGGGCATCGTCGACGCGGCGAGCAACAGATGGAGCTGGCGGTCGCCGCGATGCAAACCGATCCGGAGGCTCTGGTGGGCCTGCTGGACCGTCTGAACCCACAGGTCTTCCAGGTCGAAGCCGTTCTGCAACGGCCCCCCGGTTGGGCGACGACCGGCGCGCTCGGCCCGCTCTTGCGTGAGCTGCACGGGGCCAAGGGCGAGGCGGGGATCTTGGGATTCGCGCCCTTGGTGCGCGAGATCCACCTGCTCGAGAGCGCCCTTGCGGCCTACCAGGAAGGCGCGGGAGAGGAGACCGCACGGGGATTGCGCGAGAGGGTCTCGACCGTCCAATCGGTCCTGTCGGCGACCCGGTCGGTGCTCGAACAGCTCGCCCGGTTCGGCCGCGCTCTCGATCGCGAGCCGGCGGAGCACTGGCCGGCGTCGCTCCAAACCGCTCTCGAACGCTGGGTGGCGAAACTGGCGGTCGAGCTGAACAAGCCGGCGCGTTTCCTCTGGCGTTTGGAAGGGGTCGAGCTTCCCGAGAGCCATGTCACGCTCCTCCGGGAAACGCTCGCGCAGCTCGTCCGGAATTCATTGGTCCACGGTGTCGAACCGGCGGAAGTCCGCCGCGAGCGTGGCAAGCCGCCCGTGGCGACGCTTCAGCTCGCGGCTCGCCGACGGCCGGACGCCGAATCGGTCGACCTGATCTTTCAAGATGACGGCGGCGGCCTCGACCTCCCCGCCCTGCGGGCGAAGGCGGAACGGCTCGGCCTGGACGCGGCCTGCGACGAAGATCTGCGGCGTCTGATCTTTCGACCGGGATTCTCGACCGCGGCCGCGGTCGACCTGCACGCCGGCCGTGGGGTGGGCCTCGACCTCGTCCGCGAGCGGATCGAGGCGACGGGGGGCCGGATCGAAGTGCACAGCGAGGCGGGGCGCTACTGCGCGTTCCGGATCCGGCTGCCTTGGAACATCGCGGAGACCCCGCAATGAAACTCTTGGTGGTGGACGACTCCCTGGTGGTGAGGAACGCGATCACCCGAAGCGGCCTGGCCGCCCGCGAGGTGAGTGAGGTGCTTCGCGCCGAAGACGGCCGCGAGGCGGTCGCGATGTTCGCGGCGCACCGACCCGAGCTGGTCACGATGGACCTCACGATGCCCCGCCTAGACGGGCTGGCGGCGATCACCGCGATCCGCTCGCTCGATGCGGAGGTCTCCATCCTGGTGATCTCCGCCCTCAACAGCCACGCGGTCGCGCTCGAGGCCATCCGGCGCGGCGCCTGTGGCTTCCTGACGAAACCGTTCACGGAGAGCGAGATCGTCGAAGCTCTCGAGGAGCTGGTCGCCCATGCCCGCCTCCGAGTCGATTGAACGGCCGGCCGCGCAAGCGAAAGGCGCCGCTTCCGGCCCGATCCTAGGACGGATCCTGCTCGTCGAAGCCGATCCGCTGCTGCGCGAGATCCTCGCCTCGGGCCTCGAGCTGCACAATCGGCGCTATCGGACGACCGCGGTGGACGAAGCGCTCGCGGCCTACGGCGCTCTCGCGGCGCGGGAGCACGACCTGGTGATCGTGGGTTTGGAATCTCCGCCGGCCGCGAACCTGCTCCGCTTTCTGGAGGTGCTGCGGGAGGTCTTTCCGTCGGTCCCGGTGCTCCTGGTCGCCGACGAGGCGAGCGGCGTGGACGCGTCGGCCTACGACGCTTTCGCCCGGCGTCCTCCCGAGATCGACGAGCTGCTGGTCCAGGCCGATCGATTGGTGCGCCGAAGCCGCCAGAGCGTGGTCCGCGGCATCTCGCTCGCGAGCCTCCTGCAGGTGATCGAGCTCGAACGCAAGACCTGTACCTTGCGCGTGAGCGGCGGCGAGGACCACGGCCGGATCGGCGTCCGCGGGGGCGAGCTGGTGCATGCCCAGGTCGGCGCCCTGACCGGAAAGGACGCGTTGTTCACCATCCTCGGCTGGGACGCCCCGGGCATCTCCCTCGAAGAGAGCTGCGACGAAGTGACGTCGCTTTCCGGCGGCGCGCAGAAGATCCTGCTCGAGTTCTACGTCCGCGAGGACCATCAACGCCGCTCCTAGCGGCGACACGGGAGACGTTCCGCTCATGGATTCGCGGCAGCTCCAGCTGTTCAGGAAAATCACCGTGGACTACTTCTCCAAGCTCTCGCCGGACGACGAGGCGGTGCTCGAACGTCCCTATTTGCAGTTCGGCGAGCCGGCGCTTCTCGACTACGCGAGCCTGGTTCGCATCCACGGCGAACAGGAGGGCTGCCTCTACCTGACTTCGCCGATCCCACTGCTCCGTCGCCTGCTCGAGATCCACGGCGAGTCCGAGGTGAGCGAACGGACGTTGCGCGACATGTGCCGCGAGCTTTCCAACGTCCTCGCCGGCAACGCGAGCGAGGCGTTCGAGGGAGGCTGGGAGATCTCCGTGCCGCGCTCGCTCGGACCCGGAGAGCTGGGCGGCCTGCACCTGCCGCCATCGGCGTTCGTCATGCCGTTCCGCTGGAGCGGCGCCACGGCGTATCTGGTCGTCGGCCTCGAGCCCGGGGAGGAGGCCAAGCCATGAAGGGCGCGCCGTGGGCGGCGGCGGTCTTCGAGCGGGCGGTCCCCCTCGATCGCCTGCCGGCCGACCTTCGTCTTCGCAGCCTCGAGTGGGGGATTTTCTTCGCCGTCACCGGCCGGCATTCCGTGGCTCGGGTCGGAGACGGCCTGGGGGTGTCCTCGCCAGAGCGGGATGCGGCCTTCGCGCGGCTGACCGAGCTCGGCCTGCTCGCCGAACGCTCCCTGACCGCCGGGGAATACCTCCGCGTGGCGGCCGCCGGCGGAGAGGCTCCCCGCCCGTTGGAAGCCTTCCTGACCGCCAGCCTGGAAGGCCTCCTGGATTCGCCCCAGGGTTCGCCGCCGCGGAGCGAGGTGACCGACGACGCGCTCGCACCCGACCCCAGCCCGGACGATTTCGAGCCGCTTCCCATCCCCGAACCGGAGATCGCCATGCCGCAACCGAGCGTAAGCCCCGTTTCCCCAAAACTCTTCGCGCCGCTCAGCCTGCGCGCCGTCCTGCGTTTCGTCGTCGACCAAGCCCGGGACGCGGACGCCGGCCAGCTCGACGTCTATCGCGCCTTCGTGCGCCTCGATCCAAACCTGTTGAAGCGCAACGGCATCACGACGCTCCGCTTCGAGGAAGATCGCCTGCTCACCGATCCGGACTTGAAGAAGGCCCTGCTCGAGAGCGTCGAACAGGTGGTCGGCCGGCCCTGTCCGCCGGAGGTCTTCGTCGCTAGTTGAAGCCCGGCGGCGAGCAGCCGCCCGACGTCGCGCAGGGACTTGTTGTCGAGTCGGTCGCTACCGCTCTCGAATCGAAAGACGAGCGGCAGCCGGGTCGCTTGACGGGTCAAGCGCTGATATTCGGCCGGGATCTCGCCCGGAAGGGGTGAAGCCGCCTCTAGGACCGGGTCGCGCAGAGATTGGCCGACGAACCCTACGGCATCGACCACCGACTGGCCTTCATCGGAGAGGGCGAACCGTACGAACTTGCCCGGGAGTAGATGTGGACGGGCCCGCTCGGTCCACCGAGATCCGCCCAATTGGAGATCCGACCGGAGAACAGGCCTTCGACCTGGTCGAGCGTCAGCGATTCCAAGGGGTTCGCGCGCGAAACGACGATCGCCACGCCGTCGGGGCCGAGCACGTGCTCCGCCGCGACCGAGGTCATGTCGCCCAAGCCGGCGAGGCGAACCGCCGCCTCGGACCCCCGTGGCGGCGGCGCGCGTCATCTCTTGGAGCGCTGAAGGGAGGTGCCGGTCGCGTCCGGAAGGGTCAGGCCGAGGACGTCCGCCAGCGTCGGGGCGAGGTCGTAGGGCGTGCATCGTTCTGAGCCGATCCCCGGACGGAAGGAAGAGCCCCAGAAGACGAGGGGCACGTGGGTGTCGTACTCGAATTGCGATCCGTGGCCGGAACCGCGAGCGGGGTCCCAATGCATCAGGACGTTCTCTCGAGGGATCAGGAACGCGTCGCCGGACCGCGCGGCGTCCCAATCGTTGCGGGCGAAAGCGACGGCCGGATCGTCTGCCGACCACCGTTCTCTCTGCGAGGCCAAGAGCACCTCTTCGATCTCTTCGCCGAACAGTTGGCGCACGACGCTCGGGAAGACCCGATCGAGGTCCTCGACCGTCACCGGCCGGCCGGCCGGACCGCACGCTCCGTCGACCGAGATCTTGGGAAACGCCGGCCGGTCATAGGCGACGATCCAACCTTCCGAGCCGTAGATCGGCTGACTTCCCGGCGCGAGGCAGAGCTCTTCCGAAAGGCCCCGGTTGAGGCGCTCCTGGAAGCTCGGAAACGCGCTTTCGGGCGTCGAGTCGCTCATCAGGCGCCCGCCGAAACGTCGTCCGTCGCGACGACGCGCGACCTCCGGCAACGGCGCGAAGCCGTGGTCGGCGGAGAGCGCGAGGACCACCCCGCCCGCGGGAGCCTCGGATGCCAAGGCGTCGAGCGCCGCCAGGAGACGACCCAGCTGCCGGTCCAGACGGCGCAGGGCGTCCAGCTCTTCGGCCGACTCGTTGCCATAGGCGTGCGAGACCACGTCGTGAGCGGAGAAGGAAAGGGCCAAGAGGTCCGGCACGCCGCGACGTCCCAACTTGAGCGCGGAGTCGGCGAGCGCCGAGAGGGCGAGGTCGGCCAGCAGCTGGTCCTGGTATGGGCTGTCGTAGATGCCGCCGAAATAGCCGCGGGGATCCCCGGTCAGATCGTGGTCGAAGCCGATGCCTAGATCGGGGGACTGATACTTCCCCAGGTTGGGCTCGGGACCCGGCAGGGATGCCGCGCCCTCTGGATCGGCCAGCGGCTGCCACGTCAGCCCGAATCGGCCCGGCAGCATCGCTCCCGCGCTCGACGCGTTGAACTTTCGAACGAGGTCTCGGACCGCGCTGCCCCAAAGACCGTCTTGGTCGAAGGCGCTCGAGCTGACGAAGCGTCCCGCGTCCCGGTCGTACCACCAGACGGCATGGCGGGGATCTTTGCCGGCCAGGAAGATCGCGCCGCGATCCTTGCCCGAGAACGAGACGACCCGCGATTCCGGGCTCGCCTCGACCAGCCGGTCGCCCAGCGTGACGACGCGCAGATTGGCGGGGCCGGCCACCGTGCCGGACGGCCAAAGCGCCGGCTCGGGAAGTCCGTGACGCATGGCGTAGAGGGCGACCGCGTCGTCGCTGTCGAACACCAGCGTTTCGCCGGCCGGCCCTTCGCCGATCCGGGTCGTCGCCTGGTTGCCGATCTCGCCCGAGAGCTGCCAGAGCTCGAGGGCGCGCTGCCGGGCGAAGACGTAGATCCGTCCGTCGCTCGGGATCTCGCGGAGAAACAGCGGCGGCTGTCCGGGAACCCGCCCCGGATCGGGTTGGTCGGTGCAGTAGAGGCGCCGCAAGCCCTGGCCGTTCGGATTCGCCTCGAACCAGCGATTGGCCACGATGCCGTGAACCCTCGGCGGCGCTCCGGTGCTCAGGCTCGCGTGGCCGGGGCCGGTTTCCGTGTTCAGGTGCTCATAGCGACATTCGGTCTCGACCTGGCCCTCCGACAGGAGACGGCCTAGCCCACCGTTCAGCCATCCTCGATAGGCGTCGAGTCGTGACCAGGAGAGTCCGTCGACGACCACCACGACGGCCAGCTTGACCGGCGGACGGGAAGGGGCCGATGCCCCCGCCGCGGGCGAGGTACCCCAAACGAGACAGCCAGCGAGCACAACAAGGACGCATCGGACACCGCGAAGAGTTGTCATCGACATGATCGCGGAACCTACGCGTCCGTCTCGGCGGCAAGGCGGCGGTCTTGTGACCACGAGGTGTCGAACGCCCGGCGTCGACGGTGCGCTGGACAGGTACCGCCAGGGCCTTCCTCAGAAGATCTCGACGCCCGAGGACGGTTGCGCGCCACTCGGTCGACTCGGGGTGGACGTTACGATTGAGTGAAATCTTCGGCCGCGCCGTCCTCGGCGCAAGGATTCCAGCTAGATTTTCATGATGCCTCTTCGGAAAGCTCCCCGGCCCTTCATCCTCCCTGCGAACTCCGAGGCATGACCTCTCTCCCCGTAGGACGGCGCGCGCTCGCCGAGCTCATCGGGACCTTCGCGCTGGTGACGGCAGGGTGCGGTGCGATCGTGGTCAATCAATCGACCGGCGCCCTGGGACATGTCGGCGTAGCCGCCAGCTTCGGCCTCGTGATCATGGTCATGATCGCCGCCCTCGGGCACCTATCCGGCGCACACTTCAACCCGGCGGTCACGGTCGCCTTTGCCCTGACCCGGCACTTCCATTGGCGTGACGTGCCGTTGTACCTGTCGGCGCAAATCGCCGGCGCCACGCTCGGAGCCTGGATGCTTCGGGTGGCGTTCGGCAAAGCGACGGGGCTCGGTGCCACCTTACCCTCGGGAGGCGCGCTCCAGGCGCTCGGCATCGAGATCCTCTTGAGCGCCGTTCTGATGTTCGTGATCGTTTCCGTGGCCACCGACACCCGGGCGGTCGGTCACCTCGCGGCGATCGCGATCGGCGGAACGGTCGCTCTCGACGCGCTCTGGGGCGGCCCGGTCACCGGCGCTTCGATGAACCCGGCCCGCTCTTTCGGCCCCGCTCTCGCCGCCGGGCTCTGGCGAGCCCATTGGGTCTATTGGCTCGGTCCGATGGTGGGAACCGTTCTGGGTGCCGCCCTCTACCAATTCCTACGGACGGAGTCGGAATTCTAGGTAGGCCAGGATTCGGCCGGCGGTCCAACGGCGCCTTTCGGCGGGAGCAGCCGACATGGCGATTCGAGACCGCGGCGAAACTCCCCGGTCGGTTCCGTCGGGCTTATGAGCTCGAGCTTCCCAGCGTCCTCAGGATCGAGAAGGGAAAACGCAATCCGGCGATGTCCCGCTCGCCGATCCGGACGATCGCTTTTCCGCCGGCCGCATCGGCTTCGAGAAGCGCGGTGCTGTTCAGGCGCAGACCGCCGAGCCCGGACTGATTCTCCGGTAGGAGGCTGCCGTAGAGACCGGTCTGCCCGAGGTGGAAGGTCACCGGAACGGAGTTGGCGCGGTCTCCTTCTTCCTCGAGACCGACAATGGTTCCGTGATGGGCGGGGGATTTGAGGGCGTCGTCAGCTTCGAACAGCCGTGTCGAGGACATAGCACAACCTCCTTCCGGCATGAGGCGAGAGGATGCCCGGTATCGACCTTCACCTCCAACCGGGCTCGGGAGTTCGGCTCCAAACTAACGCGGATCGGCCAGGCTCGAGGTGACGATGGTGTGACGACCCAAACGACCCCTGGCGAGCCTCGGTCCAGGGACCCGTTCCGGGTCGCCGAGCCGCCGGACCGGGCATTCTTCGGCTTCAGTCCCCTTCGCCCAGCTCGAGAGCGGAGCACCCGTCCTTCCGGTAATCGGCCGGAACCGGCAGCGGCGAAAGCGAGCCCGGAAGCGGCTCGGCGACGGCGGCCCGCCAACGGAGCTTACCTCCGGCACGATCGGACAGGAGCGATCCGTCCTCCCCCGAGATCCAGGTCGCCGCGCTCTTCCCGTTCCGAAGCAGCGTCCAGCGCACGGGCCTTCCGTCCGCGAGTTTCACCTTCCAACGCTCGCCTTCGGCCCCGTCGAGGTCGATCTCGTCGTCCACCGAATCGCCCGCGGAGCCGACGTTCTCGCCGCGCGGCCGCACCGGGACGCGTCCGAGCAATAGCTTGGGCAGGTCGGCGAGGTCGATCCGTTCGAGGGGAGCGCCGACCAAGGACAAGGAGCCTTCCAGGGCACAAGCCGCGCGCGCCCGGTGATCGAGGAACAGCCCCTTGCCGGCCGCGACGTCGAGGCTCCACAACGCACGGCCGAGCGGATCGACGGCCAGGGCCTGGTAGCGGCCCGCGGATTCGATCTTCAGGGCGAGCCGAAACGACCCCTCGCCGCGGGGGCCGGAATAGGACATCCGGAAGAGGCGCTGGGTGCCGAAGGACGACGAGGGAAGCTCCCAGGGGAACCCGGGCGCCGCCTTCTCGGACGGGTGGAGTGTGGCCGGTGCCGACGCGCAGCCGGACCACGGCAAGAACGCGAGGAACGCGAGGAGCGCCGCGAGGGCGCCGTCAACGACGAGACAGCTCGGAGAGCTTCTTCTTGACCTCGAGGGCATTGTCACTTTCGAGCGCCAGAGCGCGCCGGTACGCCTCGCGGGCGAGCGCCGTCTCGCCGGTGCTGCGGTAGAGATCGCCCAGATGCTCCTGCACCGAGGCGTCCCGCGGCATCAGCCGGGCAGCCCTTTCGAGGAGCGTGCGCGCCGTGGGGTACTCCTTGAGGCGAAACCGGACCCAGCCGAGCGAGTCGACGTAGGCACCGTTCTCCGGATCGAGCGCCACGGCCTTGAGGATCATGGCGAGCGCTTCGTCGAGATTTTCGCCGCGGTCGGCCCACATATACCCGAGATAGTTGAGCGCGGAGTGGAAATCGGGCTCGATCTCGAGCGCGCGGCGGAAGGCGTCGATCGATTTCTGCGTCTCCCCGCTCCGCTCCAGGGCCGCCCCGAGCAGGAACCATCCCGCCGCGAGATCCGGCTTCGCCGCAGTGAGCTTGTTGAGGATCGGCAGGCCGTCGGCGTAGCGCTCGAGCCGTTGATAGACCTGGGCCACCGCGAAGGCGCCGCCGGGGCCCGTCGCTTCGATCTTCGCAAGCTCGGCCTTCCCTTCCGCTTCGCGGCCGCCGCGCAGGAGCAGCTCCGCCCGCTTGGCGGCAAGCGGCGCCGAAGGCGTCCCGGAGCCGACGTAGCTCGCCAAGAGATCGAGCCCGGCGGCGGCGCCACGGCTTTCGTTCTGGGCATCGACCGCGAAGAGGATCGCCCGTGACCGGACGTCCTCGTCGCTCGAGGTCAGCAAGGGCTTCACCGCCTCGCCCACCCGAGCCCATGCCTTCCCGTCGGAGAGCAAGCCCGCGAGCTCCAGCCTCGCCTCGTTCGATTCCTCTCCCTTGCCGGCCTCCGCGGCCGCGCCCGCGGCGGTGAGCAGCGATTTTTCGGCGTCCGCGAGCCGCCCGGCGCGATCGAGGCAGCGCGCGAGCGCGAGCGCCACCGGCAGATCGTCCGGCGCCTCCTTGGCCAGGCGGGATAGCACCTCGATCGCCTCGGACGTCCGGCCGAGGGCGGCGAGGATCATGCCGCGCAGACGCAGGAGGTACCGGGTCGCCTCGGCCGAGGCGTTCGGCTCCCCCTCGCCGGGGCGGCCGGCCTCCGCGCCCGGCGCCTTCTTCGCCTCACCCAGCAGCTCGTCCACCAGGCGGAGTGCCGCCTCGAGGTCGCCCGAGAAATAGAGAACGGAGGCCAGCTGTCGCCGGATCTGCGGATCGCCGCGCACCTCTTCCGGTGCCTGCTCCAGGAGCTTGCGGGCTCCCTGCAGATCGCCGCGATGCTCCAGGAGATCGGCGAGCGTCGAACGGGCCTCAATCGATTCCGGATCGGCCCGGACGAGATCGGCGAGAGCCCGCTCGGCCTCGGCGGTCTGCTGGGAGCGCAGCAGCGACTCGATCAGCAGGCCGGCCGCCATCCGATTGTTCGGCACGAACTTGATCAGGTCGGAGAACAGGTCCGCCGCTTTCTTGGCTTCGCCCCGATCGAGGTAGATCCGACCCAGGGGGATGAGCGCCTGGACGTCCGCGGGAGCTTTGGCGCGCAGCGATTCGAGCACCGCGACCGCCGCGTCGAGCGCGCCGGGCGAGCGTCCGGCGAGGGTCAGATAGACCTGGCTCGCGGTACGGAGAAGGTCGACGTCGTCCGGGGCGAGATTTTGCGCCCGATCGATCAAGGCCTTCGCCCGCTCCGCGCCCCCGGCTCCCGCCGGAAGGGGCGATTGCGAGAGGCGTGCGAGCAGCAGGGCGTGCTCGGCGAGGATGAACGGATCGTCGGGCGCGAATCCCTCCGCCTCGGCGAACCAAGACAACGCCTCCGCCCACGCGCCCTCGGCGGCGAGGGATTTGGCGATCGCGAAGCGATAGGCGCCTTCCAGGAGGTCGTTCTTCGGGGGGGTCGAGGTCGTCGGAGCCACCGGAGCCGCGTTCGTCGCGCCGGTCGCGACGGCAGGCGGACCTTGGACCGCGAAAGCGGGATGCGCGGACCGACCGACGAGGAAGAGCAGGCTCAGGATGCAGAGAACGAGGTGGGAAGCGAACATCCGCGCGAACCGCATTTCGGCAGAGTAACAGCGCCTCCGCCGCTTGCCAAGCCGAAGTGGTGCCCCTATGATCTTGTCCTCTGCGCTTAACTGAAGCGCACTCTATGATTTACCCGCCTCTTGGAGACGTCTCCAGGATTCGCCCGACCGAGGCGGCGGAGCTCGACGATTTTGCCGACGCCGAGCCGGAGCACGCCTCCCGATAGAGGTTGACGAGGATCGAAGTCGAGCGACGAAGCGCGGTGGCCAAGCTAGGACAGATCCTGATCTCGCGCGGTTGGATCAACCTGCCGCAGCTGACCCGTGCGCTCAAGACCCAGGGCGTCGTCGCCGGGCGTCTCGGAACCTGCCTGATGGAGATGGACGCGCTGTCCGAGGAGAACCTCGGCAAAGCGCTGGCGGAGCAGACGGGCCTGCCGATCGCGACCCTCGAGCAGCTTCGGGCGGTACCCGACGAGGTGATCGGCGTGCTGCCGTCGAAGATCGCCCGCCGCTGCCGGGCCGTGCCGTTCCAGCTGATCGGCAACCGTCTCGACGTCGCGATGCTCGATCCGAGAAACCTTTCCTGTCACGACGAGGTGGCGTTCGCCTCGGGCCGGAGGGTCCGGGTCCACGTCGCCCCGGAGGTGCGGATCTTCGAAGCGCTGGAGCGCTATTACTCCGAGGAATGCCCGTCGCGCTTCACGCTCTTGCTCGACCGGCTGAACCGCGCCCGATATCTGTGGAAAGAGGAAGAAAAGGATTCGCATCGGGACGCGGAGGCGACGAATCCGCCTCCGCCGCCGGTGCGCAACCGGGAGCGGGCTCCTCTCGGCCTCGACCGGTTCCCCGACCTGCCGATCCTCGGCGGCGAGCGAACCGCGGGGCCCATGCTGGACCTGCCCGTCGCGCCGCCGAAAGGCGGCAGCGGCCTGTTTCCCCTGGTGCGACCGATCGGCTCTTCGGGCCCCCCGAATCCGCACGGTGCTTCGACGTCCGCCCTGCGCCCGTCGGAGCGAGGGGAGCGAAAGGCTCCCGAGGTTCCTTCGGTATCGGCACCACTGTCCGCACCGGCCCTTCTCAAAGCCAAGCCGGCCGCTCCGCCCGCCGCGCCCGCGCGTTCGACCGGGGCCAACCCGGCGGCCCCACACGCCCCGACCGTCCCGCGGGTGATCCCACTCACCGCCGAAGAGCGGGCCGATCTCGAGCGCTTGGAGCGGCCTCCAGAGGAAGCCCCCACAGACCGGGTCGGAAAAGGAGCGGCCCAGGAAGCCAAGAAGACGGACGAGGCGCGCCCGGCGGCTCCCAGCCCACCACCGCGACGGGAGCCCCCGCCGGCGATGCCACCGCGCGTCGCCGCTCCCCCCGCTCCGCGTCCCGCCCCGGCGACGGTCGAGGAGCTGGCCCAGGCGCTCGCGGCGACCACGGAGCGGGACGTGCTGGCCGAGCTGGTGGTCGACTTCCTCGCACGCCGTTTCGATCGCGCGGCCGCGTTCCAGGTCGCGCGCGGCCAGGTCTCGGGCTGGCGAGCACGGGGTAAGGACGTCGATCCCGAGGCCTTCGCGAAATACCGGGTGGGGCTCGATCAACCCTCGGTCTTCCTGAACCTCGACCGAGGCAGCGGCTTGCATCTCGGACCTCTTCCCCCCATGCCGGCCCATCTCGAGCTCGCGAAGTGCTGGGGAGGCGCCCTCCCCCAACGCGCGATGATGCTCCCGATCCGCATTGGCGAGCGGCTCGTCGCCGTGCTCTACGCCGACGGCGAGGACAAGAGTTGGAACGGTTTCGGAATCGACGTGCAGAACCGCCTCCGAAGCGCCTTCACCGGCGCCTTGGAGGGCTGCATTCGGAAGCGCCGCGGCCTCGGCGCGTGAGGTAGAGTCTTACGCCGTGAGAGCCGCAAGTGCATCCTTTTCCGTGATTTCGTTGACACCCCTGGGGGGCGTTGTTATCCTCGACCCCAGCTCGGAGCCACGATGATCAAGTCGGACATCGTCGAGAAGATCGCCGAATCATCGGACGTACCACGCGTCAAAGCCGCACAGGCGGTGGACACGATCATCGAGGCGATGAAAAACGCCCTCTTCGAGGGAAAGCGCATCGAGTTGCGCGGTTTCGGGGTCTTCCAGGTGCGCGATCGCAAGAAGGGGGTCGGGCGCAATCCGAAGACCGGCGTCGAGGTCGCGATCAGTCCCGGCAAAACGGTCCGCTTCAAGCCCGGCAAGGACCTCAAGAACCTTTGAACGGCGTTCCGCCGTCCGATCCCACGGCGAATTCCGCGGCTCCCCTCGACCCGCCGCCGGGGCCGATCGAACCCCATCGTCCTCCCCACTCGTGGAGGAGGAGCGAGGACGGTAACGTCGTTCGACGCCCGCTGATCGAGCTCCTCCCTCCTCCCGGGGTTTTCCCTCGGCCGAGCCCACCGCGCTACGCCCGCGCGCTCGCTCTGCTCGTCGCCTCGATCTTCACGACCACGACGCTCGGCGCGGTCTTCGTCCTCGAGACACGCACGGACCGGGTGAGCAACTTCCTGATGGTCCTCCTACCGAGCACGGTGCGAGGGGTATGGAGCGATCCGTGGCTGCTCCGTCAGGGGCTCTGGTTCTCGACCACGGCGCTCGGCATCCTTCTGGTCCACGAGCTGGGGCACTACGTCGCCTGCCGGCGCTACGGGTTGCCCGTCACCCTCCCCTATTTCCTGCCGACCCCGATCGCGCTCGGCTCGTTCGGCGCGTTCATCCGCATTCGCGCGCCGCTCTCGGACAAACGCGAGCTGTTCGACGTGGGCGTCGCCGGGCCGATCGCCGGCTTCGTCGCGCTCCTGCCGATCGCGTTCTGGGGGGTCGCCCACTCGCGGGTGGTGGCGCTTTCTTCCGTCGTGGGCCCTCCGGGGACCGGCCTCTCGGTACCCGGCGAGCCGCTGCTGCTCCAGCTCGCGATTCGCTGGTTTCACGGTCCCGTGCCCGCGGGCTCGATCGTCGAGCTCCATCCCGCGGCGCTGGGCGCTTGGTTCGGCCTGTTCGCCACCTCGATCAACCTGCTGCCGTTCGGCCAGCTCGACGGCGGGCACGTGCTGTACGCGGCGTTCGGCAAGCTCCAAAGGAAGCTCGCCCGCCCCCTCTGGCTCGTCCTCGCCGCGCTCTCGTTCTGGTCGATCAACTGGATCTTCTGGACCCTGCTCACCCTGGCGATCGGCCTCTACCATCCCCCCGTGCGCGACGAGCAGACCCGGCTCGGGCCGGGGCGGATGGCGCTCGCGGCCGTCGCGCTCGCCATCCTGATCCTGTCGTTCACTCCGACGCCGCTCGAAATGCTGCCGATCCGCTGAAATCTCCTATTTGAAGTAGCCGGTCACGTCCACCACGAGGTGCGAGGTACCGGACCCGGAGAGCACCGTTTGGACGTCGAGGCTTCCCGGATTGGCTCCGGTAAGCCCCAAGATCGCGTTGTTCGCGCGCACCTGGCCGGCGCTGAAGTTGATCGTCGAAACGACCGGCGGCGTCGACCCGCTCGGGAAAAGGATCAGGTTTCCGAGACTCGTCGGGGAGATGGCGGTGACGTTCGCCGCCACCGCCATCGCGTCGGCCGGGACGCCGCAGAGACCGGCTACCGGGAAGGTCCGAACCGTGCCGCCGACGAGCGCCGGGCCGCCTGAGGGGCCGTTCGCGTCTCGGGTATCGGCGATCCGGCACGGGGTGAGTGGATAGAAGCCCGAAACGGGCGCCGCCGCGACCAGGGTGAAATCGACGTTGCCGATGTCGAAGAAGACGTTGCCCACGCAGCTCACCCGGACCCTGGCCTGGGTCGTCTGCTGGTTCGGCAGCGTTACGCTTTCCGATCCGTCGTTCGGGGTCGAGGCGGCGAGCGACGTCGGAAAGGTCAGCCCGTCGTCGGTCGAAAGGTCGATCGCCACGTTCGCGCAGGAGATCGGGGCGGCCGCGGTACCCGCCACGTCCCAGGTCACCGTCTGGTTGCTGCCGGCGTCCCACGTTACGGCGGTGTTCGGCTGCGTTACTACGAACGGCCCGGCCGCGGCGTTGACCGTCACCGAGGTCGAGGCGAAGTTGACCCCGCCGCCGCCCGTCCGGTTGTCGCGCGCGGTCAGGCGAAACGTCATCGTCCGGTTGCGGGTGGACATCGATTCGCCGAGCGTCGCCGCGTTGGCCAGGATGTCGGAAAGGCGCGGGAACGTCCGGCTCGGCACGAGGAGCGGTACGAACGAACGGAAGATCGGCCGCACCGCCGCCACGTCGTCGTTCGGCGGCGCGGCGGTCCCGAGGTCGAACTCCTCCCACATGTAGGTGAGCGCGTCGCCGTTCGGGTCGGTTCCGGAACCGGTCAGGGTGAACGGCGTCTGCTTCGGAATCGTGAAGGCGGCACCGGCGTTGACCGTCGGTGGCTGGTTGCCGGTCGCCGTCGTGACGGCGCACGAGCTGCCGGTGGCGCCCGTCGAAAACGCCACGATCTGATCGAAGCTCCGGGTGTGGAACGTGTCGTCGCTGTGCGGCTGGAGGTCCTCGGCGCCGCAGATCCCCGCGTAGGCCATGATCGTCGTGCCGCTGCCCGGCTCGTAGGCCGAGCCGGCGCTCCGGTTGCCGCCGCCGCAGTTGTTGGTGGTGCCGTTGAACGTGTGTTGGCCGCCGAACTGGTGCCCCATCTCATGCGCGACGTAGTCGACGTCGAAGGGGTCGCCCACCGGATTGGACTGCCCCGTCACCCCGCGCGCCTTGCTCGCCGTACAGGGCACCCCCAGGTTGGCCACGCCGCCGCCGCCGGTCGAGAAGACATGTCCGACGTCGTAATTGGCCGTGCCGATCACCGTGTTCAGATTCGACTGGTTCTCCCCCAGCATGGTCCCGCCGCTGCCGTTGGTGTAGGGATCGGTCGTGCCGTCGGTGTAGACGATCAGGTTGTTGTTGGCGACCATCACCATCCGGATCGCCACCTCGCGCTCGTAGATGCCGTCCACCCGGTTGACCGAAACCACCTGGGCGGCCAGTGCGCAGGACACGGCGGCCGGGTTCGGCGCGCAGACCGCCGCCGAGTACTCGCCCGTCGCGGCGACCGCCAGCCGGTAGGTTCGCAGCTGCGTGCCCGAAGCGGCCCGCGGCACGACGAGGTCGGGCGGCCCGGATCGCGGCGAAGCCGACGCGTCCGCCTCCCCGGCGGAATCGTCGCCCTTTACCTCGCAATGGAAGGAAGGCGCGCCGGGGCTTCGCCGCGCGTCGCCCTTCCAGTACGAGAGAGCGAGGTCCCGCTCGCCGGGGACGTACGGATCGACCAGGACGGTACCGGCCGCGGAGAGGACCATGGCGTGGAAGCCGAGCGAGGTCACCGAGAGCCGCGCCGTCGCGGTCGGATCGTCGACTCCCTGGGCGACGTAGGTATGGATGTCGGGAAATTGCGCGGCGAGCCCGGGCTCGAGGATCGGCGACTCCTCGACCCGGAACCGCGGGGCCGTGCCGTCGGGATAGGGCAGGGAGAGGATCAGCGGCGCGCTCCCGGCCTCCACCGACCGCTCGGCGGGCGCTAGGGCCAGCCAACGGTCGAGCTCGGCGGCGTCGACGCGCACGATCCGGTAACGGACCGGCAGCGGTCCCTGCCCCTCGCGCGAGGGGAGCGCGTCGCCCGCCGGGTCCTCGAACCACCCGGAGGGAGCCTCGGATCCGCGCGCGTCGAAGCTCACGGAGGCGAGACCCAAGGCGAGGACAAGAGCGAGACGGTACGGCACGGAGGTACGGCGGTCGAACATGAAATGGCCCCCTGGACGCGCGACGAGAGATCACACGAATGATGGTTTTTTCATCGAATCTTCATAAAGCGCTTCGAACACCCGCTTGGCCCGAATGATTTCAACATTTTTCTTTCCATCCGGCTCGCTTTCGACGCGCTGCCGCACACCTCTCTTATAGCGGGACAAAGCAAGCTCTGAAACCAACCCCTGCCAGGCTACCGAATGGTATCCGACGGGGAGGCCCGTGGTCGGGTCTCGCTGACCCCGATCCCACCGTCGAGCGGTCGCCGCCCTTCATCGGGAAGGGCGTACTCGCCGCGCGGCGGCGCCCTACTCAGCCGATTCCCTGGAGGAATCTATGCGGATTGGAAGTGTGAAGTCGGTTCTGGCTCTGTCCTGCGGCCTGGTCGCCATGGCGGCGAACGCGGCTCCGGACGCGGTGACCCAAGGCGCTTCGGCGACCAACCCTCGCGTGGTCTATACCCGCCCGAAGGGCTGGCAATCGAACGATCGGGTCAAGGCCGTCAACCTTACGTACCACGGCGGACCGACGATCACGAGCGCGAAGGTGGTCTACATCTTCTGGGGCTCGGCGTTCTGTGTCGGCGGCGTCTCCCGCTCCTACGCGACCACCCTGCAGGCCTATCGCAACCAGCTCGGCACCACCCCCGAATACAACGTGATCACCCAGTACTCGGGCATCCTCCAGTCGAACCTCGGCACCGGCACGCCGGACCTCTTCGATTGCACCAACCCGCCGACCAACGTCACCGATTCGGCGGTCCAGAGCAAGGTCAACTCCTACATTTCCGCGTTCGGATTCAACGCGAGCACGATCTACGAGGTGGTCATTCCGAAGACCTCCTACTCCTCGAACGGCGGCAGCACCTCCTGCGGCGGCCCGAGCCTCGCCTATTGCGCCTACCACGGCTGGATCGGCAGCGGCGCGAGCGCCAAGAAATACTCGATCGAGCCCTACCCGAGCTGCTCGGGTTGCAAGGTCACGGGCTGGTCGGACGTGCAGAACGCCGAGCACTTCATGGTCCACGAGACCCGCGAAGCGGTGACCGACCCGACCGGTACCGGCTGGTGGGATTCCTCGGGCCAGGAGGCGGACGACAAGTGCGCCTGGTCGCCGGCACCGTTCCTCGGCACCGGCGGTTACGCCTATCAGTGGGAGTGGTCGAACGCGGCCTCGGCCTGCAAGAAAACCCTACCGTAAACGATCCGAGCCTCTCTCCGAGGCCTTCCTCGGCCCCGGCGCCTTCGCTCCGGGGCCCTTTTTATCGTTTCTTTCACTCGCCCTTGGCCACCCTGATTTTTAACTCGATTTTCTTTTCTTTTTCGTCTCGCTTCAGGCCTCCATGAGCACACCTTCTTGATAGCGGGACCGATTGGAAGATCGATCGCGGACCCGCTCGCAGCCGAAGTCGAGATAAACCTTTCCAAGGAGGAAACGTCATGAGGTTTCAAGGGTCGAAGTGTGTCCTCACCGTCGCCGCACTCTGCTTTCTCGTCGCGCGTGGGGCGTCCGCGGATTACTGCATCAACAAGGACCTGATCAACCTCGGCCCCCCGGCGTACGACATCGCCGCGTTGATCTCCGGCAGCCAGCCGATCTCGTTCCATTACGACGGCTGGGCGGGCGGCACCTTCTCCTCGTTCACCGTCACGCCCTCGGGCTCCGACGAGCTGCTTCACTGGCAGAATCTGAACGGCTCGAACGATCCGATCCCGACCGGCAGCGCAACCGGTCCGGCGCAGATCCACGTCGGCTGGTGCACTGTCAATCCGAACGACCTGCTCAACATGTATTGGACCGATCTCGCGGGCAACGAGATCCCCGGCAGCATCGTCTACCAGATCAGCGGCCACCAGTCGGGCAGCCCGATCGCCGGCGTCCAGTGGGACAACGCGACCAACCACCCGATCACCGTGACCAATACCTTCTATTCGCTCTCGCGGACGCCGTGGAAGCTCGCGGCGCTCAATCGCGACAACAAGGTTCTGGTCCAGAACCTCCGCCCGCTGCCTGGCGGCAAGAACTTCACCGTCGCCTCGCGCTCGAGGGTCGAGCTGCCGCTGCCGGAAGCCCGTTCGGGCGACTGGGTCGTGCTGGTCCACAACGTCACCGGCTCCGAGAGCCGCGCCGTGGTGACCGACTTCGTCCAGTTCCAGCTCCGGTAGCAATGCCTTTCGGGGCGGCACGGCCCACGTGCCGCCCCCGACCGGACCGCTTCGGGGCGTCGCGTATACTGTAGGAACGCTGCTTTTTCACGGCCAGCGCCGATCAGGAGGCGATCCCCAATGTCCCATCGCAATCGATCCCACGCCCTCGCCGCTTGGAGCGTCTTCGGCTCCCTGGCCCTCACCGTCGCGGCATCCGCCCAGATCGCGCCCCCGAGGTCGAGCAAGGCCCTCCACGGCAATTACGACATCCGCGTCAACGGACGCGCCGAGCTTGCCCGGCTCTTGCGCGCTCCCCAGGCTACGGACCTACGCCGCATGGCGGAGGCCGGCAAGGGCGTGCGCGCCTCGATGGACTCCGCGCTCGCGAACCTCCAGCGGGAGGTGCCGACGGCCCGGCTCGCCTCCTCACCGCTCACCGGCGGTGTCGAGGTGGTCCGCGCTCCGGGCCACGCCCTGTCCGCCGCCGCGAGCGGCACGACCGCCGAGATCGCGTTGGGCTTTTTGCGGAGCCACGCGGCGCTGTACGGGCTGAGCGCGGAACAAATCGATCGAATGGAGGTCCTGGGCGAGAGCCTGAGCCCGAAGAGCGGCCTGCGCATGGTCCGACTGCGCCAGACGGTCCACGGCGTGCCGGTCTTCCAAAGCGACACGCGGGCGCTGCTCGATCGCGACGGCCGGCTGGTCCGCACCGTCGGCCGGCTGGTCCCGGGGGTAGACGAGCGCAGCGTGGCGGCCTCGAGCTTCGCCGGTCAGATCGCACCCGAGAAGGCGCTCTCCGCCGCGCTCGCGACGGTGGGAGATCCCAAGGTCGAGCGTACCGGCGCGAGCCGCTTGGTCTTTTTCCCTCTCGGCGCGGGAACCCTGATCCCCGCCTGGGCGCAGGTGGCGTACGTCGACGGCCCGGCCGACTGGTATTTCGTCGTCGACGCCCGCACCGGAACGCTCCTCTACCGCAAGAACATCGAGCACCAGGTGTCGACCGAGGAGGCCCGCTTCAGCGTCTACGTCCAGGCCGACGGTAAGGTCCCGGCCGACAACCCCGCGCCGCGCTCGCCGGTCACGGTGGCGCCGAACGCGGGAACCCAGTTCCCCGCGATCTCGCGGACCACGGTCTCGATGTCCTCGGTGCAGGATGACGAGGCGAGCCCCGACGGCTGGATCGCCGACGGAGATTCGACGACCACCGGCAACAACGTAGACGCCTATCTCGATCGCGACGGTGACGACTTCGACGACGCAGGATCGCTCGATCTCGACGGACGGCCGACCGGCAACGTCGACGGCGCCGGCAACGCGCGCGATTTCCTCGGCTCCGGCTTCTCCTACACCCCCGCGCCGCTGGGCGCCGATCCCGACGACGGCGACGATCCGTCCGGATCGGACGATTTCCAGCGCGGCGCGGTGACCCAGCTGTTCTACGCCACGAACTACTACCACGACCGCCTGTACCAGCTCGGCTTCGACGAAGGGGCGGGCAACTTCCAGAACGACAACTTCGGCCGCGGCGGCGCCGGAGGGGACCGGGTTCTCGCCGAGGCGCAGCAGGGAGCGGGCGCCGCCGATCCGTCCTTCAACAACGCGAACTTCAGCACGCCGCCGGACGGCGAGAACGGCGTCATGCGCATGTTCCTGTTCGACGGCCCGGGACCCGATCGCGACGGTAGCCTCGATGCGGAGATCGTCCTCCACGAGCTGACGCACGGCCTCAGCAACCGGCTGATCGGAGACGGCGCGGGCCTCAACTGGTTCCCCGGCGGTTCGATGGGTGAAGGCTGGAGCGACTTCTACGCCCTCTCGCTCCTCAACTCGAGACCGTCCGACCTGCCCAACGCCCGCTACGCCTACGGCGCCTACGCGACCTATGAGATCGCCGGCGTGCCGTTCACCGACAACTACGTCTCGGGCATCCGCCGCTTCCCCTACACGACGGCGAACAACGTCAACCCGCTCACCTGGGCGGACGTCGACGACACCACCGCCAACATGTCCGGCGGTCTGCCGCCGAGCCTCCTCGGTTTCGAGTTCAACGGCGGTCTCGAGGTGCACAACGCCGGCGAGGTCTGGGCGTTGAGCCTGTGGGAGGTGCGCAGCCGGATCATCGCGAGCCACGGCGGCAACGTGCCGAACGGCAACGAGATCATGCTCCAGCTGGTGACCGACGCGCTCAAGATGACGCCCATCGATCCGTCGTTCACCGAAGCGCGCGACGCCTTGATCGATGCCGATTGCGCCACCAATAACTGCGCCAACGAGCAAGCGATCTGGGCCGGTTTTGCCGATCGAGGCCTGGGCTGGGACGCGACCGACTCGCGTGGCATCGCCACCCACATCGGCGTCAAGCAGTCCTTCGCGCTACCGAATCTCGACATCGCGTCGATCCAGATCCTCGACACCGGCGGCGGCGCGAACCACTTCCCCGATCCGGGCGAGACGGTCAACCTGAAGATCACCCTGCGGAATCCCTGGCACCTCGCGAGCAAGAAGGCGAACAACGTCTCGGCGATGCTCACCTCGCCCACCCCCGGCGTCGTAGTCACCAAGAAGACTTCCGCCTACCCGATGATTCCGGCGCAGGGGAGCGCGGTCAACAGCGTCGTCTTCACGTTCAAGGTTCCCAACGGGTTCGCCTGTGGCCGTGCGATCCAGTTCAACCTCGCGACGACGGGCTCGTTGGGGCCCCGCACCCAGTCGTTCACCCTCCGCGTGGGCAAGCCGGGCGGCGTCGGCGCGGTCCGGACGTTCACCAAGTCGATCGCGGGAGGCCTCGCGATCCCGGACGGTTTCGGGTCGGGCGTCGTCAGCTCGCTGCCCGTCACGATGGATCTGGTGATCGCCGATCTCGACGTCAAGCTCAACAGCCTCACTCACACCTGGGTGGGCGATCTCTCGGTCGAGATCAAGAGCCCCGAGGCGCTCGGCACCGACATGGTCTACGCGCCCGCGGGCTGCATTCCGGACGGCTGCTTCCTCGGCCTGAACTCGGGTGACAATTTCACCAACACCACGTTCGACGACGCGGCGACCCAGGATCTCGTGCTCGCCGACGCTCCGGCGGCGCCGTTCACCGGCCGCTGGCTGCCATTCCTGAACTCCCCATCGCTCGGCGAGATCGGAGTCGACTCGGGCGAGCTCTCCCACTTCAACGACCAGAGCACGCTAGGCACATGGCAGCTGTTCGTGAGCGATCAGGCGCCGCGCGACGTCGGCAAGCTGAACTCGTGGTCCCTGCTGATCAAACCGCGGCTGTTCACCTGCCGCTAGCGCTCATCGGCCGGCCCTTCGGGGCCGGCCGGTTCCCCTCTCTCAACCGTTCGCCAGGAAGGCGAGCAACGCTGCGACCGGGCCGTTGAAGACGTCCTGGTCGACCGCGCCGGTGACGCCCGCCACGGTTCCCGACTGCGAGTACTGCCAGAAACTCCAGGTCGAAAACCCGCTCGGCAACGCCGGTGCGGAGGCGTAGTCGGCGAGCCAGAGCGGGTAGGCGATCAACGCGGGATTGCCCCCGTTCGCGTTCCAGAAGCCAGGCGAGACATAGAGCATCGGCCTCCGACCGGTCTCGCTCGCGACCGTTTCGAGCCAGGTCGAGACACCCGCCCAAAGCGTCGAAGCCGAGACCCCATTCGTGATCTCGACGTCCAAGACGGGAGGCAAGTCGTGGGCCGACAGGGTTCCCACCACCGAAAGGAAGAACTGGGCCTGGGTGGCGGCGTCGTCCTCTGGATGGAAAAAGTGGTAGGCGCCGCGCAGAAGGCCAGCCGCACCCATCGCCGGCCAGTTGGTCGAGAACATCGCGTCGGTCGAGGTGACCCCCTCGGTCGCCTTCGCGAACGCAAACGACATTCCGGCGCCGCGCACCGCGTTCCAGTCGACGGTCCCCTGGTAATGGGAGACGTCGATCCCCTGCGCCTGACCTTCCCCTGCGGTCGAACCCATGCCGGCCTCCTTTGAACGGATCGGGAAAGCTTAGCTGAGCCTTCGCGCCAGTTGCCGCGCACCGCGTTCCAGTCGACGGTCCCCTGGTAATGGGAGACGTCGATCCCCTGCGCCTGACCTTCCCCTGCGGTCGAACCCATGCCGGCCTCCTTTGAACGGATCGGGAAAGCTTAGCTGAGCCTTCGCGCCAGTTGACTACAATCTCACCATGCAATCCGAGCTGCCCGCCTGGTTCGCCGTGGCCCTTCCGGCGGGGATCCTGATCGGGTTCGTGACCATCTGGAGCCTCGTCTGCGCGCTCATCGCTGGGGTGAGCGGATACCGAACGCTCGCCGCGTTTCGCATCGACTCGACCTCGGCCAGCGAGGGCGACGAGCTGCCGGCGCCGCCGATCGCCTGGATAGGGCCTTCCCGGTATCGGGGCGGAATCCTGAAGCTGTCCGCGAGCCCCGGCGGCCTCGCCGTTCGCATTCCGCGGATCTTCCTGTTCCACCCGCCGGTTCGCGTGCCGTGGGAGCGCATCCGAGTAGAGGCCGAGCCGCTCAGGTCCGGTCCCGCTCTCCTCTTGGACGACCGCGTCCGGCTCCGCGTCCCACCGGACACCCTGGCCGCAGTCCGTGACGCCAAAGCGCGCTACGCGGGCTGATCGGCTCGAAACCGGCCACCGACATGCCCCATCTCGCAAGACCGCTCGAGATCCTGGTCGGCATCTGGGAGGTCGGTCTCGTCTCGCTGATCCTGTGGCGCGTGGTGCGGGCGTTCCGCCGTAGCCGAAGCGGCGACCTGTCGGACGCCGAGCCGCAGGATGCCTTTTTCCGCATCCGCTCCGCGTCGCGCGCCACGCTGCCGTTCCGTCGCCCGGCCGATGCGCTCGCCTACGAGATCGCGGTTACGGCTTACGCACTCTTCGGCGCTGATCGCAAGCTTTCGCTGCCGGGCCGGGCGTTTTCCTATCATCG